>NZ_CACOFR010000010.1 GCF_902626525.1 uncultured Prochlorococcus sp.
TTCCCTCTTCGCATCACAAAAAACTTTGGCAAATCTTTTACCTACAGATGTTTGAGCACTCGATAAATCTAAATTACCTTGGATAGCTTTTACATTTATTGGTGCAATAAAAATAATTATTGGAAGAAAAATAGATAATAATATAAACAAGAAAAAATTCCCTTTTTTAATTGCAACTCAATATAAACTAACAAAAAAAGTAGTGAATTAGGCCTTTTTAAGTAAAAGCACCTATAAAATTAAAAAAAAAAAAAAAAAGAATATAATTTTTTAAAAATATAATTTTCTAAAAATATTTATGTACTGGTGTCTTGATTTATCTGGTTCACTAAAGAGTCGATATCTAATTGATTATAGGGTTGTTTTTGGATTGTCTCACGATAATCATTTTTGACATTATTTAACCAATTTTGTTCAATCTTCATAAGATTTTTTGCAATGTTAAAAATACCTCCTTTTTTATATAATTCTTTGATTTTTAAAATAATTTCAGAGGTCCTACTCGATTTAATATTTAATTCAAATGCCAAATCTTTTTGATTAAATCCATGAGATTTCAACCAATCCTTAATAAAGGATATTAGTTCTTTTTCTTCCTGTTGGGATAATTTACTCATTAATAAAAAGGAAATAACTTATTAAGTTTTTTTTCTGCTCTTGCTCTTATTGAAGGTGTCATATACTTACTCCATAAAGTAAGTACTGCGGTGAGAGCTACAAAATCATCACTAAAACCTACTAATGGCATGAAGTCTGGGAAAAGGTCAAATGGCATAATTAGATAGGCCAGCGCAGCCATTAAGGAGACTCTCACTTGTGCTGGTGTAAGTGGGTCTATTGCCATTTCCCACACTTCTAAAGCAGGTTTGGCAATTGTTCTTCCCGCTTTAATAAGAATCTTTATAATGATATTCTCATCAAATGTTGAACTTTCTAAAACTTCAGCATCATAAATCTTTTCTTGGTTTTTTTGATTCTCTTTCATCCTTATAAATGAAATTTTGAAATGGATTGTTTGGAAATATTTAGCTTATACTATCAACTAATCCATTCTGAATTCCTGCCTTTTTTAGTTTTCTTAAAGCTCTTTGAACGACTTGTCGACAATATTCTCTGCTGCAACTCATATGTCTTGCAACTTCAGCTAAAGTTCTCCATTCATTTGAACCGTCCAAACCAAATCTAAGGCTTACTATCTTTCTTTCTTTTTCAGTTAAATTTGCTTTATCTAAGAGTTTCCAAGCAGAGGCTGACCTTTCGGCTAATTCTGCTAACTCCATTGGAGGAGTTTGATCGCTTGGAAGAATATCAACTAACTCAGATGGATCTGATTTTGATTTAACAGTACCTTGAAGACTTACAGTAATACTTCTCAATTCACAAGAGAGGAGTTCATCAATCTCCTCCTTAGTTATTTTCATTTCTTCAGCCAGCTCACCGCTAGTAGGGGGAATACCCTTAAGTTGCATAAGCTTTGATTTCGCTGATCTTAATTTTGTAAGTTTCTCATTGATATTTACAGGTATCCTAATTGTTCTACTTTGAGTTGATAATGCTCTATTTAATCCTTGTCTAATCCACCAATAAGCATATGTGGAAAATCGGTGCCCCCTTGAGGGATCATATTTTTCTACAGCTCTAGTGAGGCCTAATGTTCCTTCCTGAATCAAGTCAAGTAACTCTAGCCCTTTCCCTTGATATCTCTTGGCAAGATTAACAACTAACCTTAGGTTAGCTGTTATCATTTCATTTTTGGCTTTTTCGCCGATTCTGATCTTTTCCCTCTCGGCTTCGGAATATTCACAAGCAGAACCTTTACCACCTGCTTCTTGACATCTATTAACAAGGAGAACCATCTCTTGGACTTTTCTGCCCATAGTGAGTTCTCTTTCAGGAGTTAAAAGTTGGTGACGCCCTATTTCACCAAGAAAATCGCTTAATGAACTCACGATTTACCTCTTTATTGATATATTAAACTTATAGTTAATTCATTAATAAGCCATACATGTAATAATTAATTAATAATTAGTTAATAATTATTAATCAGATTTATTAAATATTTTACTTAAGTTTTTAAATATAATATTTAAAAATTAGAATTTTTATTATTTTATTTTTTTTCTTGATTCTAGAACAGCAAGAACATCTCTCCACTCGACACCATTGTGCATAAGGGCTACTTGCAAATGATAAATTAAATCAGCAGCTTCATTTGAGATTGAATTTTTGTCATTATCTTTACAAGCCATTATAAATTCAGCGGATTCTTCTCCTATTTTTTTTAATATAGTATTACTACCTTTAGTTAATAAGTAATTTGTGTAACTTTTCTCTGAAGGATTTATTGATCTTTTATAAATTGTATTGAATAATTCAGAGCAAATATTTGTAAATGGAGTTGTTCTTTTCTCTTTTTTATTATTTTGATTAATTTGGATTTCGTTGAAGAAGCAACTTTTTTCGCCGGTATGGCATGCTCCTGAACCATTTTGTTCAATTAAAAGTATTAGTACATCATTATCGCAATCGAATCTTATCTTCTTAAGCAATTGGGTACTTCCACTTGTTGCGCCCTTTCTCCAAATTTCTGATCTTGATCTGCTCCAGTAATGAACGTTCTTTGTTTCAAGAGTTTTTGTCAATGATTCTCTATTCATCCAAGCAAGCATAAGAATTGATCCATCTAGCCAATCTTGTGCTATTGCAGGGATTAATCCATAATTATCAAAGCGTAGATCTTCTATCGAAAAATTAGTTGAATAAGTCATTATGTTCAGTATGCTAAATCCTACTCAAAGTGTTTCACTAAAAATCATCCTAACAGTTTATTGATGTGTATTCATTCTCTGAAATTTTCATGCAGCAAAAGTTATGAGGATTTTCCCTGTTCGCATAGGCAATGGCGCCATAAAGGCCACTGCAGATTTGTGCATGGATATTCAAGATCCTTTACCTTTTGGTTTACTACAAAAAAATTAGACACAAATGGTTTTGTTGTTGATTTTTCAAGTCTCAAGCCTCTTGAGAATAGACTAAAAGAGCAATTTGATCATACATTTTTGATAAATAAAGATGATCCTTTATTGAATTACTGGGAAAAATTACATAAATTAGATGCTTTAGATTTGAGAATTATGGAAAATGTGGGGATGGAGTTCACTTCTGAACTGATTTGGAATTGGGCTAATGAATACTTGAAGGATAAGGATAAAGGAAGAACATGTTGTTGGAAAACAGAATCAAAAGAAAATAAATTTAATAAAGCAAGTTATGAGAAAATCCCTGAGTGGTTCGAATCTTAGATTAAAGCTTTAAAATTGCAAGTCAATTGAAATTCTTTAATTAAGATCTTTAATCAACAATTATTTCTCCATTAAGCAAATAGATATTAACCTCATCTTTATAAAGATAATTATTATTCAATATATTATTTGAAATTCTTGTCTCAATTTGTTTCTGAATGATTCTTTTTAAAGGCCTTGCGCCATAGACATAATCAAAACTATTTTGGACCAGTTGATTAATGGCCTCGTCCGTGATTTTAAATTTCAAGTTTTTTTTATTAAGTCTTTTTTCTAAATTTTGAAGCTGAATTTTTGCAATTTTTTTTATATCATTTAATTCTAAATTATTAAAAATTACTATTTCATCAAGTCGATTTAAAAACTCAGGCTTGAAAAATTTTTTAAGTTCAGAATCTATAACTTTCTTGATTTCATTTGTATCTTCTTTTCTAACAGATAAATCATTTATTGATTGACTCCCTAAATTACTCGTGAGAACAATGATTGAATTTTTGAAATTGATTGTGCGACCTTGACCATCCGTAATGATTCCATCATCAAGAACCTGCAAAAGAATATCTAAGATATCTTTGTGAGCTTTTTCTATTTCATCAAGAAGTATCAATGAATAAGGATTTTTTCTCACAGCTTCTGTTAATTGACCACCTGATTCGAAGCCTAAATATCCAGGAGGTGCACCTATAATTTTGCTAACTGAATGCTTCTCCATATATTCAGACATATCCAATCTTGTAATAGAAGAATTTGAATCGAATATAATTTTTGCTGTTACTTTACTAAGCTCTGTTTTCCCAACACCAGTTGGACCTAAAAAAAGGAAACTGGCTAATGGCTTGCTTGGGTCATTTAGCCCCGTCCTTGATCTCTTAATGGAATCGGCAACTGCACTAATTGCACTATCTTGACCAATAATTTTTTCTTTAAGGATAGACTCGAGGCTTAAGAGCTTATCTTTTTCTGACTGATTTAAGTTCTGCACTGGAATAGAGGTCCACTTTGAGACAACTTCTGCAATATCGTCAAAAGTTACCTCTTGCCTTAAAAGATTAGTTTCTCCTTTTTTATGAGAATTAACTAAGGACTCACTTTTTTCTTTCAATTTTTTTTGCAAAGAATTTAAAGTTCCAAATTCTAATTCTGCTGCTTTATTCAGGTCAAAACTCCTTTTAGCTTGATCTATTTGTAATTGAATAGATTCAATATCTTCTTTTATGGTGCTAATCTCATCAATTTCATCTTTTTCTTTTTTCCATTGAGCGCTTAATTCGGACTGTCTATCCTTAAGAGAAATAAGTTCATTATTAATTTTTTTTAATCTTTCTATAGAAAAATCATCTGTTTCTCTTTTTAAAGATAATTTTTCCATCTCAAATTGTAAAACTTTTCGATCAATTTCATCAATTTCTTCAGGTTTGGAAGTTATTACCATATTCAATCTTGAGGCTGCCTCATCGATTAGATCTATTGCTTTGTCAGGAAGAAATCTATCATTAATATATCTTTCGCTAAGGGTGGCAGCTGCAACCAATGCATTGTCAGAAATTCTTACACTATGATGAACTTCGTATCTTTCTCTCAATCCTCTTAATATTGAGACAGTATCATCTATTGAAGGAGCATCGATTTTTATTTTTTGAAATCTGCGTTCTAGAGCGGGATCTTTTTCTATATTTTGTTTATGTTCATTAATGGTTGTAGCACCAATACATCTAAGTTCACCCCTTGCAAGCATAGGTTTTAATAGGTTGCTTGCATCTAAAGAGCCTCCACTGGCGCCTGCACCAACTACTGTATGAATTTCATCAATAAAAAGAATGATTTTACCTTCTGATTCCTTGACTATCTTTAGGACATTTTTTATTCTTTCTTCAAATTCTCCACGGTATTTTGCCCCAGCTAAAAGCGAACCCATATCTAATGAAATTAGTTGCCTATTTTGTAGTGAAGAAGGTACATCTCCATTTATTATTCTTTGAGATAACCCTTCCACTATTGCCGTTTTACCAACCCCAGGTTCTCCAATAAGAACTGGATTATTTTTTGTTCTTCTACTTAATATTTGAATTGTTCTTCTAATCTCTTCATCTCTACCAATTACTGGATCTAAAATTCCATTCTTTGCTGATTGGGTTAGATCAATACCATATTTATCTAAAGACTCATTAGAGGTATCAAATTCACTTTTAACTGCTGGATCAGACTTCATTTTCTTTATTGTTTCAAGAAATTCTGGAATATCTTTTTGATTTAAGAGTTTAAATCCATATTTATTATCATAAGTGAAACCGTAAATTAAGTGTTCTGTTGATATCACTACATCATTTAAAGTGTTTTTAATATCATTCGCTTTTGAAAATATTTTATATAAAGTATCACCAACATATAAATTATCTTGTTTGGCTTTCATTTTTGCCTTCGAATTTAATGAAGACATTATTTCTTCTTCTATCTCTTTAATATTTACATTATTTTTTTCTAATATCTTTTGTGAAACGTAGTCTTTTTTTATAAGAGCTAATAATAAGTTGTCAGAGTCTACGTTCTGTTGGTGATTTTTATAAGAAATTTCTTTAGCAAAAATAAAACAGTCCCAAGCAGAATTTGAAAATTCGCTTGGAACTATTTTCATTAATCAAATTTTAAGTATGAATTTAGGAAGTATTAAGTTAAAAGATAAATTAATTTAAAAAATTTATTCAACAATAACCTTTCCTACCATTCCAGCACCTCTATGAGGCTCACAATAGAAGTCATAAGTTCCAGCAGTATCAAATGTTTCTTCCCAAGATTCTCCTGGCGCAAAGGCTAAGTCTGCATGACTTAATTCTTCATGTCCATCAAAAACAGCATTGTGAGGAGCAAGTTTATTATTGATAAATTTAACTGTATCTCCAGCACTTATCGTTAATGTACTTGGTTCAAACGCCAGCATTCCAGCATCTGTACCAAGTTTGACTTCAACAGTTTTAGCTGAAACTGTTGAAATACCTAGACTTAGAGTTAAAACTATTGCGAAAAATCCCGCAAAGATTGAACGTAACATAATTAAAATTTACTTGTATACATAATATATTACAAGGCTTTAGTAACCTAACTGCGAGAGTTTTAATTGTTATTACAGCTTGGTAACTTTGACAACCTAAAAATATCATTTAGTGACTTGGCATAACTTTTAAGTTTGAAAGTCTCAGGATTAGTGATGGGAACATGATTAAAGTCATATTTTTTGATACTAAAGCTATCCCATGGAGTGGTTTGGATGGGAAGAATTCTTAATAATATTTTTAGAATTTTTTTGGTAAGTGGTATTGCAAAATATCTCTTCATATTATTTCTTCTTAAAAGAGTAATTATGACTTCGTCAATTGAAATGAATTTTTGACCCAGTACAAATTTTTTGAAGCCTTTGTATTGCTCTTTTTTATAATTTTTAATTAGAAACCCACAAATTTGAGCGATATCATTTGCGTGTATAAAATGAAATTTGGAATCAATTTTTAAAAATCTAGCTAACCAAAGCCACTTCCCAATTTCATTGAGTCCACTAGTTAAATAGCTCACTGGATATTTACTTTTATTACCAAGATTTCCTCCAAATACTAAGGTGGGAAAAATAGTGAATGTTTTTTCTGCAAATGAGCTTTCTTTTAGTCTCTGGAAACATTCATATTTTGTTTGTATGTATTCTGTTCCATAAATCAAAGATTCCCTCATTAATTCTGTTTTTGTATCAAGAATGCTTGCTGTTGAAAAATAAATAATCTTTTCTAACTTTTTAACATCAAGCATTTCAAGTAATTTCTCAAAAGCTTTAATATTTACTTCATAGGCTCTTCTTGGATCTCCCCATGCAGTAGCTGTATGTATTAGATAATTAATTTGTCTAATTTCCTTTTTATATCTATTTGATTCTCTGATATCACATACTATTAATTTGACTTTTTTATTCTCTTGAATAGAAATTGGTAACTTACTTTTATCTCTTACCATAAGATAAAGCCTGAATTTTGTGTTTTTCAAAAACCAATCAACTAAATAACGGCCAACACATCCATTTGCACCTGTTATTAATAAGTTTTTATATGCCAAGATTTTTACTAGTAAGTGAGTTTTTTTCCATGTTCAAAAAACGTTTGGGCATTTTCTTCTGGAGTGCCTGGCAAAATCCCATGACCTAAATTAAGAATATATTTTCTGTCTTTGATTTTATTAAAAGTATTATCTATTCTTTCTTTTATTGATTCTTTGTTTCCGAATAAAATTCCAGGATCAACATTGCCTTGTATTCCAATCTCCTTAGGAATTCTTTTACAAGCCTCCTCAATATCTACTGTCCAATCTAATGAAATTATATCTACGCCAGTTTTTGCCATTCTTTCGATTACTCCAGCACTACCTGAAATATAGAGAATAACTGGCGTTTCAGGGTATTCTTCTTTTACAATTTCAATAACTTTTTTTTGATATGGGCCTGCAAAGATATCATAATCCTGTGGGCTTAGTTGACCTGCCCATGAATCAAAAATTTGTACTACTTGCGCTCCAGAGTTTATTTGATATTTGAGATATTCACCAATAGATTTTGCAAAATGATCAAGAAGTTTGTGAAGCAAATTTGGTTCTTTAAAAGCCATTGATTTTATTAAAGAGTAATTTTTACTGCTTTTACCTTCAACTACATATGCAGCAAGAGTCCAAGGTGCGCCAACAAAACCTAAAACTGTTGCTTCATTATTCACATCTTTTTTTAATGAAGAAAGAACTTTCCCCACAAAGCTCAAACTCTCACTTGGATTTAATTCTTCTAAATTTTCTATCTGGCTAAGTGTTCTTATTGGTTCCTCAATTATTGGACCTTTACTTTCTATTATTTCAAAATTTATGCCCATCCCTGGAAGAGGTGTGAGAATATCTGAAAAAAGGATAACACCATCTGGTTTGAAAGCATGAAAAGGCTGCATTGATATCTCATATGATAGTTCTGGATTCTCAGACCTCTCTCTAAAGCTTGGGTAACGCTCCCTCAAATCTCTATAGATTTTCATATATCTTCCTGCTTGCCTCATCATCCATACTGGAGGCCTGTTTACACTTTTACCTAATGCGGCAGAAAGTAGTAGTGGTAAATTTTCTCCCATTTTTCAATTCGATATGTTTTTTAAAAATTAAAAATTCCAACTTAAAAATCTTACAATGTAAAGCAGATCAAAAGCGTTATATGAACATTTATATGAAGCACTAAGTTAAATGAAACTTCTTACTTATTTATTTTTTGGATTGATTGATGTTTAAAGATACTTACGCTTAATGGAGGTAAAGCAATATCTAGGGCATTTTGATAATTATGAATATTGTAATTTATAGTTTCTTTACCTCCCATATTACCTTTGTTACTGCCTCCGTATCTCGAGCTATCTGAATTAAATATCTCTTTATAGAATCCTTCTACAGGAACACCCACTTTATATGATCCATGTGTATTAGGTGTAAAGTTCGCAACTATAACAAGCCACTCGTTGGTGTCGTTTTCTCTTCTCATGAAACTTATTACTGAATTAGATTTGTCATTACAATCAATCCATTGGAATCCATAAGGATCAAAGTCATTTTTCCATAACGCAGGTTCATTTTTATAAAGTAAATTAAGATCATCAACCAAGTTTCTTATACCTTTATGAGGTTCAAATTCCAATAATTCCCATTGAAGATCATCCCAAACATTCCATTCTTGTCTTTGTCCAAATTCCATTCCCATAAATATCGTTTTTTTACCTGGATGGGTCCACATATAGGAAAGTAAAGCTCTAGTATTTGCGTATTTTTTCCAGTCGTCGCCTGGCATTTTATGTAGAAGATGACTTTTCCCATGGACAACTTCATCATGACTGAGAGCAAGCATAAAGTTCTCTGTATAGTTATATGTTATTGAAAAAGTCACGCTATTTTGATGGAATTGTCTAAACCAAGGATCTATCTCAAAATAATCGAGCATGTCGTGCATCCAGCCCATATTCCATTTCAAATTAAACCCTAATCCTCCCATGTCTGTTGGTTTGGTTACCATTGGCCAAGTGGTTGACTCTTCAGCTATGGATAGTGCACCAGGGAAATGTTGGAAGAGTACATGATTAGCTTGTTGGAGAAATTTAACAGCTTCTATATTTTCATTTCCACCATTCTCATTAGGTATCCATTCTCCATCAGGGCGTAGATAGTCTCTGTACAGCATTGAAGCTACAGCATCTACTCGTATACCATCAATATGAAATTCTTCAAACCAATAAATTAGGTTGGCTACTAGGAAATTTCTTACTTCGTTTCTGCTGTAATTAAATATTAAAGTTCCCCATTCTTTGTGTTCACCTATGCGTGAATCTCCATGTTCATAAAGGTGACAACCATCAAAAAAGGCTAGACCATGTTTATCTTTTGGGAAATGACCAGGTACCCAATCAAGAATTACACCTATGCCCTCTTTATGACATTTATTTACAAACTCTCTAAATTCATTTGGAGTGCCAAATCTGCTTGTAGGAGCATACCACCCAGTAACCTGGTATCCCCATGAACCATCGAAAGGATGTTCAGATATTGGCATTAATTCAATATGAGTGAATCCTCTCTCTTTTACATAAGAGATAAGTTTTTCGGTTAATTCTGGATAAGTTAAAAATCTTGTTCCAGGTTTTAACTCTGCAGCGGGTACTGGTTCTCTAGGATCCCCGTTTTCTTCAAAATATTTATTATCTGTTGATTCATGGAGCCAACTTCCTAAATGCATCTCATAAACTGATATTGGCTTGTCAATTTGACTAGAAGAATCTCTGTTTGTAATCCAAGAACTATCTTCCCAATTAAAGTTATTCAATTTTGAAACTATTGAACCATTTTGAGGCCTAATTTCATGAAGGAAACCATATGGATCAGCTTTTTCATAAATATGACCTTGTTGTGTTCTTATTTCATATTTATAAGTATCTCCTTCTTCCATTATTGGCATGAATAGTTCCCAAATACCCCCTAATCTTTTTTGCATTGGATGATGTCTTCCATCCCACGAATTTATATCTCCAATTATCGAGATTGATTTTGCATTTGGAGCCCAAAGGCAAAACATGACTCCCTTTTTATTCTTTGTTTCAATAAGATGTGCGCCCATTTTTTTCCAAATATGATGATGATTTCCTTCCGCAAAAAGATGCCTATCAACCTCTCCCATCCACTCCTCTCCATAAGACCAAGGGTCTTGTTGTGTATGAGTGATCCCTCCTCTTGAAATATTTATTTCGTAATTAGAATTTGGATTTTCAGGCAGGATTGCTTCAAAAAGCCATTTATGGTTTATGCTTTTAGCTTTATAAACATTATTTTTAAATTTAATTTTAACTTCATCTGCTTCAGGCATCCATACCCTTATTACCCATTGCTGTTTATAAAAATGAGGACCTAATATTTTTAATGGATTATCATTACAACAATTTTCTAGGTTGTCAGCTTCTGATTTGATCCAGTCTGCTTGATTTGTCTCTATCATTACACTAAATATTAAGGGTTTATAATATCAAATTATTAATCAAAAAAATAATTATTTATTAAAAAAAAGGGGTCATTTTCATAAATGTTTTATTAAGGATAAAACTAAGAGTAATAATTCTATGATTTGCTGAAGGTGCTCCAACATTACACGCTCCAAATCCAGGATTAACTCCAATAGCAGGATAAGCTGCTGCGGATATAGATAATCGAAGCTTGCTACCTTTTATTAAACAAATATTTGTTGGCTGCATTTTGATTTGATAAATGCATCCTTCACTTATTTTGGAGTTTTTAACTCTTAAAAATCCAGTTGAGAACTGATTCACCTTCTCATTGTCTTCAACTAGAGATAAAGCAAGGCAAATATCGAAGTTGGGCTGATCACTTTTTGCAAGGATTTCTAATGTGGGAACTCCTTTGAAATATTGATCTTCTTTAAAAGAATTGGTTTGAAAAACACCTACATCCAAACGTTTATCGATAATATTTCTATCAAATTTTCCTGGATTTGGACCTAAATGACCACCGTCGGATGGAGTGGGTCTCCAAGGGTCATTAACAATTGTGAACCATCCGGATCCTTTTGAATCTATGGTCAGACTTCCATCTTCAATTTCTACATTTGCTGCGCCATCGCTTTTGAGCCCGAAAATAAATTCAGGGTAAAATCTATTATCTAATTCGTCCCATTTATTTAATGAAATATTCCATATTTTCTGCTCTGTTTTATTATTCTCAAAGTTTAATCCTTTATCTAATTTTAAATGTTTATTAAAAAAATTTAATAAAGATTTTTGTGAACCCTCCCACCAATTTAGATGAGTGGCATTTCCAACAAGTATCTCTGGACTACCTCCTGCCTCTTTAGATTTTTTATAAAGATCAAATGCACCTTTTAAATGTGGATCCCAAAGTCCTCCAATAATCAACATAGGTTGTTTAATCCATGTTGAAATCGGCTTGAATTCTTCAAAAGGGTAATCTTTTTCCAAATCTTTAAGCCATAGCAAAACAAAGTTATTAGGATCATATTTTTTTAAAATATCAATTCCTTCAATTAGATAGCTTTTATTTTCTAGGGCTAATCTTATCTTTTTCCACTCAAATAAATTATTTTCTTTTTTCATTTTTAATGCTGCTATTTGCAATCCCCAAGCAATATTGTTATGCCACCAATATGCTCCTCCATCTGAGCACCAATGATCTTTAACACTCATCCCAGTCATTGCTGGAGATAAACAGTCGGGGGGATTTGAATTTGATTCACCGGTTAGTTGAGTAAATCCTTGATATGAAAAACCATATAAGCCAAGTTTTCCATTACATTCTTTGAGGGACCTTACCCATTCGTGTGTTTCTGAAGTATCGCTCGCTTCTTGTGTGAAACCATTAAAGTCTCCTTCAGAAGCGCCCATCCCTCTAACATCTTGAATTACTACCATATACCCTTTTGAAGCCCACCATTCAGGGTGAGAATAGGTTATTGTTGAAGCTATCTCTCTTCCATAAGGTTGTCTCATTAATAATGCAGGCCATGGCCCATTACCTTTAGGTAACCAAATCCTTGAAATCAGTCTGATCCCATCTCGAAGTTCAAGAGACTTGTCAAACCATCGTGAACCATACATATAAGCTTTAGATAATATCTGGACAGTGCAGTCCGATGACATAAATAGAAAAGATCTCTGCGTTCACTGGAGTTAAATTATTTTTTTTTGATACAAACTCTATAGCTTTATCTGAACTAGCTGAAATACCTTTTGAATTAAACTCTCTAAACTTATTACAAATATTCATTGCTTCATCTGGATTCTTTTTTACGCTTTCTAATAAGTTAGATTGACCAAAAACTGGATATAAAGAGTTTGAAAATAAAAATAATAAAAATAAGAAAGATTTCATTATTGCTCACTTTTTTTAAATTCTACATTAAAAAAATTTTTTAACCACAATTTCAAATGGATTTATAAATTTGTTTGGCTCTTGTAATCCATTTTTTTAAGAGGGTAAAAGTTATATCTGTCTTAGTTTTTACTCTAAGGCTTCTTTCTAGTCTCCCAATTTTAAGTTCTAATTCGTAAGGAGTAGATAGTGATAATGATTTTGTAGAACTAATACCGCAATGTAAAAGTAGATATGCTTGCGGTGGAGAAATTCCAATTTCCTTTTTAAAAATAGCTATAGCTCTAATTTTTTTTAAATTATTTAATGTACATAGTGGAGATTTTCTTTGAATCTCATTTATGTCTATGTCTGAAAGATTACCAAGTACCTCGAAATCAATTAAATTATTTTGAATAAAAAAAGATTTCTCATGCCTAAAGTTTATTGGCAAAAAATCTAAAAAGGTTTTGCTTTGCATTATTTTAGAGACTAATTCATTTTGACATTTTTCTGAACTTCTCCAATTACAACAGGTTTACTTATACCATCTGAAATTTTTTCAAGTTTTCTTATCTTTATTTTTACATTCGCACCCGACCTGCTACCTTTTCTGAGGTTCTCTGATAATTCCTCTAAAGTTGGTTGAATAGACTCTTTTGGAAAGTCTTCCTCTGCTTTAGCGATAATCAAATCGAACCCGTTGTCATAAACAATTGGGACGTATCTTGCATCTTCTATTACTACTTTTTCAGTATAACTTTGTATAAATGCCCAACTACTTAAAGAGAGTAATAATGAGAAAATTGTTGCTCCTATTATTCGGAATTTAAACCCAAAATTAAAGATAAAAGCAGTTATTGAGCATATGAAAAGGAATATTCCAATGAGTCCAAAAATTTTGGGCGTGTTCTCTAATAGTTCAAAAAAAGACATTTACTGGCTTTGACCTAATTAATTTCTTATATTTTGTAAGCCTACCTTATTTTTGGGTTCTAACTTGAAAAAAATTAGATCTCTAAATTTAAATATAAAAATTCTATTTTTAGGGATGTTTTTATCCTTAGGATTTATTGGCACACTTTTATTAAATGATTTTTTAAGAGTAAACTATAGTTCAAGGAAATCAGATCTTGAAGATAGTGTTGAGAAATTTTTAAATAAAAAGATTTATTTAGGCGATTATTCAGGGATTAGATTTCTAGGTATTGCTATTGGTAATTCAAAAATTATTGATAAAAAAAATATAGATTCTGAAATTACAGCTAAAAATGTATATATAGGTATTATGCCTTTTAGATCTTTTTTAAAACAAAAATGGATTTTTAAAGTAATACCAAAGCAAACTGAAATTAATATAGATAGTGATTTTTTAAAAAGGGATAAAAAAAATAAAAAAGCAAGAATACAAAAAAAATCAAAATCAAATTTTGACTTAAATATTAAGTTAAATAAAT
Organism: uncultured Prochlorococcus sp.; assembly: GCF_902626525.1. Classification (GTDB taxonomy): domain Bacteria; phylum Cyanobacteriota; class Cyanobacteriia; order PCC-6307; family Cyanobiaceae; genus Prochlorococcus_A. The sequence goes on from NZ_CACOFR010000010.1 coordinate 14,180, forward strand.
ATGCAATTCTAAATTTTAAAAATTCAGGATTGAAAATAAAAGTAAAAGGTAATGTGATCTATAAGAAAAATAATAGACAAATAATTGCAAATCTTAAATCTAAATTTGATGAAAAAGGTTTTTTAAAATTTAAATTTAATACAAATTTAAAGCAAGACTTCTTAAAGCTTGAATTATTTTCTAGGGGATTAGATCTTCAGAATTCAGAATATATTATTGGGAACAGAAAAATTAGTTTTAAAAAAGGGATTTTTAAGTCAAACATTAAATTTAATAAATCATCAACGCAAACATTTTGTAAAGGAAGATTTTCTTTTAATAATCTAAAAATAAAATCTGAAGCTTTATCGGAGAATATAAACTCAGCCTCAACAAGTTTTTTTTGCAAAGATAATAATTTAGTAGGAATTTCAGAAAAATTAAATTATGGAACTTTAACCTCAAATTTCAATCTAAATGTTCCATTAAGCAAAAGTTCAAATAATATTGATTTTAAAGGAAGTGTTGGATACATTAATAGTCTTAACCCAGATATCAAATTATCAGGAAATATTCCTTATTGGTTTGATAAGAGAGGTGTTAATTTTGGGAATATTTATTCTAGTTTCAAAATAAATAGAACTCAATTATCTAATCTAAATATCTTTCGAAAAAATGATATAAGGGGTTTCATTACTGCTAAAGGAGAATTAAAAGGGAAAATTAGTGATCCTGATATTTCGATCAACTTTAATGTTGATTATCCGCACTACAAAGGGATTCGTATTAGAGAAATATGGGAGGGTGAGATCATAAATGATAATAATGATTTTCTATTAAATATGAGAAATAGATATTCTCCAATTCCTTCATTCCTCTCAGTGAAGTTTAATTCTGAACTTAAATTAGATAATTTAACTTTTAGTAGGGTATTCAACTCTAGTAAAGGGAGTATAGGAATATTTAAAGAGGATAATAAGTATATTTGGAGCGCTGATAATTTCCCTATTGATGAACTTGAATTGTCTTTAAAAAATAATCAATTCGATAGAATTAATGGAATTATTAATGGTGCAGGATCAATATCTTATGATCAGTCTTATCTTGAAGGGCGACTAGCTTGGAGTTTAGGTAAATATAGAAATATAAAGTTAGCCAATTCATTATTTGACTTTAGCTTCCAAGATAATTCTTTTTATGTCAACTCATCACTTTATCCAATTGATGGGGGAGTTATCGAAGTCGAATACAATCCAAATAAAAATGATTCAATTAATTTAGACTTCAAGAATATAACAACTAGTTGGACGATCCTTACGGCAGTTGATATTTTTAATTTTGATAATAAGAAAGTTATTCCAACAAAAAGATCGAATATCTTGGAAGATTTGGAGATAAATAAAAATAATTATTCTTTTAAAGAGAGGATCGACTTTATAAATAACTTTATTGAAAATAATATCGCTTTAGATGACAAATTCAACTTGCGAAAGTATTTCAATAAATTCAGTAGTAGATATAATGCAAAAGTAACTATTAAAGGGGATAGACCAAAAAACTATAAATTAAACGCAAAACTAAATGGCTATCTAACTGTCTCTAAAGACGATAACAAAAATAATAAAGAGGAATTTTCTATAGCTTTGGAAGGAGGTTTATTAAAAGGTAATGGTTCTTTAAGAATTAAAAAAATTCCATTAAGTACTGCAAATATATTTTTAAAACGTCCAATAGATTTCATTGGTGGGTTGGATATGAATTTAATTTATAATCTTGATACAAAATCTTTTTCTAGTGAAATTTACTCAAATAATTCATCAATAAAAAACAACAAAATATTTTTTGATAAAGGACTTATTGAATTTAACAAATCTATTTTTGATATTGATTTTTCCTTGCTTGTAAATGACTCAGAAATCCCAATAAATATTCAAGGCAAAATACCAATAAACAAAAAAGATAACTTGGATTTAAGATTGATTGGAAATGGAAAATTTATTGATTTAATTGATATTTTTGCTGATGATTACTTTTCCTTTAAAGAAGGTGATATTAATCTTAGATTGATAATAAAAGGTAAGATTAATAAACCAATACTAAATGGATTTATCGTAATAAAAGATTCTGAAATTGATTTTTATAACAATATAATAAAAGATATTAATAGCTTGATAATATTTGATTTTGATTATTTAGAGATTAAAAATCTAAAGGCAAAATCCAAAAATTCTGGAAATATTTTTATTAAAGGTTCTTTGCCTTTTTATAAAAAGAATGAATTTAAGAATTCAGAAATTAATTTGATAGCAAATAAATTAAATATAAACTCAGATAATTTTAATTTTTCAGTTGATTCAGATATAAGCTTAAGTGGGTCATTTGAGAATCCTGTTTTGGGAGGTAATTTATCCCTTAATAATGGATTCATTAATTTTAATAGCCCTAATCAAAATAATAAAATAGATAATAATATTGAAAGAAAAGAATATAAACAGGATTGGCCAGAACTCTTTTGGAATAAGAATAATAATATTGAAATAATCTCAAATGAAACAATTTTGAATTCTGTTCTATTAGGTGAAACTTTACCAAATTATTTTGATAATTTGAGCTTTAATAATCTCAAATTAAAACTTGGACCAGATTTCAAACTTCAATATTCCGAGATAATTCAAGCTTATTTAGATACCAAGTTAGATCTTAATATAAATGGAGGTGTAGGAAAAGATTTAAATGCTAGAGGCCTTATTTACCTTGAGAAAGGTAGAGCAAATTTATATACTACCCCGTTTAAGCTTGATAAAAACAAAGATAACTATATCTTATTTGCATCAAGAAGTGGTGTAGTACCATTTATTAACTTTTCACTAGTTAGTAAAGTTCCAGATTCAATAATACCTATAAGTCAAAATAATCAGGATTCAAATATCGCAAGTGATCTTGATGCAGATGAGACTTCACGTGTTTTTGGATCATTTGGAATTGGAAATACAAGGCTTATTAAAATTGAGGCTTCTTATGAAGGATTTTTAGATCAATTATCTTTTGAAGATGAAAATAAAAGAATTCAATTAAGGAGCACTCCAAGTTACAATAGATCACAAATTATTGGTTTAATTGGAGGTAACTCTGCAAATTTAATAAATAGGGCATTTATTTCGCAACTTAATAATGCAAATGCTTTTAGTGAAAGATTTCAATTGTCTTTATATCCAGCTTTAATAGAAAATAATGATTCTCTTAATAATATTTTTTCCAATGAAAATTTAGATATTGAGAATGATCAACAGTCATCTTCTAATAAGAAATTCTCTTCTCAAGCTTGGGTCGCTGAACTAGGATTTGATATTACCGATGCAATAAATTTTGCTTTTCAAACCGTTCCAGGTAGAGATGACCTTTCTCCTTTAGGAATTCTGACTTTTCAGGCCAATCCAAACTTGGAATTATTAGGTTCTTATGACTCTGATGGGGATTGGAAAAGTCAAGTTCAATTATTTTTTAGATATTAAGTCACTTACAAAATTAGTTTAAAGAATCTTTAATCTGAATTACTATTAAATTAATTAATAATTATCATGGCTAATACCTTTGAAGTCCCTCAACCAGGGAATGAACTTTTAAAAAAAGCTGATCAAGTTCGTTTTGCATCAATAAAAGTTAGTCAAACTGAAAATCATATTAGAATTAAAGCCTTAAATTTTATGGCTGATTATCTAGAAAAAAATACTAAAGAAATTTTAGATGCTAATAATGAAGACTATAAAAATGCAGAAAGGAAAGGAATTTCAAATGCTTTACTCTTTAGATTAAAATTATCAAAAGAAAAATTAAATTTAGGAATTGAAGGAATAAGAAAAGTTGGAGAATTGGCTGATCCTGTAAATCAAATACAAATTAAAAGAGAGCTTTCTAAGGGACTTGTCCTAGAAAGAAAAACTGTTCCAATTGGAGTCCTTGGGGTCATTTTTGAATCGAGACCAGATGCCGTTATGCAGATTAGTGCTTTAGCAATAAGATCAGGCAATGGAGTAATACTAAAGGGCGGTAGTGAAGCAAATTTAACAAATACTGCAATAGTTAATGCACTGCAAGAGGGTTTATTTGAATCAGGGATTGATAAGAATGCAATATGCTTACTTAAAAGTAGAAAAGATAGTATGTCGATGTTGAATCTTGAGAACTATATTAACTTAATAATTCCGAGAGGAAGTAATGAATTAGTTAAATTTATTCAAGAGAATACAAGAATTCCTGTCCTAGGACATGCTGATGGAATTTGTCATTTGTTCATAGATAATGAGGCAAATCTTGAAGTAGCTTTATCAGTCGCTCTAGACAGCAAAATTCAATATCCTGCAGCGTGTAATGCTATTGAAACTTTATTAGTGCATAAAGAAATTGCACCAGTTTTTCTTGAAAAAGCTATACCTTTATTTAATTCTAATAAAGTTAAATTAATTGGAGATAAAAGATCAGTTGAATTAGGTTTAAAGTATGAGGCTACTTTAGAAGATTGGCAAACTGAATATTTAGATTTAATTTTATCGATAAAAATTGTTGATGATCTTGATGAGGCAATTACCCATATTAGAAAATTCAGTTCAAAACATACAGATGGAATAATTACTGAAAATTTAAGTGCTGCGAATAAATTTATGAATGAAGTTGATAGTGCAGGTGTTTTTCATAATTGCTCTACAAGGTTTGCCGATGGATTTAGGTATGGATTTGGAGCTGAAGTTGGAATATCTACTCAAACTCTTCCTCCAAGAGGACCTGTAGGTCTGGAGGGTTTGGTAACTTATAAATATTTCTTAAAAGGCAATGGGAATATAGTTAAAGATTTCTCATATGGAAAAGCTATATATACTCATAAAGATCTTTGAAATTTATGAATATGGAAACATTTTTAAAAATTGAAAAAATAAAACTTTGGGCTAGAGTTGGTGTCCTTGATGAAGAGAGACAAACAGGACAACTGTTTAATTTGGATGTATTTTTGTGGACTGATTTTGAAAAGTGCACTTCAAATGATGATATAAAAAAAACAGTTGACTATTCAAAATTAGTTGAAATTTTAAAAGATCAGTCAAGAGAAATATATTGTTTAACAATCGAAAAATACTCAAATGCAATTTTAGAAATAATTGATAAGAAATTTAAGCTCTCTAAAATAAAAATTATTTTGACAAAATGTCATCCTCCAATTGCTGGCTTTGATGGGAAGGTTTCAATAATAAGAATTCTTGAAAATAAGTAAAAGTTTTGGAAAATAGGAATCCCATTATATTGATTCATGGGCTTTGGAATACTTCAAGTATTTTTTCTTCTATCACTTCAAAACTTGATGATATTGGAATTGAATATTTTGCCCCAACGCTTAATCATTCATATGGAATGACTTCAATTATTGATTTATCTCATGTATTAAATGATTTAATTTTAGAGAAGTATGGTTTATATAAAGAAGTAGATATTTTGGGCTTCTCTATGGGAGGAATAATTGGTAGATATTGGCTTCAAAATTTTTATGGTTATAAAAGAACAAGAAGATTTATGTCTATAGGTTCCCCTCACAAAGGAACATTAATTGCACAATTAGTACCCAAATACCCTTTTAGAGGAATCTCAGAGATGAAAATAAAGAGTAAATTTTTGAGTGAACTTGAAAAAAATGATGTTTTTCTTAAAGATATCGAGTGTATAAGCTTCTTCACTTACTGGGATCTTATGGTTTTCCCCAGCTGGTGGACTAATTTAGATATTGGGGAAAAAATATCACTAAACGTATATAAACATAGAAATTTAGTGAGAAATAAATTTTCTGTTGAAAAAATAATCGGAAAAATTATGATGTAGCTCTTGATAAGCCTAAGTGTCTTATTAAGGATTCTGTTTTTGGTTCTCTACCTCTGAATAGTTTGAATATCTCTAATGGAGGTAAGCTTCCTCCTAAGCTAAGTACTGTATCTTTAAATTTCTTCCCTATTAACTTTAAATTTTCAATATTTTCAAGATCAGCTTCCTCAAACATAGAAAAAGCATCAGCACTTAGAACTTCAGCCCATTTATATGAGTAATATCCAGCTGAATAGCCTCCTGCAAAAATATGACTAAAACAACAAAGAAATTGATCTTCTTGGATTGGTGCAATTACAGTAGTTTCTTCTGCAACTTCTCTTCTGATCTCATCAGCAGTTTTAACTTTGTTTTTTTCAATATTACTGTGTAATCTCAGATCTGTAATCGCAAAATGCAATTGTCTAAGTGTAGCCATACCACAATTAAAAGTTCTATTCTTTAATAGCTTTTCAAAATTCTCATCGGATAATTTTTCTCCTGTTTTATAGTGTCTAGCAATATTTAAAAGAGTGTTTTTATGGAAACACCAGTTTTCCATAAATTGACTAGGAAGTTCGACTGCATCCCACTCTACGTTGTTAATACCAGCCGCTTGAGGAAGATTTACAGTAGTAAGCATATGTTGAAGACCATGACCAAATTCATGAAAAAGTGTCTGAACTTCCTCGAAACTCATCAAACTAGGTTTATCTTTAGATGGTGGAGTCTGATTGCAAACAAGATAAGCTACAGGTAGAGTATTTTTACCAAGATTATTTTTATTTAAACATTCATCCATCCAAGCTCCTCCTCTTTTTGTCTCTGGACGAGAATATGGATCGAGGTAAAAAGATGCTATCTTTTCTTCTCGTTTATCGAGGATATTGAAAAACAATACTTCATCATTCCAAGAAGGTGCTCCACTAGTCGCTTCGACAACTTTAATTTCAAATAACTTTTCGCTTAGTCTAAATAAGCCTTTTAAAACATCATTTAGTGGGAACCAAGGCCTCAATGACTCTTGGTCTAAATTAAGCTTTTCCTTTCTAAGAAGTTCGGACCAATAACTTATGTCCCATGGCTCTATATTCTGAGATTGCGGAAAGCCATTTGATTTGGCAAATTTATCAAGCTTTTTTAATTCATTTTTTGCTGTTTTAAATGCTGGTTCTCTCAATTCCTCTAAAAGGTTTTCAACATTTTTAATTTCTTTGGCCATTTTCGTTGACAAACTCAATTCTGCCCAACTTTTATATCCAAGAAGATTAGCCTGTTTTGTTCTAAGAGATAATATCTCTTCAATAATTTGAGAATTATTTTCTTTTCCTTGCGAAGCCCTCCCCACAAAGGATTTGTAAAGTTTTTCTCTGAGGTTTCTGTCAGTAGCATATGTCATAAACGCCGTGTAAGTTGGAATATCTAGACTTAGTTTCCATGGCCCATTTTTGACATTAACTTCTCCATCTTTTTTTAAATGATTGCGAGCAGATATTGCCATTAATTCAAGAACTCGCTCAGGTAGACCATCAACTTCAGATTTTTTATTTAATATTAAAAACCAATTATTAGTTGCATCAAGAACATTGTTGCTAAAGTCAGTTGATAGCTTCCCAAGCTTTTCTGAAATATTGTTGAAATCTTCCTGATCTTTCTTTTTTAAAGAAATTCCTTTATGCTGCATCTCAAGAATTTCCTTATCTAAAATTCTATTTCTTATTTGATCAAAGTTATTTGTCTCTTTAAGCTTGACTAAAGATTTATAAATTATTTTACTTTGTCCAAATTTGTTACTCAAGCTAATAATCTCCGGAAGAAATTTTGAATAAATATGTCTAAGACTTTCGGAGTTATTTACGGCATTTAGGTGGCTGATTACTCCCCAGCTCCACCTAAGAATTTCATTGACTTCATTTAAAGGATTTATTACTTTATCCCAGTTCAAATCATTTTGAATCAAATAATCAGATAAGTTATTCTCTATATTTTCAAAATCTTTGCCTATTTTGTCTATTACCTCTGGAAATTGTTGACTGATATTTTCTGGAGTAAATTTTTTAAATTCTGGTAATTCTCCATATTTAAAAATTGAGGTTTGCATTTATTTAAGTAAATAGGACTTAATTAATGTTTGAGATTAATCCTATTAATTTAGCTAAAGTAAGCTGCTGACTGAGAGCATTAGTTGAAGATTCATATAAATTTATGGCAATTTTTGGCCAAAAACCTATTACTAAAGTAGGTAACAATAAACTGAAACCAATTGTCAATTCTCTGCCATTCATTTCTTTAACTGTTGCAAGTGCTGGAATTCTAGGTCCAAAAAATACTCTTCTACACATTGATAGTAGATATATTGGAGTTAGGACTAAACCAATAGCTGCTACAAGAATTGTGATTGATCTAAAGAGAGAGCTGAATCCCTCTTGACTAGTGATGCCTAGAAATATAGTTATTTCGCTAATAAAGCCGCTCATGCCAGGTAATGCCAAAGAAGCTAAAGAGCTTGCTAAGAAAAAAGCAAAAGTTATTGGCAAGACTTTTGCTAAACCACCCATATTTGGAATTGAAAGAGTATTTGTTCTTTCATAGAATGAACCTGTAACAAAAAACATAGCTGCTGCGATAAGTCCGTGACTTATCATTTGAAGCATTGCTCCGCTTATACCTAAAGCGTCCACTGCACCTATTCCAAGCAGGACGAAACCCATATGGCTTACAGAGCTACATGCAATTCTCCTTTTGACATTATCCTGTGCAAATGCATTTAGTGCACCGTAAATTATATTAATGATTCCAAGGATAATTAATGCAGGTGCAATTTGCAGATGAACTTCAGGTAATATTTGAACGTTGAATCTTAATAAGGCGTAGCCTCCCATTTTTAAAAGTATTCCCGCCAGTAACATTGATACTGGAGCATTTGCTTCTCCATGCGCATCCGGTAACCAAGTATGAAGTGGAAAGATAGGTAGTTTTACTCCAAAGCCAATTAAAAAGCCTAAATAAGATAGTAATGCTAGGCTACCTGTTACGTGTTTATTGGTTAAGTCGGTAATATTTAAAGTAAAAGTTTCACCACTCAATGCAAGGGCTAACCCACTTATTAATATTAATAAAGAAGCTAAAGCTGTATAAAGTATAAATTTAGTTGCTGCATATAATTTCTTTTTCCCTCCCCAAATGGCTATAAGAAGATAAACAGGCACCAATTCGAGTTCCCAAGCCAAGAAAAATAATAGGAAATCTTGAGAGAGGAAAACTAATGCTTGAGCTGATGCTTGAACTAATAACAGGGCAAAATATAAATTAGATTTTTTCTTTATTTTCCAGCTTGCTGCAGCTGATAAAAAAGTAATTAACCCACTCAAAGCTACTAAAGGAGCAGATAGCCCATCTATACCAAGAGACCATTCTAAGCCTATTGAGGGCAACCAAGTTGATCTTTCCACAAGTTGCAAAGAGCTATTTGCAGTATTAAATTTTTGAAAAAGTACGCCTATTATCAGTAAAAAATCTACAAATAAAAAACTTAATGAGATATTTCTAGGTAGTTCATTGTCTTCACCTTCCTTTGAACTCAAAAAAGGCATTATTAATGCTCCAATTAAAGGGAGTAAAACAATACAGGATAGCCAAGGAAAAGATTCTAAATTCATTTATGTAATGAATAATTTTTTTATTCTAGTTGAAGTAGTACTAGCTTGAGACTATAACATTAAAAATGCCTAAGTAAAACTACTTACCTGAGATAGTACTGAATTGACTGCCTGTTGTTTGTAAGTTTAAAAATGGAGCTCTACTTGCTACACCTAATTTCTCCCAAGCTTTTACCATCGCTTGACTAACAAATTTGCCATTTTCTTTCTTACACAAAGCTAAAATGCTTGGCCCAGCACCACTAATTGCACAACCTAAAGCCCCTGCTTGTAGTGCTGCATCTTTAACTTCCTCTCCTCCTTTAATAAGTTTCCATCGATATGGTTCATGCAGCTTATCAAACATTCCCTCTTTTATTAATTCATCATTTCCAGCTTTTAAGCCATTTAGTAATAAAGTAAGTGCTCCCATATTTATAACTGCATCAGATATCGAAACATTCTTAGGCATTACTTTCCTTGCTTCACTTGTGCTTAATCGAATGGCAGGTATTGCAACAACAACCTTGATGGAATCGTGCCAATCACATCTTATTATTCTCCATCTTTGAGAAGATGACCTGGCTGTTAAACAAAGCCCTCCCAAGAGTGAGGGCACTACATTATCAGGATGACCTTCAATATCAATTGCAAGTTCTAGGAGTTTCTCTTTGGGCAGGGGAGAATCCATTATTGCATTTGCTCCAATTAATCCAGCAACTATTGCTGTAGCACTACTTCCAAGTCCGCGTGCAGGGGGAACGGCAAGTTTAACTCTTGCTTCAAGTGCAAAAGAAGACACATTTGCACTCTCCCATACTTTCTGAGCCGCTCTAAAAACTAAGTTTTCCGGTCCTCCTCTTAAATGATTTCCATCTGTACTTTCCATTATTAAATCAAATCTATCTCCCACTCCATCAATTCTTGTAAAAATAAATTCATTAGACAAATCTAATGCTGCACCAAGGCAGTCAAAACCAGGCCCTAAATTTGCAGTTGTCGAAGGTACTGTCACTTTTATTTTTTTTCCAACTTCAGGAATAGACATTTTTTACTAAGTTTTTAAAAGCATTTTTGCTCTGCAGGCTGCACTAAAAAGTCCAAACTCTTCATCTAAAATTATTTTGATAGGTATTGTTTTAAGAATATCTTTTAATCTTCCTTTATCAAAAAAATGTTTCATAAATAAATCTGATTTAAAGTTTTTGAAATGTTTTGGTGCGGTCCCTCCAGAAATCCATAATCCGCCAAAGCACAATTCTTGAAGAGCAACATCTCCCAATAAAGAGGCATAAGCGCCTAACCATATCCTCTCAACTTCTATCATTAGCTGATCACCTTCTCTAGAAAGATTGCAAATTTTTTCAGGTAGTTCTTTTCTTATTCCATCAGAAAATTTAATTTCTTTAAAATATTTTTGTAATGGATGGTTTTTGGCATCAGGTTTGCTTAGTCTCCATTCGGCAATTCTTGATAAACCAGTGCCGCTAACAATTCTCTCGCAAGATATCCTCTCAACTTTTAGGTAATTCCTTACCCAAATCTTTAATTCCCATTCTAATTTTGACTTTGGCGAGTATTCAACATGACCTCCTTCACTAGCTAAAACCTTTACATTTCTTCCTGATATTAAGCCTCTTGCAATGCCTAAACCAGTACCTGCTCCAACAATGGCGTGCAAATCACTATTAGCTCCCTCATAATGGGTTCCATTTTTGATAGTAGAATATTGATTTTTTTTTAAATAAGGGATTCCATAGATTTGCACAGCAAAATCATTAATTAGCTCGCAGCTCTTAAAATTAAATTTGTTTTGTAATGCCTTTCCAGAAATATTCCATGACAAGTTTATGATTTTTGCGTTGTTGTTCGATAAAGGACCAGCTACGGCGAAACATGCAGAAGAAGGGTGAGTAATATTTTTACATTTATTTTTAAGAAAATCTTCTAGGATGTTTTCAAAAGATTCCCAATCGGAAGATATATATTTTTTTTTTAAAATTAAGATGGGAGAATCATCGTTTAAATCTTTTTTGAAAATTCCCAATAGAACCTTCGTCCCCCCTAAGTCACAAGCGAGAAAATTCATATATTTAAAATTATGCTGTTCTCCCTTTCTTTTCAATTAATTCGTCCATTAATTTATAAAGATTAGGTAAATTAAAAATTCCTAAATTCCTTCCATCTAAAGCTCTCAAGGCAACTGAATCAATCTCTTGTTCTTTATCTCCAATAACTGCAATTAATGGAAATCTCGCGAGAGTTGCCTCCCTAATTTTATATCCTATTTTTTCATTTCTAATATCAACTTTTGATCGATAACCATATTTATTTATTATTTCATTAAACTTTAAACATTTTTCATTATTTCTATCGGTAATGCTCAATAAAATTATTTGATATGGTGCAAGCCAGATTGGAAATTTAGCTTCATATTGTTCAATTAAAATTCCAATAAATCTTTCAAAGGATCCAAGAATTGCCCTGTGAAGCATTACTGGATTTCTTTTCTCATTATCTATATCTACGTAAGTTGCATCCAATCTTATAGGCATTGAGAAATCAACCTGAATAGTTCCACATTGCCAGACTCTATTAAGACAATCTTTTAGAGAGAATTCTATTTTTGGACCATAAAAAGCACCTTCTCCTGGTTGAAGTTCCCATTTTAGATTCTTATTATCTAGAGCTTTGGTAAGTGCCTCTTCTGATTTATCCCAAATCTCTTCACTGCCAACCCTTTTTTCAGGACGAGTTGATAATTTAATGATGATTTCATCAAAACCAAAAGTTTTGTAAACCTCGAAAACGAGATCTATAAAAGTAGATACCTCATTTTGAATTTGATCTTCTGTGCAGAAGATATGTGCATCATCTTGAGTAAAGTTTCTTACTCTCATAAGTCCGTGTAATGCACCAGACGGCTCATTTCTATGACAAGAACCAAATTCAGCAAGTCGAATAGGTAAATCCTTATAACTTTTTAACCCTTGATTAAATACTTGTATATGGCATGGACAATTCATTGGTTTAATTGCATAAGTTCTATTTTCTGATGCAGTAGTAAACATATCGTCTCTAAATTTTTCCCAATGACCTGATTTTTCCCAAAGAGATTTATCAACCGCTTGTGGGGTTTTTATCTCTAGATAATCATTTTTATTTAGTATTTCTCTAATGTATTTTTCCAGGACTTGGTAGATCGTCCATCCATTTGGATGCCAAAAAATCATACCTGGTGACTCTTCTTGTATGTGAAAGAGTGAATGTTTTTTCCCAAGTTTTCTATGATCTCTTTTTTCAGCTTCTTCAATTTTTTTCAAGTAGTCACAAAGCTCTTTCTCTTTTGCCCATGCAGTTCCATATATTCGCTGCAATGATTCATTTTCACTTTTACCTCTCCAGTATGAACCGGATAATTTAAGTAACTTAAAATGCCTCAAATGTCTTGTATTAGGGACGTGAGGTCCTCTACACATGTCAATATATTCTTCGTGTTTATAAAGGTTGATAAGGCCTTCATCAGGAATTTCTTCAATTATGCGTAATTTAAAAGTTTCATTTCTTTCTTTAAAAGTTTTAATTGCTTCCTCTTTGGAAACTTGCAAAATTTTTATATGATAATTTGTTCTGATTAAGTTATTAATTCTTTCTTCAATTTTTATTAAGTCTTCAGGTATAAATCTGTATTCTGAAAAAATATCGTAATAAAAACCATCTTCAATTACAGGACCTATGGCCATTTTTGTTTTGGGGTAAATTTGTTTAACTGCATGACCAATAAGATGTGCGAAAGAATGTCTAATTATCTCAATTCCTTCTTTATCTTTAGATGTAATGATTACAACTTTGGAATCAGTTTTTATAGGAAGCGTTGCATCGATAAGAATATCATTTACTTTACCGGCAATTGTTGCTTTAGCTAATCCAGTTCCTATACTTTGTGCAATTTCCAGAACAGTTACAGATTTTTCAAAAACCTTTTTTGAACCATCAGGTAAGGTAATTATTGGCATAATTTAGTTCTCCATTTCAAAAAATCCAAGTTTAGATTTAACTCTTTTTAGAGTTTTATTTGCTAAATCTTCAGCTTTTTCTTTCCCTTCTTTGAGAATATTATTTAATTGATATGGATCATTTATTAAGACTTTATATTTTTCCTGAATAGGTTCTAGAGATTCTATAAGTTGTTCAGTAATTAATTTTTTAAATGTCCCCCATCCCGTTCCTGAGAATTCTTGTTCACATTTAGAAATTTCTTTGCCAGATAATATTGAATAAATCATCAGAAGATTTTTAGATTCTGCTCTCTCTGGATTATTAAATTCTATTCCAATAGAACTATCACTTTTTGCTCTTTTTATTTTCTTAGTGATTATTTCAGGAGTATCTAATAAATTGATCCTACTACCTTCGTTAGGATCACTTTTACTCATCTTTTTTTTACCATCAATTAAACTCATTATTTTTGATCCATTCTCCATAATTATTGGCTGAGGTATTTTTAAAATATTTTTATCTTTACTAAATTTGGCATTAATTCTTTGTTGTGCAATATCTCTGGCAAGTTCAAGATGTTGTTTTTGATCTTCTCCTACTGGTACGAAGTCAGCGTCGTAAAGAAGGATATCTGCAGCCATTAAGATTGGATAATCAAATAATCCTATAGATACATTGTTCCCCTGTTGTATAGATTTTTCTTTAAATTGAATCATTCTCTCCATCCAGTTTATAGGGGTCAGGCAATTTAATATCCAACATAGTTCTGAATGCGCAGAAATTTGACTTTGGACAAAAATTGAGCATATTTTGGGATCTATCCCACAAGCAACATACAAGGCCGCAGTAGAGATAGTGTTCTTAGATAATGCATTTGGATCATATGCGGCAGTTATTGCGTGCAAATCAACTACACATAGAAATGTTTCATATTGCTCTTGAAGAGTCACCCAATTATTAATTGCTCCAAGCCAATTTCCTATATGTAAGTCACCAGTTGGCTGAACACCCGAAAGAATCCTTTTTTTATTTGTCATCCTCATCTACTTCGCTTAATTTAATTTCTTTATCTTCTGCTTTGCTTGATTGAACTTCTTCCTCATTTACTTCGCTTGTTTGAATTTCACTCTCTTCTACTTCGCTAGATTCAGTTTTTTCATTTGATGGATTTTTCATAGGTCTCGCAAATGGGTCAGGAGCTGTTTTGGTCTTTCCTTCAAACTGATTTTGTGGTTGTCTATTCGAAGAGGAGTTTTTGTTATTTTTTGCATATTCTGAGATTGATTTAATTAATTTTTCATCTTTGATCATTTCGCTAAGTGTTCTAACAGAGAAACCCAGAACTGCAACGGTAGACTTTAGCTGAAAGGTCTCTTGTATTGATTTAACGGCTTTCATTTCGTTATCACTCAATCTTATGCGGAATCCTCCTCCATCTCTTCTGCCACCTGTTCTATCTCTGAAATTAGATCTTTCATTATATGATCGTCCTCTGTAATTTTCTTGTCCAGGATTATTGCTGAAATTTGAATTAGACATCTTGATGTTTCTTAAATTATTTAAATAGTCTATTAACTTAGCATCTAGTTATGCAATAAGTCTTTTTAAAACCCTTAAATTTTTATCTTTTGATTAACGACTCATGAAATTTTACTTTTCTCATTCACAACTTGCATTAAAATAAAACTAGATAAATAAAAGTATTGTGTTTGATATTAGAAAAGAAAACCTTTTAAAGGATTTCATAAAGTTTCCTAAAAAGAATCTTTTTATAATTTTATTTTTATTAGGTTTTGGGGAATGGTTTGTCAGTGACTTAATTAATTTTGCAGGAGGTTCAATAGGATTTTTTGCGTTGTGTTTGGGTGGATATTTTTACTTGAAGAATGATAAGCCTAAATTTTATGAGCCAAATAATTTAGATGGTTGGATAAATCTATGTAATGAAGATTTAAATTTTTTTGAAGAACTTGAATCAACAAATGAATTAGAGAAACAGAATTCAAAAAGACAAAAAATACTTGAATCGATACTTAAAAGATGTAATAAGGAAAAAATAAGTTGTATTGGACAAAAAGATTATCAAAGTTGTCAATCTGTTTTGAAAAGTCATTTTAAAGCAGATAAGTTTGACTTTGATTTATACGAAAAACTACCAAAATATAATTCTTCTGAAATTATTCCTAAAGATGCTTTAAATAGTGATGCGATCTTGTATTTTTTAGAGTTGCCTTTGTCGGCGAATGATTTTTTGTGGCTGGAAAAGTTTCCTAAAAATATGCCAATTTGGTTGGTAGCTTTAACTTCCAATGAAATAAAAGCAAAAAATCAGATAGAAGACCTAAAGTCTCAAATTTCAAGTGACTTTACAAACAAAATTATTACTTTTGATCTAAATAAAAAAGAAACAATAAATATACCTTTTTCTTTAAGGAGGTTTTTTATAAGTTCATCAAAAAATATTGAAAATACAAAAAAAAGGCTCTTGAGAGAACTTCATGTTACTTGGCAATCTGAAATTGAAGGGATAAGAAGAATGCAGTTAAAAGGAATACAAAGAAAAAGTCAAATTCTTGTTGCTACAACTGTTTTCTTTTCTCCTATCCCATCCATTGATGTTATGGCAATGACAGTACTAAATTCTCTAATGATTAAAGAAATTAAGTCTGTATGGGGATGTAATTGGTCTCCTGAAATTTTAGATAAAGTATCTAAAGAGATTTTAAAGACTGCAATTGCTCAGGGAGTTATTGAATGGAGTGGACAGACTCTAATTGGCATAACAAAATTACATGGCCCAAATTGGATTGTCTCTGGAACATTTCAGGCTGTCAGTGCTGCTTACTTAACAAGAGTAGTATCATGTTCTTTGGCAGATTTTATGGCAATAACGAAAGGAGTAGAAGAACCTGATTTGGATTTTATAAAGAAAAATTCTGAGAAAATTGTTGAAAAAGCATTTGAAAAAGAAAAGATAAATTGGAAAGGATTTATTTCTGATTTTAGAAAACCACTTATAAAAGTATCTTTTGGTTGATAATCTCAGGATTAATATTAATTATGAAAAAAAATATTCTTTTTTTAAGTTTTATACTTCTCATTACTCTTTTTGCAGGCTCCTGTAAAAAAATATCAAATAAAAATGAAAGTAAAGAAGTAATACTTGCAAGCTTTACAGTTTTGGCGGACATGATTAGAAATGTTGCTAATGATGATTTTATTGTTAGATCAATAACAAAACCTGGAGTTGAAGTTCATGGTTACCAACCAACTCCAAGCGATTTGGTAAAAGCATCTAGTGCTTTTGTCTTTGTTGACAATGGATTTGGATTTGAATTATGGGCAGAAAAATTTGTTTCAAATTTAAAAGTTAAAAGAATTACTGTTGCAAAAGATTTAGATCCTGTTTTTATTAGTGAAGATTTTTACAAAGGTAAACCCAACCCTCATGCCTGGATTTCACCAAAAAGAGGGATGCTATATGTTGATATTCTCGTGGATTCTTTATCAGAATTGAGACCATCTAAAAGGAAAGTTTTTGAAGAAAATGGAAAAATATATAAAGATAAACTCTCAAAGATTGATAAAGAATTTTCACTTTTTATTAACAACTTAAATAAAGACAGAAGGTATCTAGTAAGTTGTGAAGGAGCTTTTTCCTATTTAACAAATGATTATGGATTAGAGGAAGTTTATTTGTGGCCAGTTAATGCTGAGAGTCAAATTACTCCCAAAAAAATGGCACAAACAATCTCAATAGTTAAAGATAAAAATGTTCCATCTGTATTTTGCGAAAGTACTGTAAGTAATGAATCTCAAATGGTTGTTGTAAACGAAACTGAAGCTAATTTTGGAGGGAATCTTTTCGTTGATTCATTATCTGATGATAGTGGTCCTGCCAGTTCTTATATAAAAATGCTTGAGCATAATTTGGATCTAATTAAAAAAGGGCTTTTTTGAATTATGGAAACAACTAATTATCAAAATTTTAGGATTGATGCAGAGAATATTTGCGTAGATTACAACGGTAAGGTTGCTTTGTATGATGCAAATTTAAAATTGAAACCTGGTCAGATATGTGGGTTAGTTGGGATGAACGGAGCTGGTAAAACAACTTTTTTTAATGCTTTGACTGGTTTTGTAAATATTTCAAAGGGAAAAATTAGAATTAATGGAGAGTCAGTAAGAGCTGCTCAAAAAGATCAGTCAATTGCTTATGTTCCTCAAAATGAGGGAATTGATAGTCAATTCCCAATAAATGTTTGGGATGTAGTAATGATGGGAAGATATGGCTCGATGAATATTTTTAGGTGTCCTAGAGAGTCTGATGTTCAGGCGGTTAAAGATGCTATTGAGAGAGTTGATCTTACTGATCATTTATCTACACCCATTGGAAACTTATCTGGAGGTCAGAGAAAACGAACTTTTTTAGCTAGAGCAATTGCGCAAAGAGCTTCAATACTTCTCCTTGATGAGCCTTTTTCAGGTGTTGATATAAGAACTGAAAAACTTATCTCAGAATTATTTATTCAATTTAAAAATGAGGGAAAAACTATCTTATTATCAACGCATGATATGATTCATGTCCGTGAATTTTGTGATTTGGTCCTTTTAATAAATAAAACTGTTGTAGCTTATGGCGAGATGTCTGAAGTCTTCACTCCTGAAAATATTACAACCACTTTTGGTGGGATCTCACCTGATTTCTTATTTGGACCTGAATCCTAAATTTTAATCATATGGCCCTCTGTTCTTTTTTAACTTTAGATTCGTTGATAACAGATCCTTTAACTCATGAATTTATGAGAAAAGCACTTCTTATAAGTTCGTTAGTGGCAGCTGTTTGTGGTTTTTTATCTAGCTATTTGACTCTTAAAGGATGGGCTTTAATGGGAGATGCAGTGTCACATTCAGTAATGCCCGGTGTCGTGGTTGCTTATGCACTAGGTCTTCCTTTCTCTTTTGGAGCATTTATTTTCGGAGTTGGTTCTGTAGCATTGATAGGATTTATCAAGCAGAAATCCAGAGTTAAGGAAGATACTGTTATTGGTTTGGTATTTACTGGATTTTTTGCTCTCGGAATCGTATTGGTTTCTAAGATTAAAAGTAATATTGACCTGCACTCTATCCTTTTTGGTAGTCCATTAGGAATATCTCTTTCAGATGTCAAGCAAACCATATTCATTTCGTTCTTGGTAGTAATTCTTTTATCAGTTTTTAGAAAAGATTTAATGCTTTATTGTTTTGATCCTAGGCATGCAAAAACAGTTGGGATTAATGTATTTTTTCTTCATTATTTACTCCTTACATGTTTATCGTTGGCAGCAGTTGTGGGACTGCAGTCTGTTGGAATTATTTTGGTAGTCGCAATGTTGATTACACCAGGCGCTACGGCATATTTACTTACTGATAAGTTTGATAATATGACCATAATTTCAGTATTCAGTGCAATTACCTCAAGCCTTATAGGAATCTACGTTAGCTTTTGGTTTGATCTTGAAACAGGTGGATCAATTGTCTTGGCACAAACTTTTATATTTTTATTCGCGTTTTTATTCGCTCCAAGATATGGAATATTTAAGTTAAAAAAAATATTTGCTGGGTAAAATAATAATGGTTGAAGAAACTTTAAATAAAAATTGGTATTGGTGGCCATTATTTCCTTTATATCCTTACGGGAAAAAGAAAACAATTTTAAGAGAACTAATTCCTGATCAAATATGGTCTTTGGAGCAAATACAGGGACTTTATTATGTTGCGGTTCCAATAAGAATGACGGTAATAAAGGTTGATGATGGATTGATGCTAATAAATCCACTCCCTCCTACAAAAGAATTAATAAATGAGTTAGAAAAATTAATTGCTATTCACGGAAAAGTAAAAACAATAATTCTCCCAAATGCCTCTGGACTAGAACATAAAATCGGACTTCCAGCTCTTTCAAGAATCTTTAAAGATGCAGAAATTTGGCTTTGTCCAGGACAGTGGAGTTTTCCATTAAATCTACCACTAGATTTTTTAGGAATCCCATCAAAAAGAACAAGAATACTTTTTGAGGAAGGTACTCCATATACAGATCTTTTTAGATGGTCTTCATTAGGCCCTCTGAATTTAGGACTTGGAAGATATCAGGAGATAAGTTGTTTTCATTATTCTACGAAAACTCTTCATGTTACAGACGCAATAGTTGGAATAGACTCAACTCCACCTGAGATATTTGATTTTGATCCAACTCCACTTCTTTTTCATTCTAGAGAGAGAGGGGATGAACCTTTGATTGACTCTATCGAACAAAGAAAAAAAGGATGGAAAAGGTTAGTCTTATTTTCATCTTTTTTGAAACCAGGTAAATTAAATATTCCACCATTAGGAGAAGTCTTTAAGTATTCATTCAAAAAAGAGCTTAGAAATTGGAAATCGCATTTCGGGATCTATCCCTTTTTATGGGACAAAGATTGGGAATCCTCTCTTGTTGAAATAATGGGTAAAGATATTCCTAAGATTCAAATTGCACCAGTTTTACAAAAATTAATTTTTCCACGTTCAAAAGAAGTTTTACTTAAATGGCTAGAAAATATCAAATCTTTAGAAGATATGGAATATTTAATTCCAGCTCATTTTACGGCACCTGTTAAATTTACAATAGTAGATTGTCAAAATTTAATTAATGAAATTAATTCCCAAAAGTGGGACAAACTCCCAGAAGATAATAAATTTTTGATGGATCTATATAAAAGGTTGTATGAACTAGGAATAATTCCTGAAAAAGTTAATATTTAAAACTATTATTCTTCAATAGACATGTTTTCATCATTTTTAAGAGTTTGTTCCAACTCTTTTCTTTGCTCCATTTGTCTTAAGAAATATCCTGTCATCATGGCCGAAGATAATAAATTGGCAATGTTGTCTTTTGAAGAGGTTATTTTTACATCAAATTGATCTGAAGGGAGCATTCCAAGAAGACCTTGAACATTATGTCTAATAATTTCTTGAATATCTTCACTAGCTGATTTTGCTACTCTTTGTAAAACTTCCGGGGATTGTTTTTGTAAATATTGGATTAAATCATTCTCATCATTCGGATCATTATTTTCAGTAGCAAGAAATTCTGGATTAAACATTTCTACATCTTCTAGATATAAAAACATTACAACATCATGTACCCAATAATCTTAATTATTAAGGTCAGGGAACCGAATAGGGCCAATTTTATTTAAAGGCCAGTATCTAAATATTGCTTTACCA
This sequence comes from uncultured Prochlorococcus sp., assembly GCF_902626525.1. GTDB lineage: Bacteria > Cyanobacteriota > Cyanobacteriia > PCC-6307 > Cyanobiaceae > Prochlorococcus_A. The sequence goes on from NZ_CACOFR010000010.1 coordinate 34,882, forward strand.
ATAATCTTCTCATAGGGTAAATATCCCCAAATATGAGAGTCCATACTATTATTTCTGTTATCTCCCATCACCCATAAGGACTCATCAGGAACAATAAAAGGACCTATCGAATAATTAATATTTTGGTCAAAAACGTTATTATCTTGGACGATATCATTTATGTAAAGGTTGCCTTGTCTTACTTCTACCTTGTCCCCTGGGATTCCAATTACTCTTTTGATTAATGCAGTATTTGATTCATAACCAGCATTAATTAATTGCTCGGGAACATTAAAAACCACAATTTTATTTTTTAATTTTGAAAGATTTGATTTGGATATGATTTTAGGTGTTATTTTCTCAACTAGAATTTTGTCTTGTATTTGAAGAGTGGGAAGCATTGAGCCAGATGGGATCCATCTTGGTTCTATAACTTGCCATCGTATAATTAAAGCAATTGATATCCAAATTAAAAGATTTTTTAAATCCTTGATGATTGAATTTCTTTTTTCTTCAGTTGTGGACATTTTTTATTTAATTCAGTTATAAGGAAAAATCCCAAAGCATTTATATAAATTATGACATCATCTATTGAATGCAAAAATTTTCTTAGAAGTTTACAACTTTTAAATCTTCTTATAAAAATAGGAGTTCAAAATTTAATCCTATGTCCAGGTAGTAGATCAGCACCTTTGGCTATAGCTGCAGGAGAATTAAATAAGTTAGGACTGGTAAATATTTTTAATTCAATTGATGAGAGATCTGCAGGATTTCACTCTCTTGGGATCTCTGCAGCATCTGGTAATCTTTCTTTGGTTATCACAACTTCTGGAACTGCAGTAAGTAATCTATTGCCAGCAGCAGTTGAGGCTGACCGATCTTGTAAAGGTCTTATATTAATTACAGCTGATAGACCTTCAAGGTTAAAAGATTGTGGAGCTAATCAAACAGTAAATCAAGAAGAATTTCTGAGTTCAGTCTGCAGAAGAGTTTTAAGTACAAATCTTAATGGGCTCCATGAAACAGAAGATAATGAAATTTTAAATTTAGTACGAATTGTTGAGGAACAAATATCTACATTTCCTGGACCTGTCCATTTAAACATTCCTATCGATAAGCCTTTAGATATTCCTTTTTTAGATAAAAAAAATGTTTTAGAGATTTTTAAAAGGATTTATTTAAAGAAACAATATTTTTTTCAAAAAAATGCAATAAAGGCTCATAAAAACAAATTCTTAGAAATTTCAAAAAGTTTAAATTTAGATCAATCAGGCATTATTTTGGTAGGTCCCTATCAAGGTTCCATAAATGATTTGTCTTCTTTCAATAAATCTCTGGAAAAAATACAGGAAATTACTGGTTGGCCAGTTTTTGCTGATCCTGTTTCAGGTGTTGATTCTTCTTTAAGAGGATTAGTTGTGAATTGGGAATTAGTCTTAAGAAAAAATAAGAATTTACTCAATTGTCACCAACTTTTGAGACTTGGTCCAATATCAACTTCAATTGATTTGGAGAAGTTTATAACAATCTTCGAAGGGATGCAGATTCTTATTAAAGAAAAAAATTATAGAAATTTAGATCCAATAAAAAAATCATTTGAATATGAGTTTGGGCTGACAAATTTTGTTAATCAATTCTTACCTGAATTATCAATTAACCAAATAAGCAAAAAGTCATTAACTTCTTTAGCCCTAGATCTAATAGAGGAAGGTGAAAAAATTAAGGCAATTTTAAAAGAGAAAATTAACGATAATAGTCAAATTACTGAGTATAAGCTTGCAAATCTTGTTCCAAAAATATGGCCAGCTGAAGATCCAATTATGCTCTCTGCAAGCAGCCCAATTCGAGATTGGCTTACATTTTCTGAGAATGGTACTTTAACAAGAAATTGCTTCAGCTTCAGAGGAGCTTCGGGAATAGATGGCACTTTATCTCTTGCATTAGGAATTTCTAGAATTAAAAATCCCTTACTTCTTGTAACTGGAGATTTGGCTTTTGTTCATGATATAAATGGCTGGCTTATTGAAAATTCAACAGACTTGAATTTAACAATCCTTCTAATAAACAATAATGGTGGAAATATATTTAATCGTATTTATAAAAATAATTTAAAAGAAGATGAATTAAAAAAACTATTTCTTATGCCTAAAGATATAAATTGGGCAAAACTCGCTGACGGTTATAAAGTAAAGTTTAAAACTATTACAAATTTTAAAAAATTAAGAGAGGCATTCGAATGGAGCATTTCTATCCGGAAATCTGTAATAATTAAAGTTGATATAGATTCGGATAATGAAATTAATGAAAAAAATATTCTGCTAAAAAAAATTATTGGCAGTTAAATTTATTAATTTTTTTATTTTCGAATAATTATGATACATGAAAATTTTACCTGGGAAAACAACTTTAATCTGGTCACAATGCAAATCTTATAAAGATATATTATTTCATAAATCAGATGAGGGAATTGCGAGAATCGCAATTAATCGCCCTGACAAAAGAAATGCATTTAGACCAAAAACTGTAGATGAGCTTATTGATGCATTTAATATTGTGAGAAATGATGAAAGTATAGGAGTAGTTCTTTTTACAGGAGCGGGACCTGATAAGAAGGGCATCTATTCTTTTTGTTCTGGAGGAGATCAGAGTGTAAGAGGTAATAATGGATATGAAAATGATGAGGGAAAGCAGAGACTAAATGTACTTGAATTACAAAGATTAATTAGAAGTTTACCAAAAGTTGTTATTGCCTTAATCCCAGGCTTTGCGATCGGTGGAGGTCACGTTCTTCATTTAATTTGTGACCTTAGTATTGCCTCTGAAAACGCAATATTTGGTCAAACAGGCCCAAGAGTTGGTAGCTTTGATGCTGGATTTGGATCTAGTTATTTGGCCAGACTTGTTGGTCAAAGAAAAGCCAAAGAAATTTGGTTTTTATGTAGAAAATATAATTCCAATGAGGCTCTAAAAATGGGCTTGATAAATGCAATTACAAAGATTGAAGAATTAGAAGCTGAGGGTGTAATCTGGGCAAGAGAGATTTTACGAAATAGTCCAACTGCTATTCGTATTCTTAAAGCTTCATTTAATGCGGAGAATGATGGAATTGCAGGTATCCAAGAATTATCTGGATACACAACGCAACTATTTTATTCGACTAAAGAAGCTCAAGAAGGCAGAAATGCCTTCCTTGAAAAACGTCCACCTGATTTTTCAGACTACAAGTGGACCCCCTAGTTGATTTTTTCAAAAGAACTTTTTAAATAACTATCAATGAGAATTCTTCTTGCGGCTGCTGAATGTGCTCCAATGATTAAAGTTGGAGGTATGGGAGATGTAGTTGGTTCGTTACCTCCATCTTTGATAAAACTTGGTCACGATGTAAGGGTTATAATTCCAGGGTATGGGAAATTGTGGAGTCTTTTAAAGATATCTAATGAACCAGTATTTAGAGCAAATACTATGGGGACTGATTTTGCTGTATTTGAGGCAAAACATCCAATACATAATTATTTGATTTATCTAGTTGGTCATCCAACATTTGACTCTGACCAAATATACGGAGGTGAAAACGAGGATTGGCGCTTTACATTTTTTGCTAGTGCCACTTCTGAATTTGCCTGGAATTGTTGGAAACCTCAAGTTCTCCATTGCCATGATTGGCACACTGGAATGATTCCAGTTTGGATGCATCAAGATCCTGAAATCAGTACTGTTTTCACAATTCATAATTTGAAATACCAAGGTCCTTGGAGATGGAAGCTAGAAAAAATGACTTGGTGTCCCTGGTATATGCATGGAGACCATACAATGGCTGCAGCAATGTTGTATGCAGATAGAGTAAATGCTGTTTCTCCGACTTATGCGGATGAGATTAAAACTCATGAATATGGGGAAAGCCTTGAAGGATTACTTAATTACATTTCAGGTAAATTACGGGGAATTCTTAATGGCATAGATTTAGAAGAATGGAATCCAGCTAAAGATCCTGTTTTGCCCGTGAAATTTAGTCTTAAGACTTTAGAAAATAGAGTAGAAAATAAGAAAATTCTACAGAGAGAAATGGGTCTTGAAGTTGACACTAAAAAATATCTTTTAGGTATGGTTAGTAGGTTGGTTGATCAGAAAGGAGTTGACTTACTTTTGCAGGTTTCAAGAAGACTTTTATCATATACAGATTCGCAAATAGCTGTATTAGGGACTGGAGATAGATATTTAGAATCTGGACTATGGCAACTGGCCTTAGATTATCCGGGAAGATTTTCAGTATTTCTCACCTATGATGATTCTCTATCAAGGCTTATTTATGGTGGTTCTGATGCCTTCTTAATGCCTAGTAGATTCGAACCTTGCGGAATTAGTCAACTCCTTGCTATGAGGTATGGCTCTATTCCAATAGTAAGACGAGTTGGAGGTTTAGTTGATACAGTTTTGCCTCATGATCCAGAAAATAATTGTGGTACAGGTTTTTGTTTCGATCGCTTTGAACCTATAGATTTCTACACTTCTTTGGTAAGGTCTTGGGAGGCATTCAGACACAAAGATAGTTGGCAACTCCTACAAAAAAGAGCCATGAGTCAAGAGTTTAGTTGGCAAAGATCAGCTCGCGAATACGAAATAATGTATAAAGATGTTTGCGGAATAAAGGAACCATCACCAGACGTTGCTGAAGTTGAAAAGTTCTCTTATGGACAATCAGCTGATCCATCTTTAAAAAAAAGTGTGACTTAACATCTTAATGGATCTTTCTTTATCAGAAGTAAACGAAGTTCTGGGTGATATTAAAAATCTTGGCGAGGGGGGGGATTTTCTAAATTTTAAAAATATAAGTATTGACAGTAGAACTTTATTGAAAAATGATCTTTTTATAGCTATAGAAGGTAATAATTTTGACGGACATGATTTTCTTCCTGAGGTTCTAAAGAAAGGAGTTAAATCAGTAGTAATAAAACAAGGTATGGAAAAATTACTTCCAAGTAATTTCCCTTTTTGGGTTGTAAATGACACTTTAGAGGCATTTCAAAAATTAACGTTGCTTAAGAGAAAAAAATTAAATATCCCATTGGTTGCAATTACTGGTTCAGTTGGTAAAACAACTACAAAAGAAATGATTGGTGAAGTTTTAAAGAAACTTGGAAAAATTAATTTATCCCATGCAAATTTTAATAATGAGATTGGCGTTGGCCTTACTATTCTTGCTACAGATAAAGAAGATAAAGTTTTGGTCCTTGAGATGGGTATGAGAGGCCTTGGACAGATCGAAAATTTATCAAAATATAGTGAACCTGATATCGCTATTATTACTAACATTGGGACAGCGCATATTGGATTATTAGGCTCTAAAAAAAATATTACTTATGCAAAGTGTGAAATAACTAAGTTTCTGAATCCAAATGGAGTTGTAATAATCCCAGCAAATGATCATTTTCTGGCGAAAACTTTAAAGGAATATTGGAGAGGTAGAGTCATAAAGGTTGAGTTATTAAATATAGAAAATTGGAAAAGAAATTCTAATAAAGATAATAATTTGCAGGGACTTTATAATCCAACTAAAAATACAATCTTAATAGAAGAAAAAATTTTTAAAATTTCATTTGACGGATTTCATAACGCTTCTAATTTCTTATTTGCTTATGCAGTTGCAAAAGAGCTAAAGATTGATTTTGCAAGTTTTAATAAGTTTGATTTTGCAATTTTAGAAGGAAGGAATAAAATTCTCAAATCGGTTAAAACGACAATATATGATGAATCATATAATGCCTCTCCAGAATCAGTAAAAGCTTGTATTAAAAATCTACTAGAAAAACCAAGAAATCATTTTTTTATATTTGCAAGTATGAAAGAATTGGGGAACGAATCTGCACGATATCATAAAGAAATATTCAACTTAATAAATAATTCAGATATAAAAAAATGTTTATTTATTTGTGATAAAGATAACGAAATTTTTTACTCAAATTATCTTAAAGATAAGAAAAAATTTTTAGTCTTTAACAACATAAGAGATGTCCCAGAAGAGATTAACAAATTCACAAAAAAAGGTGATTCTATCCTCATTAAAGGAAGCAGATATTGGCAACTTGAAAAAATTATTAAATTAATTAATTAAAGTTTCTTTCTTTCCCAATTTTCGATATTTACTTGCTTAGATCTTGAGATCGCTAGTGAATTATCTTTGGAGTCTTTAGTGATTACTGATCCTGCACCTGTGGTTACTGATTCACCGATATTGATGGGTGCTACAAAAACTGTATTTGCTCCAATACTAGAATTTTTCCCAATTTTTGTTTGATGTTTTTTCTGACCATCAAAATTGGCAGTAATAGTTCCTGCTCCTATATTTGTAGAACTTCCAATAATAGAATCACCAATATAGCTTAAATGGTTTACTTTAGAATCTTCATCTATACGACTATTTTTTATTTCGACAAAATTACCTATTTTGCTATAAGAAGATATTTTTGATTTAGGTCTTACATGACTATAGGGACCAATTTTTATATGATCCATTATTTGAGAATCATAAACAGTGGAATTTGAGATTTCACAATGTAATCCTACATGTGAATTTTCAATAAAAGTATTTGGACCAATAACGCAATTATTAAATATTTTGGTGCTCCCTCTTAAATGAGTATTGGCCTCTATGATTACATCTTTGCCAATCTGCGCTTCTTCACTAATTGAACAACTTGCTTTATTTATAAAAGTTACGCCATTAAGCATATGTTTTTCTTTAATTGAATTCTGAATAATTTCTTCGCACATTGATAATTGTATTCTGTTATTGATTCCTTGAAGCTCTCCATTATCCTCTACCTCTAAACTAAAGGAATTTTTTAGCAAAGATAATGAATCCGTTAAGTAAATTTCTTTCTGGTTATTATTGCTTTGCAAGTCATCTATTATCTTTGATAAATTTTTCCAGTTAAAGCAGTAAATACCAGCATTTATTAATAAATTTTGTCGTTCTTGATCGTTGCAATCTTTTTCTTCAACAATTCTCTCTATAAATCCATCCCTCAAAAAAACTCTGCCATACCCAAATGGATTTATTTTTTTAGTTGTTAATAAAGAAACATCTGCATTTTTTGAATCATGTAAATTTAAAAGTTTTTTTAGAGTTTCAGGCTTGATTAGTGGCACATCACCATTCAATATCAAAAGTTTACCTTCATTTTTCTTCACTACTTTGCAAAGTACCTGGATGGCATGACCAGTTCCTGATTGAGGTTTTTGAATAATAAAATGGATTTTTTTATTTTTCGGGATTGAGTCTTGCACTTCTTTGGATTTATGTCCTGTAATTACGAAAATTTGGTCAGGATTTAATTCAATACATGAATTAATTACTCTTTGCAAAAGACTTTTGCCAGAAATCTTATGCAAAACCTTTGGCAATGAGCTTTTCATCCTAGTGCCCTTTCCTGCAGCCAATATCGCAACACTTAACATATTTTTTTGAAATATATTTCTAAATCTAACTCTTAAAGGCCGACTTCGTCATTCCCCATTTTTCTCTCCATTTCTTTGTAGATAATAGATTAGAGGATAATTGCTCATTTAATCTTTTCTTAATGATATCCTCTGTACTTGAGTTTAAATCTTTATCTCTATAAGGAATACTCGCTTTGGTTAAGAGATGTTCCTCTTCCATTAAAGATAAATTTTTAAAATTTAAATTTGGTTTCAATTTATTTTTATCAAATTTTGCTATTGCTACAGTTCCCCAACTCCAAGATGTTTTGGAATCTAAACTTGGTTTGATAGTAAATATCTCTAAACCAAGATTTCTTAATGTTTTTCTCACTGCAGCTGAAGAGGAATAAGTTATTAAATAACCTTGATGATTAAGTTTTTGAGTTACCTTTGATAAAAATTCAATAGTCCAAACTTGTGGGCATTTTTGAGGAGAAAAACCATCTAAATAAATAATATCGAATTTATTATCTGCAGGAATAATATTAATTTTTTCTCTAGCGTCACCCCATAAAATCCTACATTTAAAAAATTCATCCTCAAAGTAATCGTTTTGGTTTAATGATAAAAATATTTTTTTAACTTTTGGGGACCATAAATTCTGGAAAGATTTATTTTTGAGCACATATTCAAGAGGCTTTTTATCTATCTCCAAGGCATACCAATTTAAATGCGATTTTTGTTTAATTAATTCGTTTAATAAAGAAGCAGAATTATATCCTAAACCAAAACATATATCCAAAACATTAAGAGACTTGCCCTTAAATCTCTGCAAATCAGAGGGAGCTGTAAACTTTATTTTTGTTTCCTCCAATGCTCCCAGTAAACTATGAAAATTCTCTTGGAATAAGGTACTTCTTAAGGAGTAACTCCCATCTTTTGTAAAAACTTCTATTAATTCAGACAAAAAATTTTTAGCAAGTTAGTTAGTGAGTTTGGCAAGGTCTTCCCAAAAAGCAGGATATGAGACGCTAGATGCATCTGCTCTCAAGATTTTTGAAGTCCCTTTAGCTAGTAGTGAAGCGATAGCAAGACTCATTGATACTCTATGATCTGTCTCACTGTCTACCTCTGCAGAATTAAATTTTGATTGACCTTTAATTATTAATCCATCCTCTTTTTCTGATATTTCTGCTCCGAATTTTCGCAATTGCCTAGCCATAACCTTTAACCGATCTGTTTCCTTAACTCTTAATTCCTGTGCATCCTTAATTTCAGTAACACCATTACAAAAACATGCGGCTACGGTTAGGATAGGAATCTCATCAATAAGTTTTGGCAGAATATCTCCCTCTATATTGAATGATCTTAAATTTTTTGCAGTCTTCACTTTAATAGATCCTATAGGTTCTCCAGCAATTATTGATTTATCTAAAATTTCATAATTGCATCCCATTAAGTTCATTACATTTAATATCCCTGTTCTAGTTGGGTTCAGTCCGACATTTTTAACTAAAACCTCTGAATTTGGAACAATAGATGCAGCAATCATCCAGAAAGCCGCTGAGCTTATATCTCCAGGGATTAATATTCTCTGACCAATTAGGCTAGCTCCTGGCTTTATTACTACATTCCTTCCTAATTCCCCTCTAATACTTATATCTGCTCCAAATGCTTTTAACATTCTTTCAGTATGGTCTCTTGAAGATGCAGGCTCAATTACCGTAGTGGTTCCTGAAGCCATAAGACCAGCTAATAATAATGCCGATTTCACTTGAGCACTTGCTACAGGGGTTCCAATCACGCAACCCTTAAGTTTATTTCCATCTATTGAAATTGGAGCTTTGTTACCGCTTTCCCTACCAAAAATTTTTCCACCCATCAAAGATAATGGTTTGCCTACTCTCCCCATTGGTCTCTCATTTAATGAACGATCTCCAGTTAAGATAAAATTTTTACCCTCTTGACCGGCTAATAAACCCATTAATAACCTCATAGTTGTTCCCGAATTTCCACAATTGAGAATTTCTCTAGGCTCTTTTAATCCATTAAGACCCAATCCTGATATTACAAAAGTCTCATCCTCTTTTATGTTTGGAATATTTGCACCTAATTTTCTGAGACAATCAGCAGTTGAAAGTGGATCTTCAGAATGTAAAAACCCCTCAATAGTCGTTTCACCTTGAGCAATGCTTCCTATTATCAAGGCTCTGTGAGAAATAGATTTATCACCAGGTACTTTTATTATTCCTTTTAAATTCGCTCCACCTTTTATTGTGCGGATATTATTCATTTTCAAATTAATAAATTGATAATGTTTTAGGGATTTAAATTAGATATATCTTATCAATAAGTTTGTTTTTTAAAAAAAATATTCAAAGTCAGTAACTGTTTTCTATAATGGTGTTAGAAATAGATCCAATCATTAATCTTACCTATTATCACGTTGCAAATGATGTTCCAGAAATAAGTCCTAATATTGCAGTAGTAATTGATGTTCTAAGAGCTACAACTACAATTTCTTGGGCCTTGAAAAATGGAGCTGATTCAATTCAAGTTTTTGCAGATTTAGATTCACTAAAAGAATCTGCATTTAGATGGAATGCAGATCAGAGAGTAATGATTGGAGAGAGAGGCGGAAAGAAAATTGAGGGTTTTGATTTAGGAAATTCTCCTTTATCTGTTACTAAAAAAGCTGTTTATGGTAAAAGATTATTTATGAGCACGACTAATGGGACTAGATCATTGGAAAAAGTTCAACATGCAAATCATTTATTTGCTATGGGACTCCCAAACAGAAGGGCAGTTGCCGAAAAGATTATTTCATTAAAAAGTAAAAATGTTTTAATCCTTGGTAGTGGTTGGGAAGGATCATACTCGCTTGAAGATTCTCTAGCTGCTGGTGCTTTGGCATCATATTTAAAAAAAAATTATCATTCTGAAGTCAATATTCTCAACGATGAATTACAGTCTGCTTTAGCACTATGGCAGATATGGGAAAATGATATTTTAGGATGTTTAAAAACTGCAACCCATGGCAAAAGATTGACAAGTCTTGGCGATTATGAGGAAGATTTTAAATGTTGTGCGCAACTTGATTGCTTAGATATCGTTCCTGCTCAAGTTGAAAGAGGTGTGATTCGTGCCTCATAATTTACGAATTGGTTCTCTTGGAGTAAGGTCTTGACTGATTTTTTGGTAGCTGCATTGCAAATTACGAGTACTTCAAACGTTGAGGAAAATTTTGCTGAAGCTGAAGAACAGATCGAATTAGCCGCCAGAAGAGGTGCTGAGTTGATTGGATTGCCTGAAAATTTTTCTTTTTTAGGAGCAGATGATGAAAAACTTAGATTGGCCTCTGAATTATCAATAAAATGCGCAAATTTTCTCAAAACAATGTCACAAAGATATCAAGTATTTCTTTTGGGAGGAGGGTATCCTGTTCCTGCTGGTGATGGCAGTCATACTTTTAACAGGTCTGCACTATTCGGTAAAGATGGACAGGTTTTAGCAAAATATGACAAGATACATCTTTTTGATGTTGATTTGCCTGATGGGAATTTATATAAGGAATCATCTACTATCTTATCTGGCGAAGAATATCCGCCTGTTGTAGATATTCCTGGTCTATGCAAACTAGGATTATCGATTTGTTACGACGTCAGATTTCCTGAACTTTATAGATATTTGTCTTCGAATGGTGCAGAGCTAATTATGATTCCCGCAGCTTTCACCGCTTTCACTGGAAAAGATCACTGGCAAATCCTTCTACAAGCAAGAGCGATTGAGAATACAGCGTATGTAGTTGCGCCAGCTCAAACTGGAATTCATTATGGAAGGAGACAAAGCCATGGCCATGCCATGGTAATTGACCCATGGGGTACTGTTTTATCTGACGCTGGGAAAACCCAGGGTGCCGCAATAGCTCCAGCTGATAAAGAGCGAGTAAAAAAAATTAGAGAGCAGATGCCAAGCTTAAAACATAAAAATAAATTGTTTTCAAACTAATGTCAAAGTTTTTTTGTAATAAACTTTTTCGTTTTTTATCTATTTTTTTATTTTTAAATTCTTTTATATCTCCTGTAAGATCATCAAGTGCTTTAGCAGCATGGGCGTTAAAAAATAATGGGGTTTTAGAATTAAGAACTAAATCAAACACAAAATTAAAAGCATACTTTAAAAGAGCTAACAACTTGTACGGAGACAGATTCTGGGTGGATTTTCCAGGAGAACTGCAAAATCCTAGAACACTAAAAGGTAATGGCCCAATAAAGGAAATTAGATTAGGAAAACCTATTAAAGGTAAAACAAGATTAGTAATTGAATTTAATGAAAAAAGTGATTTAAAACCTTTGACTTGGCGAATGATTGGTTTAGATGAAAATAGATGGAGAATTAAATTATTTTCATCAAAACTACCATTTAATACTATTGGTGAAGGTTTGGTTGGAAAGGGAATAAAAAATATTAATGAAAATAAAAATTCTATTTACTTAAAAAATAGTAATCATGATTACTTTCAATTGCCAGATGTAAAACAAAATAAATTTTCAGTTATTATTGATCCAGGACATGGAGGAATAGACCCGGGAGCGATAGGTATTGGTGGCATAAGAGAGACAGATGTTGTTCTAGAAGTTTCTAAAATAGTCAAAAAATTACTTTCTGAAAAAGGCGTGAAAGTAAGGTTAACTAGAAAAAATGAAGTTTATTTAGATTTACCTCCAAGAGTTTCTTTTGCTAACAAAACTGATGCAGATATTTTTGTGAGTATTCATGCAAATGCCTCAAGAGGTAAGAGAAGAGATATTAATGGTTTAGAAACCTTCTATTATAAAGGGTGGAGAGGAAGGTTTCTAGCCAAAAGAATTCAAAAACAAATCCTTAAAGTTTCTCCTGGAAGTCCTGATCGAGGTGTCAAACAAAGTAGATTTTATGTAATTAAAAATACTAAGATGCCTGCAGTTCTTGTTGAAATTGGATTTTTGACAGGGAGAATAGATGCAAGAAGATTAGAAAAAACTGCTCATCGAAAAAGAATCGCTTATGCAATTGCAAAAGGGATCATTGAATATCTTTCTAAAGTAGGGTGAGACTCAGAATAGGTATATTTGACAGCGGTATAGGTGGTTTTACTATCCTTAATCCTTTACTGAGAACTCGAAATGATATGGAAGTTTTTTATTTGGCTGATACAAAAAGATGCCCTTATGGAGTTAAAAAATATCAGGAGATAAGATGTATCGCAGAAGAAATATGTACGTTTTATGAAGGTAAGAATTTGGATGCTCTACTAATAGCTTGTAATACTACAAATGCTTGTGCTCTTGACATCTTAGAAAATAACTTAAAAATACCTTGTTTTGATCTTATTAACTCAGTTTCAGAATTAGTTAATAAACAAATAGTTGGAGTTTTAGCCACTCAAACAACAGTAAATTCCTCATATTACAAAAATGCCATAATTTCAAAGAAAGAGAATCTAAAAATATTTCAACAAGAGTGTCCAGAATTTGTGCCAGAAATAGAAAAAGAAAAACTAAACTTTATTAAATTAAATTATCTTTCAGATTTATATTTGGGACCACTATTAAAAGAAAATATTCAAGAATTAATACTTGGATGTAGTCATTATCCTTTAATTTATGACTTTTTAAGGAAAAAAGTTGATCCTAGTATAAAAATTATTGATCCTTCTACTGCCTTAATAAATAAATTTAATAAACATTTCGCCATGCCAAAAACTTCCTGCTATGAGTGTATTTCTTACGAAAATGTGAAATTCTTTGTTACTTCAGAAAAAGATAAATTTTCAAAAAAAGTAAAATTTTGGCTTGAAATTAATAAAGAAATTAGGTTAGTTAACCTCCGAAGCAATGTTTGATTCTTTAATATATAGTTGAGGTCAATCATGAACACAGTAACAGAACTACTACAACCAGTTGAAAATGATCTTGATGATCTTATTCTCGAACTGAAAAATTTAATTGGAGCTGGTCATCCAATTCTTCAGGCTGCAGCAGAACACCTTTTTAGCGCTGGAGGAAAAAGACTTAGACCTGGAATAGTTTTATTAATATCAAAAGCAATATCTCCTTCATTTGATCTAACAAGTAAACATAAAAGGCTTGCTGAAATTACCGAAATGATACATACAGCATCATTAGTCCACGATGATGTTGTTGATGAAGCATCAACAAGAAGGGGGGTAGATACAGTACATAGCAGATTCAATACTAGAGTCGCTGTTTTGGCAGGTGATTTTTTATTCGCTCAAGCAAGTTGGCACTTGGCAAATCTTGATAATGTAAATGTCGTTAAATTATTAAGTAGAGTAATAATGGACTTGGCAGAAGGTGAAATCAAACAAAATTTAAATAGATTCGATTCAGCTCAATCTTTTTCTAAATATATTAATAAAAGCTATTGTAAAACTGCATCATTAATAGCAAATAGTTCTAAAGCAGCTGGAGTTTTGAGTAATCTTAACGAAGAAAAATTAACCTCATTGTATGATTTCGGCAAAAATATTGGTTTGGCCTTCCAAGTTGTAGATGACATCCTTGATTTTACTGGAAACGATAAGCAACTTGGAAAACCTGCTGTTAGTGATCTTGCGAGTGGGTACCTTACAGCTCCTGTTTTATACGCCTTAGAAGAAAATAAGAAATTATCTGTTCTTATAAATAGAGAACTTGCTGAGGAAGATGACTTAGATGATGCTCTCAATATCATTATGAATTCTAAAGCTATCGAGAGTTCTAGAAAACTAGCTGAAGATTTTGCAATGCTCTCTAAAGAAGCTATAATTTGGCTTCCTGAATCCGAATATAAAAGAGCATTGATGGCTCTCCCAGAATTTGTTCTCAGCCGTATTTATTAGATCTATAAAAAATAAAATTTATTCAGCTAAATTAATATTAAATTTTTTGAAAACCAATATTTTTTCGTCTAAGTTTATTAAGCATAAAGTCATTTAATGTTAGATAAAAAAAATTCAATCAATAACATCCTTGAAGAAAAAAGAGTTTTCACTCCTTCAAAAGAATTTTCTGAAAATTCAAATATTAGATCTCAAAAAGAACTACTTAGTCTAAGAAAACAAGCATTAGATAATCCAATTCAATTTTGGGAATCTTTTGCAAAATCTGAATTAGATTGGTTCGAACCATTTCAAACTGTATTAGATAGTAATAATGCGCCCTTTTTTAAGTGGTTTAAAGAAGGGAAACTCAATATTACATATAACTGCTTAGATAGGCACATTAAGAAAGGACTGGGAGGAAAAACTGCATTAATATGGGAAGGTGAACCAGGAGATAGCAAAAAATATACTTATGAAGAACTTCTAAAAGAGGTATGCAAGGCGTCTAATGCATTAAAAGCCATTGGAGTAAAAAAAGGAGATTTGGTATGCATTTATATGCCAATGATTCCAGAGGCAATGTTTGCGATGTTAGCTTGTGCAAGAATTGGAGCGCCTCATTCAGTTGTCTTTGGGGGATTCTCTTCAGAAGCTTTAAAGGATAGATTAATTGATGGAAATGCTAAATTTGTTATTACTGCAGATGGTGGTTTTAGGAAAGATAAGGTAATTGAGCTTAAGCAAGCAGTTGATGCGGCAATTGAAAGTGGAGCAGATAAAGTTGTTGAAAAAGTAGTTGTTGTTCAAAGAACTAAAAAAAACATTCCAATGATTGTTGATAGAGATTTTTGGTGGCACGAATTATTGAAAGATCAAAAAGATTGGTGTAACCCAGAAATAATGAACAGTGAAGATAGACTTTTTATTCTTTATACCTCAGGTTCTACTGGAAAACCAAAAGGTGTAGTTCATACTACAGGTGGTTATAATCTTTGGACCCATTTGACATTTAAATGGATTTTTGATTTAAAAGATGATGATATTTATTGGTGTACGGCTGATGTTGGTTGGATAACAGGGCATAGTTATATAGTTTATGGGCCATTATCTAATGGCGCTACAACTTTGATGTTTGAGGGAGTTCCAAGGCCCTCTAATCTAGGAGCTTTTTGGGATATTGTTCAGAAATATAAAGTTTCTATTTTTTATACTGCTCCAACAGCAATAAGAGCATTTATGAAGTCTGGGCGTGAAATCCCTGATAAATATAATTTAGATAGTCTTAGACTTTTGGGCACAGTTGGAGAACCAATTAATCCTGAAGCATGGATGTGGTACAAAGATGTTATTGGTAAAAACAAATGTCCCATAGTTGATACTTGGTGGCAAACTGAAACTGGTGGTGTAATGATAAGTCCTCTGCCTGGAGTTGTTGCTACAAAACCAGGTTCAGCTACATACCCCTTACCTGGAATAGAAGTTGAAGTTGTTGATAAGAATGGAGATAAGGTTAGAGAAAACGAGGGTGGGTATTTAATTATTAAGAAACCTTGGCCAGGAATGATGAGAACAATTCATGGGAACTCTCAGAGATACTTGGATAGTTATTGGGAATATATCTCATTTAAAGGAGAAAATAATGTATATTTCGCTGGAGATGGAGCACGCATTGATGAAGATGGATATATATGGATTATGGGGAGAGTTGATGATGTGATAAGTGTTGCAGGTCATCGCTTAGGAACTATGGAAATTGAATCAGCTTTGGTAAGTCATCAATCAGTAGCAGAAGCCGCAGTTGTGGGAAGAAGAGATGATCTAAAAGGGGAAGTTATAGTTGCATTTGTATCTTTAGAGAAAGATGAGAAAAGTTCTTCAGAATTAGTAGAGGATTTAAAGAAACATGTTGTTAATGAAATTGGCATTATCGCGAAGCCAGAAAAAATAATAATTTCTGATTCTCTCCCAAAAACACGAAGTGGAAAAATTATGAGGAGAATTTTGAGATCTTTGGCTGCTGGAGAAAAAATAAGGGGAGATATAAGTACTCTTGAAGATAGTTCTGTTTTAGAAAAGTTGAAAGAAACATCCTAATCTGATTCATCAATTAAACTGGAGATTTTTTTTATGGTATTTTTTTTGAAATAATCATCTGCCCAGTCCCCCAAAAAATTTTCTCTTATTCCTGCACTAGCAATTATAGTATGTGTTCCTTTTAAAATTATCCCCTTAGAATTGTCCTCTTTTCTTGCTTTAAGACATGATAATAATTTATCCGTTTGATCTAATTCATCTGAATTAAACTTTATTAGAAAATTATTTTTTTGATTATAAGTTTTTTCAATTATTCTTAAAGTTCTTTCAGGACTTGGGCTGAATTCACTTTTGAGTTCAAATTTTTGAGTAATTTGTTTTAATAATGGAATTGATTTATTTGCACTAAAGTTATTGAAACTAATTGATATGAATTTTTCGCAATTTCTTCCACCGTCGGGTGAAATTAAATGAAGTTTACACCCTAGGCTATGGCCAATTCTTATTGAAGGAATTGATGCTCCTATTCTTTTAGATAAGGATATTCGGCAATTCTTAAAATCCTTCCATGCTTTAATAGCAAGTTGTTGATGATCAAATTGAGGGGTGTATTTGAAAGCATGTACTGCATAATTTTTATTTATTAAGCTCTCTATAAATCTCCTATAGCTTAAATCTGGTTTTGAAGCTAGATAACTACCACCTATAAATTCCACAATTTTTTTTGGGTTTGAAGGCCAATAACAAAAATTATTAAATTGATATTTTGTAAAAGTCATGTTTATAAATTCAATTTTTAAATCTAATAATGGTTTAAAAATTATCTTTCAATCAAATTTGTTTAATTAATATTAATTTATTAGAAATTTTTATTAAATGCGTCAAGATAAATAAAAGTGTTTGCAAGTAATTGGAACTATTTAACAAAAAAGAATTAAGTCAATTAAATTTTCTTCAGGATCAACCTAATAGTAACTCCTACGAAAAAAAAGTTACTAATCAAAACAAAAAAATAGAAAAAATTTTAATTCTTGATACTGAAACAACAGGTCTAGATGAAAATAAAGATCAAGTAATAGAAATAGGTTGTATTTTATTTGACGTTTCTTTTAAATCTGTACTATCACAGGCCTCATTTTTATTCCCAGTTAATAATAATGAAGCTGAACATATAAATGGTATATCTGCAGAAATAACAAATATTTCTCAACCATGGGAAGAGGGATTGAATTTCTTTTTAAAACTTGTTGATTGTGCGGATTTCATTGTCGCTCATAATGTAGAGTTTGATAAGAAATGGTTTGGGAAAGGAAGATTGCCTAAACTTAATAAAAAATGGATATGTAGCTTAGAGGATATTAATTGGTCTTTTCAAAAATCATTAAAAACAAGACCTTCAGTAACTGATTTGGCTTTGTCTTTCTCAATACCAGTATGGAATTTACATAGAGCTTTGTCTGATTGCTTTTACATATCTGAGGTTTTCAAAAAATGCGATAATTTAGATGAAATTTTACTTAAAGCTATTGAACCTAGGTTTTTATACAAGGCATTGGTTAGTTATGAAGAAAGGTCTTTAGCTAAAAATGCCGGGTTTAGATGGAATAGTCCTGTTCAAGGAGCTTGGTCAAGAAAATTAACTACTAATGAGGCAAAAAATCTTGATTTTAGAGTAGAGATTTTAAATTAATATCTAATGAATTTTTGACTAAGAAAATATTTAATGCATTTTACAGGGCATCCATTTATTATCCATTTTATGAGCTCCAATACATCCGTATTTTGAGGCGGCCTTTTCAGCTTCTTTTTTTGTGTTAAATAGATCTGAGCTCATTTTTTCCTTTTTTGAATTTGAATTTTGTTTGGAATGATGATGTAGGTTCTGAGGATTTGGAGAATACTCCCATACTCCCATAGTAGTAATCCCTGCAGAGATTATTCCCATCCCAACTACTGATAAATTGATTATTCCCATTGCGACTGCACCAAAGGAAAATACACCCATTGGAACTACTCCAATACTTATAACTCCCATGGGTACTATACCTATTGAAACTATACCAAGAGGTGCAATTCCAAAAGCAATTTTTTTGGGTTTTGTACCGCAATGCTGAGACTCTTTATTTTTATTAATTAACAATAGTTTTTCTAAGTGTTAAATTAAAATTATCTCACAAAAACCAATCAAAATTTAATTTCTATTAAAATTAAAAATTTTGAATTATTATCTAGAACTTTGAATAACTTAAAAAATCTTAGAGGAACAGTAGACTTATTGCCTGATCAATTAATAAAGTGGCAAAATGTTGAAAAAATCATATTGGAGCAGCTTTCAAGATCATCTATCAAAGAGATAAGGACACCTATATTAGAAATGACTGAATTATTTATTAGAGGTATTGGTGAAGAAACAGATGTTGTAAGTAAGGAAATGTATACATTTATGGATAGAGGGAAGAGATCTTGTACTCTTAGACCTGAAGGAACTGCCTCAGTCGCACGAGCATTAATACAAAATGGAATTTCTTCTAATACACTTCAAAAACTTTGGTACATGGGCCCCATGTTTAGATATGAAAGGCCTCAAGCAGGAAGGCAAAGACAGTTTCATCAGTTAGGCGTAGAGTTTATAGGATACGAATCAGTGAGAAGTGATGTTGAGATTATTACTTTAGCCTGGGATATCTTAGGAAAATTAGGAATAAAAGAACTTAATCTTGAAATAAATACTTTGGGTGATATTAACGATAGATTAAATTTCCAAAAATCTTTTATAAAGTGGCTAGAAATTAATAAAAATTCTTTAGATTTAGATTCTCAGAGAAGAATAAATAAGAATCCCTTAAGAATTTTAGACTCAAAGAATAGTCAAACAAAAAAAGTTTTAGAAAATGCTCCAAAATTATTTGATTTTTTGTCTGATAAAAGTCACAAAAGATATACTGACTTAAAAAAGCAATTAGAGTTTTTAAAAATACCTTTTGTTGAAAACTTCAATCTTGTAAGAGGTTTGGATTATTACACCCATACAGCCTTTGAATTTACTAGTGGGAATTTAGGCTCCCAATCTACAGTTTGTGGAGGTGGCAGATATGACAATTTAATAAAACAAATGGGAGGGCCAAATACTCAGGCAATTGGATTCGCTATTGGTTTAGAAAGATTAATCTTAATATCGGGTAAAGAGCTTGCAGTTCCAAGAAATACTGATATTTATATTATTAATCAAGGTTTAATTGCTGAATCATTAGCTATGGATTTATCTAGAAAATTAAGAAATTATGATTTGTTAGTTGAATTGGATTTAAGTGGAGACTCTTTTTCTAAACAATTTAAAAAGGCTAATAAACTAAAATCTAAAAGTATTATTGTTATTGGTGATAATGAAGCAGCCAATAATGAATTTACTATAAGATTGTTTGATAAAGAAAGTTTTGGTAATAAAGAAGAGGTTATATCTCTTGAGAATGATATTAAATTGGAGAATTGGTTAAATAACAACCTACTTTTAAGGTGATGCTTTTCAAGTTAATGTTAGTTTTTTTCTTTATAATGGTATTTTTTTATTTGAGAAGTTTTCGTAAATTAAATACAAAAAAAAAAGTTTTTAAAGCTAGAAAGTTAATAACTTTTAATAAGAAGAATTTAAATAATTGGATGAATTTAACTAAAAAAGAAAGGTACAACTTGTCAAAAGAAGAATCTAATAAATATTTGGTCAAAAGAAAACTTTTATTGGAAGAAATTAGAAAGGAATATAAAAAGATATCTAGAGAAAATCCTGAGAAAAACATAAAGGGAAAATAATAATGGATAATTTTTGGACTTCAAAAAAATCCATAATAGGTTTAAGACATTTTGTTTTAGTAAATAGTACGGTAGAAAAAGGACAAAAATTATTTTTAATGGTCTCGGTTGTTGATTGTGCAGTTAACTTGAAAATTACTTACAAAGAATTATTTAATAGTGGTAATTGGGAAAAAGGATGGCTAAATCTCCCCCCCCATAAATCGATTACTAAAGATTATGCTCGATTCAAATCTTTGAATAAAAATGAGGAAATTATTAAAATTTTTTTAACTGATGATTCTTTGTTTAATATTTCTTAATTTGAGATATTTTTTTAATTACTTTTGCAATAAATACTAGGTTTTTTATTAAATAATAATTAATTAAAAGTTTTACCCCTTTCAAAAAAATAAAATTAACGTTATCAAGGATTAATAATATTTACTTAATGCAATGTTAGGGGATATATGGAGCTCTTCTGAGTTAGCCGCTGAAAAATTAGGGATAACTGAAATTAAACTTTCTTTTTTACGTGAAAATGGAATACTTAAGCCTGGAATTCATTGGAAAAGCTCTCCTCTTGGTCAGAAAAAACCATGGAAACCAATAGCTCTATACAATATAAATATGTGCAGAAGTATTATTAATAAATTTTATTTTGAAGAAAATAATAGTATTGCAGCTTAAAAGTATTATTTTGAAGGTTATTCTCCAAAGATATCTATTATTCCTACTCAATTAGATTTTCATCCCTACAATCAATTAGAGTGTTTTGCAAAGTTGGATATAAATTAATCATTTTTATATATTGTTGTGATTTTCTATATGATTTTGCCGCATTTTTGTAATGAACTTCAGATTTCATTTCTAGCGAAATTTTTCTCGAAGATTCTTGAGAAGTTGTCATGATATTTGATGTCTTACCCCTTTTTAATAATTGTTTGTGTATGAGGCAATAATTAGTATGGTTTTATGAAACAAAACAATATTTAATGTCAGCAAAAAGAAATTTATTAAAAATATTTATAGCGAAAAATACTGATTTCTTTAATTAAACTTTAATCTCAGAGAATAACTTTTCTTCTTAAATCTACATTCTTTGCTGTTCGGTCGCCTTAAGAAAAGTTTTATGTTTAGTTATGGCTAGGATTAATAACCTTTACAATTTTGTTATGAATGCAACTGATTGATGAAATATAAAGTATTCTCAAAACGTTTAAGCTAATCAATTCCTAAATGCAAACCTATGGAAACCCAGATACTACCTATGGATGGTGGGCTGGTAATTCGGGTGTAGCAAATCGCTCAGGAAAATTCATTGCTGCTCATGTAGCTCATGCAGGATTAATTGTTTTCTGGGCGGGTGCCTTCACCCTTTTTGAACTTTCACGATTTGACCCTAGTGTCCCAATGGGTCATCAACCTTTAATCGTTCTTCCTCATTTAGCAACTCTTGGAATAGGGTTCGATGCTAATGGCGTTGCGATGGGAGATACTAAACCTGTTCTAGCTATAGCAATAGTTCACTTAGTTTCTTCTATGGTTTTAGCAGCTGGAGGACTTTTACATTCTTTACTTCTTCCTGGAAATTTAGAAGATTCTGATGTCGCAAAAGCTAGAAAATTCAATATTGAATGGGATAATCCAGACAAATTGACATTTATTCTTGGCCACCATCTAATTATTCTTGGTTTCGCAGTTATTGCTTTTGTTGAATGGGCAAGAGTTCATGGAATTTATGATCCAGCTATTGGTTCTGTAAGACAGGTTGAGTACGAATTAAATTTGGCCAAAATTTGGAATCACCAAACTGACTTTTTGACTATCGATAGTTTAGAAGAAGTAATGGGCGGTCATGCTTTTCTTGCTTTCGTTGAGATAACAGGTGGTGCTTGGCATATTGCTACTAAGCAAGTTGGTGAATATACCAAATTTAAAGGTAAAGGTCTTCTCTCAGCTGAAGCAGTTTTATCTTGGTCTCTAGCTGGAATAGGCTGGATGGCTATTATTGCAGCCTTCTGGAGCGCAGCTAACACAACAGTTTATCCGACTGAATTCTTTGGGGAACCACTTGAGTTGAAATTCAGTATTTCTCCATATTGGGTTGATACTGTTGATCTTCCTGATGGTGAGTATACATCAAGGGCGTGGTTAGCTAATGTTCATTATTATTTTGGCTTCTTCTTTATTCAAGGTCATTTATGGCATGCATTAAGAGCATTAGGCTTTGATTTCAAGAGAGTTACAAACGCTATCAGTAATATTGATAGCGCAACAGTTACTCTTAAAGATTAAGTCTAAATTACATCACAATTTTAAAAAGGCTCCTCTTTGGAGCCTTTTTTATTTGAAAAATTTTGTTTATTAATTTAGATTTATATTTATATGTTTTTGAAGTCATTGAATATTTTTTCTCTACAGAATAAAGATTTTTTTTCAAATTCTCTATTAATTAGTTGTTCTGGATTTTTAATTATATTTTTTTTATTGATTTTTGGTAGGAGATTTAAGTTGGCCGTTCAATTGGAAAGGTTTGGATTGCCAATAGCAGTCATATCAGGTGTTTTAGGAATATCTATTGGTCCATATGGAGCAATACACTTTTTGCCAAAAGAAACAATCAATGTTTGGAGTAATTTTCCTACACCTCTTTTATCATTGGTCTTCGCAACCTTAATGATGGGGAGACCCATTCCAAACATAAATGGTTTAGTTAAACCAATCTTTAATCAGTTTTTGCTTGCTCTTTCTCTAGGTTTTGGACAATTTTTTGTTGGAGGTCTTGTTGTTAAATACTTTTTGTCTCCCTCAATGGATACTAATCCTCTAATGGGTTGTTTAATAGAGATTGGTTTTGAGGGGGGGCATGGAGCCGCCTCTATCATCGGTGAGAGTTTTAATAGACTAGGTTTCCAAAATGGTTTAGATCTTGCCCTAGCTATGGCAACAATGGGTCTTTTATCATCTTCAATCTTGGGTAGCATATTCATTTTTCTTGGGAGAACTTTAGGTCTCTCAGATACTGATCAAATTCTTGAAAAAAAGGATAACCTAAAGGCTAATAATAAGACGGGGATTATTTTCGATTTAAAAATTTTGATAATAAATCTTGGTTTCACTGGTTTGGCTATTTCTTTTGGTGTTTTGTTACTTAAATTTCTAAGATATATTTCAAGTTCTTTTGGTGATTTCCCCAAAGAAATTATTTTTTCACTCCCCGTATTTCCTTTTATCCTTATAGGTTCATTACTTATACGATATATTTTAGAAAAAACTAAAAATACAGAATTCATCTCAAATATTTTGCAAAGGGAGATTGGTATTTTATCTACTGACTTATTGATTTTTACAGCTATGGCGAGCCTTGATATTGCAGTTGTTTTTGAAAATTGGATAATAATTCTTGTTTTCACCATTTTCGGTTTATTTTGGAATTTAATCTGTATTGCTTATTTTGCATACTTTATATTTGATGATTACTGGTTTGAAAAAAGTTTGATAGAGTTTGGCAACTCTACAGGAGTAGTAGCTTCTGGATTACTTCTACTGAGGCTTGCAGATCCTAAAAACATTTCTAAGACTTTACCAATCTTTACATCTAAACAACTTTTCGCTCAGTTAATTCTATCAGGAGGATTATTTACAGTTTTAGCACCATTAATGATTTCTAAAATTGGACTAGATTATTGGACAGAAATTTGTGCCCTAATTACAATTGTAATTCTCTTTATTGCATTGATTTTTAATAAAGTAGAGATGAAAAAAATTCAATAATAACTATAGAATAATTTTAAGTTTAATTTTATTTTAATGTCATCTACACCCTACGATATTCCACCTCAAGAAAATAAAGGAAAGTGGTTTAGGAGTCATTTACTTGGCAGGGAAATCGAACTTGGTGAATTGTATAGCCTTGGATCAAATGATTTAGATTTGCTTATGGCAGAGACAGCAGAAATCAGAAGCGACCTTGATTTTAAGGAAAAAAATATTGGGAAATTTAGAACTGCGGGATATTTTTTGGAATTAGCAAAAATAATTGAAAAAAGGAAACTACTAGAAAATTAACATAAAGGAAAATAATTTTTTTTAGAATTTGGCTCCCATAAGTTGTACTTATACATTAAGGATTTAAATTTTTTATTATTTTCAAAATAATCTAACCAGTCTTTTATTGGATCTTCAAAATAATTTGTTCTTTTTTGACTTTCGCAAGCTATTTTAAATTGTCTTATAAAAGGCCAAATAGACCAGTCAGCAATTGTGGGGTTATCTCCAAAAAAATATTTTTTTTCTACAAGGAGTTCATTCAATATATTAATAAATTTTGTTGCTTTCTTGAAATGAAATTCTTCATTATTATTTTCATATCTTGTGGAATACTTAAATCGATCCAAATGATATTTGAATTCGTTGTCATTTTTATCAATTATTTCAAAAATTTCTTCTTTCTTATTCTTAGGTAAATATAGATGTTCCTTTTTTGTCTCGGAGAGTGCCCATAGAATGATTTCTAGACTTTCTTCAATAACTTCATTATTTTTTTTTATTAATATTGGAACAGTTTTTGTTATGGATCTATTCATAAAATCAAGTGGTTTATTTTTTAAATCAATTTCTCTTATCTCTACTTTGATTTCACAAATTAATAGTGCCCATCTAACACGTATTGCGTATGGACATCTTCGAAATGAATATAAAATATCGTTTGTCATTTTGTAAAAACTTTTAATTTATTTGATTCTTTTAGTATTATTTAAGTAGGAATAGAATTAATTTTACAACTCAAATGTCGGGATATGTTTACCTAATTAGAGTAGGAGATCTTTATAGAATTGGGAAAACGGATAATCTAGAAAAGAAAATTAAGAAATTAAAACCAGATGAATTGTTAACATCAATTATGACAAAGGAGCCAGCAACTCTTGAAGCAAGGTTACTAAGAAAATATAAGTCGCAAAGAATTCCTGAAACTGGTTATTTAAATCTTTCTAAAAGACAAATTAAAGAATGCAAAAAGCAATTTGAATTAAAGGGAAGCTTACCTCACACTCTAGATGCAGAAGTTTCTATTACACTTTTCGCCTCTTTTCTATTATTTACATCAAGCTTCTTGATTTTAAATTATCTAAATTTTGGATTTTTAAAAACAATATCATATTCTTTTGGATTAGCATCTCTCCCAATGGTTATTTTATTTATAACAGGAAGTTTTGGGGGATATTTTTCTGAAGATTTATCTCTATTCTCATTATTAACTAATCGTATAAAAGGGCTATTCATAGCAATTGCAATGCTCTCAATGGCTTACTTAATTTTTAATTTAGGTTAAATTTCATAATTACAATTTAAGGAGATTTCAAATGGAACTGATTGCATCGGTAGCTTTAAAATAGTCGAGCATATCTCAGCAATATCCTCTGGTTGCGTCATTTTTGATTTGTCTAAGGAGGAGATGTTTTTGGACATTTCTGTATTAACCCAACTTGGACAAATTGCAGAAATCCTTATGTTTTTTCCCCAACCTTTATTTCTCATTGTTTGGCATAATCCCATCAAAGCAAATTTTGAAGAAGAATAAGCTGCTAAATCCCCTTTAGATCTTTTCCCACTCATTGAAACCAAAACAATTATTCTTCCTCTGCCTGAAGCACATAAATGCTCCCAAGAAAGTCTACATAAATTCCAAATTGCTAAAAAATTTATATTAAGTGTATTCAAAATTTCTTCTTCATCACCATCTTTGTATAAGAAAGGTACTTTCGATAACACTCCAGAACAATTAATTATTGAATCAAATCCACCAAATTCATTTACGGTATTTTTTATCCAATTGTCGGCTGATTTTTTTTTTAATGCATCATATTTGTTAATTAAAATCCTCCTTTCTGGCCATTTATCTGGATCAATAATGCTTCCTTTTAAAGATTCTAAATCTCTTATCCCAACACTAATTCTGTTACCTTCTTTTAATTCTTTATATGCAATATTTAGTCCAATGCCTCTATTTGCGCCACTTATTAGTATGGTTCTCATTCTGAAACTATATATTTGGAAATATTATCCTAAGTAACATTTTAAATTCTCTACCATGCATGAGCATTAAACCTTTCTTTACGCTCCATGGAGCTTTTATAAACATTATGCACATTGCATATACAATTTCTCTTAAGGATAAAGTATCAGTAAGAAAACCATACCATTGATTTTTGGGTAGTTGGAAAAAACTACCAAAAAATTCTCTCAATAGTTTTTCATCAAACCTCATCAGTTTCTCCAATCCAAATTGGTAAAGTGATTTCTTTCTGATTAATTCTTTTGACCATAAAGTTTCCCATCCTCTCCTCGCAATATGATAGGTACTAAGATTTTTGTTTCTAATTGCTTCTGATACTGCTTTTGCGACAAGTGGTGCTCTTCTTAAGACATTACCAATTAGGTAGCCAGATGCAGGATGCACCATTGAAGCAGCTCCTCCATAACCAAGTATTTGTTGTTTGAAATCTGGTATTGGCATATTCATTGGAAGAAACAAACCAAGTTCTTCATGTTGCATACTAGTGATAGATATATTTCGATAAGTTAGCCTTTTCTCAAGTCTCTCTTTCAAATTTTCCATTGTTAAGGGATTTACCAAACCAAGTGATGTTTCTTCAAGAAAATATTTGCCATTTCCCATATCCATTGCATATAGAAAAGTGGGAGGTTCTTTTTTTTGTTCTTCATTAAGATGGTCATTTCTATAGTCCATTAATACAAACTGCCCTTTTTTTAGAGGAGGTTTACTAAAATTCCCCACAATCCCATAACAAGTTTGCACTGCCAGAGGACCACATGACTTTAATTTAAGAAAAACAGGATCATACCCTGTTGCATCTACTACTAATCTTGCAGAGTAAGATTTGCCATTATTAGTTGTTACTGTACTTTTATATTTTTCAAAATGTATTTTATCTGCATAGCCTTGATGCCATTTAATAAAAGACTTATTACATTCATTAAGCCAAAAATTATGAAGTTTCTTCTTATCAAATAGTCCGTAATCTAATGAATGCTCTGTAGCTTTATTCTCATCATGCTGTTCCTCTAAGGCGCCATGCCCAAAAAAACTCACAGTATTCTTCCATCTATATTCCAGTAAATCTTGAAGACCTAGTTCATCAACTTCTTCTCCCCAAATACCATAAGTGTTTGGCCAAGGTTCATCTGGACCATTTGGAGACAGGACTTCAACATCTAATTTTTCCTTGCCTAAAGCAGACGCAATTGCCATGCCTGCAGGTCCTGCACCCAAAACAAGAACATCTGGCAGGCATTCTTTTGTCATTAAATATAAATCTTACTATTACAGGAATTTTTAGAATAAAGTATGATGTTAGCTACTAGATTTTTATTTTTCATCCAATATTTATTATGAAAGTAGGTTAATAATAATCAAAATACTCAAATACTAGTGACCAAGTTTTCAGTGTTTTAACAATAATTTATAAGATTACAAAATAAAAAAAAATGATTTTTCTTTTTTATCATGAAAAATATTAACCATATTTAAATGATTGAGGACAAAAAAATTTTAATCACTGGGGGTAATTCAGGTATAGGATTTTTTGCCATTATTAATTTACTCAAGACCAAAAATAATTTATACATAGTAATAAAATCTGAACAAAGAAAGAATGAATTCTTAAGAAAAATTGAGAAACATTATGATAAAAATTATTTAAATAAATATATCCATATTATTGATAATTGCGATCTTTCCGATTTAGAGAATATTAATAAAATTAAAGAATATATTTTAAAAAAAAAGATTTTTTTAGACGTAATTATTTTAAATGCAGGATTGCAATATACAGGTTCTTTTTATCCCAAAGTTTCAAAACAAGGAGTAGAACTAACATTTGCAGTTAATCATCTTGCCCATTTTTACTTGGTAAATATGTTGATAGATTTTGTTAGAGATAAAGAAGAATCTAGAATTATCATTACATCATCTGATGTTCACGACCCCAAAAGTCCAGGGGGAAATATAGGAAAGAAAGCAGGGCTTGATAATTTTTCTGATTTTAGAAAAAAGGTTACTGGACAATTCTTAAATTTTAATGCGGACGAATCTTATAAAAATAGTAAGTTATGTAATATTTTGTTTGCTAAAGAACTTTCAAAAAAATTAAAAATATCTTCAAGTAAGATTACTGTAATTACTTGGGCACCTGGCCTTGTAATACCAGATGATGATTTAGGTTTTTTTAGATATAGTAAAAGTTTTAATCTTTTTGGATATATGATTTTTTCTAATGTTGCAAAAAATATTTTAGGAATTTCTGAAAGTGTAGAAAATGCTGGCGAAATACTTTCTAAGATTGTATTTGATTCAACTTTTAATAATATTGATTACATACATTTAAGTAATAGACTTACATCTTTTAAAAAACATAAATTATCTGAAAGTAAGGTTAGTGATGAAGCCAATAATTCTGAATTGGCCTCTAAACTTTGGATTTTAAGTGAAGATATTTGCAGATCATTTGGCTTTGTTTCTTTCAATATTTAAGGTTTGTGTTGGGAATGCAAAATCTATATTATTAGCTTCGAATTCCTCCATGATTTTTAAATTTATAGATTGTTGAGCATCCATTGCAGAGAGATAATTATTCGTAGGTATGTAATATACAAGTTCGAAATTAAGACTAAAGTCTCCAAAATCTGTGAAATGACACCTATCAAAAGATGCATCTTTTGTCTCTTCAACTATTTTTTCAATTATTTTTGGGATCAATTTCATAAGTTTTGGAGAAGTTTCATAAACAACTCCTAATTTATGTACTAACCTTCTTTTTTTCATTTGTGCGTAATTTGAAATGATTCCATTTGTTAATGCGCTGTTGCTCATAACTATTATTTCGCCATTGATACTTCTTATCCTCGAGGATCTTACTCCTACTCTCTCAACCATTCCCAAGATCCCCTCGGATTTTATAAACTCACCTTTTTGAAAAGGCTTATCAAGTAGTATTGTTATGTATTCAAAAAATTCTTGAACAGGATCTTTTAATGCTAAACCTGCTCCAATACCCCCTGCACTTAATAAAGCCCAAATAGCAGTCATTTGAACTCCAATATTTTGCAAGAAAAATATCGAACCAATAGTCCATGTTAATGCTTTTATAAGGGGAGTTAGTGAGGATATCATTGAACTGATTGAAGAATCATTGATTTTTGATGTCGATTCTGTCAAAGATCTAATTAAAACTTTGTTAAGCGCTTTGATAATTATTATCAATATGAATAATTTCTGAATATTCAATAATACAGAGATAAAAGTTATTTCATCCGAGAAAAAATAGTCAATGGAAAAATAAAATGAGAGTAGGAAACCTATAGGTTTTATAATTCCAGCGATCACTTCAAAAATAAAATCATCGAAATTTGTTTTTGTCCTTATTGAGATCTTTTTTAAAAAAATCTTTGAAAGTTTAGAAGTTATTATTGACAATAAAATGCCAATAACAAAAATAGATATCGCTAAAAGGAAATTTTCAGTAACTAATTTCATATCCAATCAAAACCTAAAATTTAATTCTTTTTAAATTTTAAATTATCTCTAAACAACAAGCCAGTCTTGATTGTTCTTTAACTAATAATTATTTCTCGAATTTCTTTAAATTCTTTTCTATTAGCAGTCTCGCATAATTCAAAAATTATCGATTCAGTTGTTGTTAAGAAAGCTCCTCCTTGTATCATTCTCTTTAATGCTATGTCATGATCTACTACATTTCGACTGCTCATAGCGTCCGAAATAAGAATTACGTCGTATCCTTTTTGTAAGCAATCTAAGACCGTTTGCTGAATACAAATATGCGTTTCGATACCACAAACTATTAAGTTGGTAATTTTCTTATCTTCAAGTTCTTTTAAAAATTCTTTTTTTTTTGCAAGGCTAAACTCCATTTTTTCAATTCTTTTAAATTTGGCTTTGGGTAACAATTTGGGCATTGTACTACCTAACTTAAGTGGATTCTGTTCAGATACAAAAATGTTTTCTTCTAAAATTTGGTAGGCAGATACTAGCTTTTTGATGTTTTTTGTAATGGAATCTTTATTTAATATTGGCCTTATAATCTTTTCTTGAATATCTATAATTAGTAATGCGTTTACTTTTGGTTCTATTTTATTAGTTGATTTCGTCATGATCATTAATCATTTCTACGTAAAGATATACTCAACATAATATTTTGAAGAACTTTAGTAAATATTTTTAATTAAAAAGTTGTTTTACTCTCATCAAGAGTTATTATTGAGAACAGCCATGAGTTAATTGTTGACATTATCCTCTCAATACAACCTCATTACATCCCCTTTAGGAGATGGTTTACATAAAGATGGGAAAAGATTAACTCCGCAGAGACTAAAGGTTCTAAATTTATTCGAAAATATTGGTTCAGGCAATCATCTAAGTGCAGAAGAGGTTCATGAAAAATTAGTTAAATCAAGTTCCAAAGTTTCACTTGCAACAATTTATAGGACTTTACGACTTTTAGTCCAAATTGGTTTTCTTCATGAATTAGAACTCAGCGAGGGTGGTCATAGATACGAATTGCTTAGTAATGACACTCCTGATCATCATCATTTGATTTGTATAAGGTGTGGTAGAACAGAGGAATTTGAGAATGATCAGGTTTTAGAAGCAGGCAAAGTTGCGGCTAGAGTTAATGGTTTTAAATTAATTGAATCATCTTTAAATGTAAGAGCAATATGCCCTAATTGTGTTTAGTAGCTTTAAGTCAAAGTTCCTCCGCAACTGGATCCTGCACCTGCGGTGCAAGCAAAACAATGTTCTTTTACTGCTACCCCGTAATCAAAAGTAAATGATTCATTCATTAGATCAAAAAGTGTCCTTGGTCCTTTATTTGTTCTGAAATTAATTTGTTGGTTAAAGTCACAATCATAAATTTCTCCTAGCCAATTTACACTTATAGTTTTTTTGCACATGAGATTTTCTAAATTATTTTCATTAAAATTGTCTTTAAGTAATTTGTAATAAGAATTTAGTTTACCTTCTCTTCTTAGAGATTCTTCATATCTATTTATTGGCATATTAGTTATTGTGTATAAACTATTAAAAATAATATTATATTTATCGAATAATATTTTTTTATAGTCCTTTTCCAATATTTCCTGAGAAGGAGGGAGAATTGGGTTTACAGGATTGTAAACAAGATTTAATTGCAAATCACTATTTTTCTTGCCATAGCCTAAATTATTAAGAATTTGTATGGCATTAATACTTTTCTCAAAAACCCCATATCCTCTTTGAAACTCAACATTATTTTTTTCATAACATGGAAGTGAAGCAGTAACAATTACTTTGTTATTTGCAAGGAATTGAGGAAGATCTTCATATCCCTTTTCAAAGAAAATTGTCAAATTACACCTATCAATAATATCAATTTTTTTTGTGCTTAAACTTGTAATTAGATTTTTAAACTCTGGGTGGAGTTCCGGTGCTCCTCCCGTAATATCTAGAGTCTTGATTTTGTATCTATCAATAATTTTTGGAATTAAAGAAATTATCTCATTAGACATTTTTTCTGTTCTTTGGGGACTTGAATTTACATGGCAATGCTTACAAGCCTGATTGCATTTATAACCGATGTTAATCTGCAATGTTTCTATAGGTTCTTTATTTATTGAGGGGAAATTTTCTTTCATAAATCTACTATTTATAAACTGTCATTTGGGAATTAAAAAGTCAACTATTTTTTTTTAAAGTTTGATCTTTTTTTAGCAAGTTCAATAAACCAACTTATATATTCTTTAGGCCCATTTTCAAAAATCATATCAAACTTTAAGTTGTCATCAAGATCACTGATTCCTAGTAAACCTGTTTTTTTTATAGATGGTCTTTCAACTTCACCAAAACTGCTATCAACAAAAATTATTTTATTATTAGTACCAAATTCATTACCTAGAATTTGTATAAATTCTAGAAAAGACCTATCACTTCCTCCTCTTAAATAAATTTTTTCATCATTATTTTTTTTTGATGTTACAGTGTCTCCTACCCCTACAATTAAGGGCATTTCACCTATTTGAATGTTTTTTTTGCATAAATCTATTTTTTCTTTAATAGATTTTGGCGATTTTCTAAAATTAAAATTACTTCCGAAAGGAGCTTTACCAGTTTTATCCTCAATAAATTTATTTAAAAGAAATAAAACACCAGAATCTTTAACTGCACCTTTAATAAGTAATTGTATATCTGTTGACCCAATATCATTATTAGTGGAAAGTTTTATTATTTCACTATCATTTCTTTTACCTAAATTTGGAGAAATATGAAGGAAAAATGAGTTTCTGAGGCCTTCAGATTCAGCTTTTAGTATGATTTCATTCATCATTTTTTCAAAACTAATTTGGATAATCTTTCTTTTATTAGAATCTAGGTTTGCCAAATCAAAAAGACTATTGAAATTAATAGTTGGCGAGAATCGGGTTTTACATATTGATTTTGCTGCATGAAAATTTATATCTTCTTGGTTAAGTTGAGGGAAAATATTCTTAACTATTAAATTAAATTTTGGTCTTATTAAACTGGGTACTTTAGAGAGAAAATCTAGTTCTTTTTTCGAGACCCCTTCAAAACTTATGTCACCATTATTTTCTTGATATTCGACTCCACATGCTGCTAATCCTCTCAAGTAAAGTTCTTTAGTTTTAGGTTCAATCGTGCTTTTTAAACTTTTCTCAATTATTCTATTTACCCCTCTTGGTCCTTCATGTTCTCCGCAAGTCAATACATAAAACTCCTCTGCCAATGCTTTGACTGCATAGATATATTTTGAATCTAATTTTCTAGTCATTGGATCTTTGACTAAAGGGATGCAAACCCCGTCAATATCTTGAATAAATAAGATATTTTTAGCAGAAATTAATTGTTTTTGTACTTTCAAATTACTTTCTCTATATTCCATATTTATAATTATTTCCTTTCTTTAAATTAATATTTATCTATGAAATTATAAATTAAAAAATTCAATATTTACAATAAAAAATTTGCTATGGTCAAAAATTGCTTTAATGTAGAAAAATATTGGTATGGATAAGAAATTAAAAAAATTATCAAGAATTTCCAAAAATGAAGAATAATTTTATAGAAAACATAAATGATGAAAAATATTTTTATTCATTTATTGAAGATATAGAGAAAAGTAAAGTTGGATTCTACAGTGTTGGTTTATATCCTGCATCATTAGCATACAACTGTGCTATGCATGGAAAATCAAATAATATTCTCTTAGCTCCTAGAGAAGATAGAAATTTGTTAGGTGCTTTCTCAAATGATGTTCTTTCTGATATGGATAATGCGATTATCGAAAAGATTAATACAATGGGACATTATTCTTCAAAGGGAAAAAGAAAGTCTTTTGATCTAAAAGATCTTCTCCAAAGGTGTCAAATAGTTATTCTTGCTTCAAACAGCAATCACATACAAGATGATGTCAATCGTGCTTTAGAACTCAGAAAAACTTTAAAAAGAGAAAATGTGGTTCTTGGTTGTCTCGTCGGTTCTTTTTGCATTGATAATAAAAATAACAACCCTTTTATTCTCTGTAATAAATATCCAAATTTAGCTTTTTTTACAGGATTTCATCGTCACGGAGCTTTACGAAATCCCAATGATAGTTTTACTGCAAATTTCTGTCATCCTAATGCGCTTACTGCTTTAATAGGAGCTCGCATTTTAAATCAATTGTCACCGAAAATTCAAGTTTCTCCCGGAGTTCATAATATAGAATGTCAATATATAAAATCAATAAAAAATATCTCATCAATATTTGCCGGTTTTGTAAATAACTTTCATTCCGATAAACCAGGAATGCTCCCTACAATTAATACAATTTTATTAACTCAATGTTTAGATCAGGCCGCATCAGTATCAATACAAGTAAGAAAAGAAAATAAATTAAAGAATAAATATCTTTCATTAAAACAACTTGGTTATGGTGAAGAAATAATTAGTGCAAAGGAAGTAATTAATGATAAATTTTGTGAAAATGGAGATTATACTTTTTCTCAATTAAATGCAGTTAAGGCTGATGTCTTAGGGAGTATGACTCTACCAACAGAAGGTAAACCAACACGGAATTTTCAAGCAGGACAAGTTTTATCTGATATGCTTTTGCAACTCAACAGATGTCCAAAAGATGTCTCAGAATTTGTAAATTGGTGTAATAAATACTCTCTCAGTCAAGGAGGTTTAGAAGGTCTAAAATCCTTAAAATTTTGGCCAGATATTTATACAGAATTCAAAATCAAAAATAATAATTGTTCAATGATTAATCTGATTTATTTATGCTTTAATGCTAATGCAGAAGAAAAAAAAGAAATTTATAAGGTTTTAATTAGTTCAGAAGAAATAAC
>NZ_CACOFR010000011.1 GCF_902626525.1 uncultured Prochlorococcus sp.
TTTGGTACAGTAAAAAATATAACTTTAAAAACTTTGACTTTTCAATTCAAAAGAAAAATATCTCTTTTATCTGAGAAGAATAAAAAACAGAAATCTATAGGATACGCTAGAGCAATAGATGGTGAAAGTTTTTACTTAGATGAACAAATACAAAATTTAAAAAATGAAGGTTGTTATTTAATATTTTCTGAACTCTTAAGTATTGATGCAGAGATAAAGCCCGAATTTAAAAAAGCCTTAAACGCTTTATCAAAAGGACATGAATTAGTCATAACAAATCTAGATCGGGCGTTTTCCAGTAAAAATGAATGCATAAGAATAATAGATAAACTTTTAAATCAAGATATTCAATTACGAACATTATCTGGATTCCTTTCCCCAAAAAATTCCACAAATACATCGTCTTTAATTTTTAATATTTTATATGAATTAGATAATTTAGATAGTGAGAGCCTAAGAGAAAGAAAAAAAGAAAACATTCTAAAAAGAAAATTGATGGGTAATAATTTAGGAGGGAGGCCTAAGATAAGTCCCTTAAAAGAATCTTTAGTAATAAGATTGCGCGATGAGGGCTATTCATATCGATCAATTAGGGCACAAACAGGAATAGCCTTATCAACTATTAGAAGAGTAATCTTAGAAGGAGAAGAAAATTAACATGAAAAAAAAAGAACTTGAAAATCTTATTAAAGAAAATATTAAAGATACAGCACTACGTATTTATCAATTAGATAAAAAAGATAGAAATAGCTTATTGGCAGAATATAGAGAATGGATTCTGAATGACTTAGATTTTGAAGAAGTAATGATGTTGCCTTATGAAGCCTATACTGACAAATTAGATACTAAATTTTTAGACGATTCACTTTAGTCTTTAATAATATATTTCATATTAAATTCATAAACTTCTTTTGCTATTAAGGGTAAGAAAAAAGTATCTTTGGAGTATTTTTCACCATCACAAAAAACGACTAATAAAGTTTGTAAAGATTGACTATTAATCCACCAAGCAGAATCATGCCTTACTTCAGACATTAAGCCTGCTTTACTCCAAAGATTAATGCTTTCTGGTAATCCGGCGCCTAAAAAACCATCTATTTGATTAAGAGAATCGTTTTTAAGAACAACTTTACTTAAATTTCTTTTTAAAAAATTCCTTAAATTTAAGTCATTTTTTTGATAATTAATATGAATCATAATTTGCTCCAAAATTCGTGCAGCGGAATCAGTTGTCATTTTATTTCTATTTTTATTTTTAAATCCATAAAATTCTTTTTCACGGCCAAATGGTCCATCATCCCAAGTCTTCTGACAGCAATTAATACCATTCAATTCCTCCCAATTTAAATCATGCAGCCAATCATTTATTATACTTCTTTGAAATTTCCAATTATCCCATAATTCCCCTTCAATACGCGGTCCGCTTGTGGTTCCTGTAAGCAAATCAATTAAAAAACTTGTTGCATTATTACTCGATAATGACAACATTTTGCTTACAGCATTAATGATTTCATCTGTTAATAACAATCGTCCTTTTTTAATCCAATGAAATGCAGCAAAACCATAAACCAACTTGACGATACTGGCGGGATAAATCATTTTTTTGTTATTGATACCAAATCCAAAACCTTTAAATATACTTTTATTTGTACTTTTATAATTGATCCAAGTTATAGCAATATCTTCTATTGAAAAATCTTTATTATAAGAACATACTCTTCCCAAAATATCATTCAGGGCTAGACCCATCTCTTTGCTTAAATAGTAGAAAGACATTTTATGAAAAATTATAAAGACCCTATCTCACTATTTAAACAAACAAATTTTTCAAAGACTATTTGGTGGAAATTAAAAGTTAATATTTCTGGATATCAAAATGAAAAAGAGACTAAGTTAGTAACAGAAATTTTTAAAAATAGGATTTTTAAACTTCTTTACCCAAATATTCACCAACAAACCAAAAATTTTTCAAGGATTTTAATTCAACTATATGAAGATGGATACATTTGTTGGATAAGTTTAGATGGATTGATTATTGAAAAATGTGAGTTAAGAAAAATAGAGAATTTAAAATATGAGCAGTCATTTATCAAGGGAAAAATTCCTTCGATTCTAAAATGGATTCAGGATCAATCTGAGTTGACGAATGAATATCTTTGGGGAGGTACAATAGGACCTAATTTTGATTGTTCCGGGCTCATTCAGACTGCTTTTTTCTTACATAATATTCATATACCTCGAGACTCTTATCAAATAAAAAGTTTTTGTAAACACCTTTTTTATTTCAAAGAATCTTATTCATCTCTTCAACCAGGCGATCTTTTATTTTTTGGAATTAATAAAAAATGTGATCATATTGGAATCTACAGGGGTGGGGGATTGTATTATCATTGTTCTGGCAAAGAGTTTGGTAGAAATGGAATAGGATTAGATAACCTAAAAGAATCTAACGATAAAATCTCATTGCACTATAAATCTAAACTTATTTCTGCAGGAAGAGTAATAAGAAGATACAGATGGGATAGAACTATACGTTAGAAAATAAAAATTTCTTCATTTTTTGTAAAATCAACCAGTAGTCCAAATATTTTTAATTATTGGCATGATGGTATCCAAGTGGAGAGTTCCAACTAGTAGCCAAGCAAACACTGCTCCTCCACAGCCTCCTAACCAGAACCCACTTGTAAAATCAGCCCATCCAGACCTTGTAAATAAATCCTTTGGTGGATTATTTACGGTAGCATCTGGCGGTTGAACATTTGGCGCTTTCCCAGGAGCATTGTATAGAACTAAAAGTGCCGTCAAAATATGAACTGCTCCAATAGCGGCGAGAAGTCCTGCTGTTAGTGCAAATTCAGAATTTCTTAGTGGACCAGTCATAGTGAAAGGACCATATAAGAGATATCCAAAAGCAGCTCCAGTTTCTAAACCCCTAAAATTTGGAGATATACCTTCTCTATAAAAAGGCAAATTATTAATAAAAGCTTTTGTAAAATAGCCACTATTAACTGGAGTAGCTAAATTACCTACACATGGATCATCAACTGTTTTTACTGACCATTGCTCTGCAACACCAATATCATTTGGCTGAACAGAATTATCTATATATTTTTCATCAAACTTTATAGAATTCGTTGATTCAGAGAATGATTTTTGAAAGTCGCTCATTTTTTTAATAGTTTAGTGTTTAATAATTTATTCAGTTGCTGTTATAAATCTTCCAATCAATACGATAAAAACAGCAGGCATTGCTATACCAATTAATGGAACAAAAATTGAAGGTAAAAGGCTCGGCAAATCAGATGGCATAGTTCTTTAAACATCTTTAAACACTCTAGTATTTATCTCAGAAATAGTGTTAATTTTATTACTGGATGATATAAAAATTATTAACTTTTTACATGGTAAATTTTTTTGCAATAATGCTTATTATTTTTATAGGATTTTTAATCATATTTTTTAAACCAAGAAACTTTAAAAATTTAATCAAGATAAAAAGAATTCATCCTAATAAATTTAGACTAGACAATAAAAATAATATTAATTATTTATCTAATAAAAATAGTTTTTCTTACAAACATGAAGAAAAAAAATACTCAGAATTTTATAAAAATTCTCAAAAAAACAAAATGTTTACTCTTTTTAAAGGTGATACAAAAGATAAATTAAAAGCACTAAAAATTGCGGAAGAATTAGCTGATAAATCAACATTACCAATCTTAAGAAAAGGCTTAAGAGATATTTCTCCAGAGGTAATAGAAATATCAGCTTTGTTAATTAGAAAATTCAAATAAAAGTTCAATTTTTATTTGTACTAATAATTGATCTAATTCTGTAAATTGGTCGGCTTTGACTTTCATGATATGTCCTTATTAAAAGTTCACTTAATAATCCAAAACTGAATAGTTGGACCCCAGCGATTCCTAATATTAATGAAAACATTAACATTGGACGATTTCCTATATCCTCACCCATTATTTTTAAAACTATCAAATAAGAACTCATTATAAGGCTTATAAATATACTTATAATTCCCGCGAAACCAAATCCATACATAGGTCTTGTTAAAAATTTAGTCATAAACCAAACAGTCAGTAAATCCATTAAAACTCTAAAAGTTCTATCAATTCCATATTTACTAGATCCATATTTCCTGCTTCTATGATTTACTTTAATTTCCTTAATTCTTGCACCTTCAATATTGGCTAAAACTGGTAAGAACCTGTGAAGTTCTCCATATAGCTTAATATCATCTACTATTTCTTTTTTAAAGGCCTTTAATGAACATCCATAGTCATGCAGCTTCAAACCTGTTACTTGAGCTATTAACTTATTCGCTAGTTTCGATGGTATTTTCCTATTAATTAATTTATCTTTTCTATCAAACCTCCATCCACAAATCAAGTCATAGCCATTATTAATTTCTGAAATTAACTTAGGAATATCATTTGGGTCATTCTGTAAATCACCATCCAAAGTAATTACAATATCTCCTCTAGAATTATCAAAGCCAGCTGACATTGCCGCTGTTTGTCCATAATTTTTGCGTAGAGAAATTACTGACAATTCTTTAATTTCGAGTGTTAGTTTTTTTAATACTCTATGTGTATTGTCTTTAGAACCATCATTCACAACAATCAATTCAAAATTGAATTTATGATCTGACATTATACTTATAACTTCATCCAATAAATAGCTAATGCTTTCACTTTCATTGAAAACAGGGATAATAATAGAAACTAATTGATTTATATCTGACATATTTATTAGATTATAATCCTATAATTTTAACTTAATTTAGAAAAATAAAATTTAACAAAAAAAATCACCACAAAAGTGGTGATTTATTTTCTATTAAAAAATTTTTAACCAAACTTTCCTGAAGTTGAAGCGATTACAAATGCACCAAATGTAAGAATATTTCCTATTGTGAAATGTGCTAATCCAACTAATCTAGCTTGAACAATTGAGAGAGCAACTGGCTTGTCTCTCCATCCAACAAGGTTAGCTATTGGAGTGCGCTGATGTGCCCAAACTAAAGTTTCGATTAATTCTTGCCAATAACCGCGCCATGATATTAAGAACATGAAGCCAGTAGCCCAAACTAGATGACCAAATAAGAACATCCAGGCCCAAGGAGATAAAGAATTTACTCCGAATGGATTATATCCATTAATAAGTTGAGCAGAGTTTAGCCAAAGATAATCCCTAAACCAACCCATTAAATATGTTCCTGATTCATTGAACTGAGCAACATTTCCTTGCCATATTGCCAAATGTTTCCAATGCCAGTAGAAAGTTACCCATGCTATTAAATTCAATGCCCAGAACATAGCTAAATACATAGCATCCCAAGATGAACTATCACACGTACCGCCTCTTCCTGGTCCATCACAGGGGAATGCATAACCCAAATCTTTCTTATCAGGGATTAATTTTGTTCCTCTAGCATCAAGAGCTCCTTTAATAAGAATTAATGCAGTTGTATGAAGTCCTAGTGCTATAGCATGATGCACAAGGAAATCAGCAGGACCAATAGGTAAGAAAGCACTTAATGCATCTTGCCTATTAATTAAGTCCATCCAGTAATGATTACCAGGTAATGAATTAGCTGCAACGCTAGCAGCACTTGAAGGATCAGACAGTAAAGCATTAAAGCCATACATCATTTTTCCTTGAGCAGCTTGAACAAACTGAGCAAATACAGGCTCAATTAAAATTTGCTTTTCAGGATTACCAAAAGCTACTACAACATCATTGTGTACATAGATACCTAATGTGTGAAAACCTAATAGCATTGTTACCCAACTAAGATGACTTATTAAAGCCTCTTTAGTTCCTAATACCCTTGCTAAAACATTATCTTTATTTAGTTCAGGATCATAATCCCTTACAAAAAATATGGCTCCATGAGCAAAAGCTCCAACCATCAAAAACATAGCTATATATTGATGATGAGTATACAGAGCTGATTGTGTTGTGTAATCTCTTGCTATAAATGCGTATGATGGAAGTGCTCCCATATGTTGAGCAACTAATGAAGTGGCGACGCCAAGAGCAGCCAATGCTAAACCTAGTTGGAAGTGAAGGGAATTAGTAACTGTTTCATAGAGACCATCGTGATTTATACCAAAACTTCCTTTATGAGGATCTAAGGGATGTCTTGTATTGTGAGCTTCTGTAATCTCTTTAAGACTATGACCAATACCAAAAGTATTTCTGTACATATGTCCAGCTATTATAAAGACTGTACCTATAGCTATATGATGATGTGCGATATCTGTTAGCCATAAAGCTTCACTTTGTGGATGCAGACCTCCTAAAAACGTAAAGATAGCTGTACCAGCTCCTTCTGCTGTTCCAAAAACTTGATCTAATGAGTCAGGATTTTGTGCATATGCACCCCAATTAAGAGAGAAGAAAGGACCTAAGCCGGCAGGATGCGGAAGGACGGTTAACCAATTATCCCAACCTACATGAATGCCTCTAGACTCTGGAATTGCTACGTGAACTAAATGTCCTGTCCAAGCAATACTGCTAAATCCAAACAATACTGCAAGATGATGGTTCAATCTAGATTCATTATTTTTGAACCAAGCAAGTGAGGGTCTAAATTTTGGTTGTAAATGTAACCAACCGGCAAATAAAGTCCAACAAGCCAAAATACTCATAAATATAGAAGCTTGGAATAACTGTTCATTAGTTCTCATTCCAATTGTGTACCACCAATGGTAAAGACCTGAATAAGCTATGTTGACTGGGCCATTAGCTCCAGCTTGGGTCATTGCTTCAGTAATTCCAGATCCGAAGTGAGGATCCCATATTGCATGGGCAATCGGACGAACATGAGTTGGATCGAGAACAAACTGCTCAAAATTACCTTGCCATGCAATATGGAATAAATTACCTGCCACCCATAGGGCAATTATTGCAAGATGTCCGAAATGTGTAGAAAACAGCTTTTGGTAAAGCTTTTCTTCAGTCATACCATCATGACTTTCAAAGTCATGAGCAGTAGCTATTCCATACCATATTCTGCGGGTTGTTGGGTCCTGAGCTAGACCCTGGTTAAATGATGGAAATTTTGTTGCCATTGAATAAAAAAGGTAAAGATCAGGTAATTAGCCCAGCCCGAAAAGGCGAGCGTGGAAGAATGCCCAAGTAGTAGCAATACCTCCAACAAGGAAGTGTGTAACTCCTACAGCACGACCTTGAGTGATTGATAGAGCTCTTGGTTGTATTGTTGGCGCAACTTTTAATTTGTTATGAGCCCAAACAATGGATTCAAAAAGTTCTTGCCAATATCCTCTACCGCTGAACAAAAACATTAAACTAAATGCCCAGATGAAATGTGCTCCTAAGAACATCAAACCGTACATGCTTATTGATTGTCCATAACTTGTTAATACTTGAGATGCTTGTGCCCACAAGAAGTCTCTAAGCCATCCGTTAATTGTAATAGAACTTTGTGCAAAGTTACCTCCAGTAAGACCCCAGACATCACTTTGCATTTTCCATGAGAAGTGGAATATGACTATTGAAATACAGTTATACATCCAGAAT
The DNA here is from genome assembly GCF_902626525.1 of uncultured Prochlorococcus sp. Classification (GTDB taxonomy): domain Bacteria; phylum Cyanobacteriota; class Cyanobacteriia; order PCC-6307; family Cyanobiaceae; genus Prochlorococcus_A. The sequence goes on from NZ_CACOFR010000011.1 coordinate 7,564, forward strand.
AGACCAAGGAACACGTGGTCCCAAGCAGAAACCTGGCAAGTACCTCCTCTTCCAGGGCCATCACAAGGAAATCTAAAACCTAGTGAAGCTTTATCAGGAATTAGACGGGAGTTTCTAGAGTATAGAACCCCTTTTAGAAGAATTAATACACAGACATGGATTTGGAAAGCATGTATGTGATGAATCATTAAGTCAGCAGTACCAAGTGGTATTGCCTTCATAGCAATTTTTCCACCTATAGTGATAGTCTCTCCATTAAATACTTGACTTACTCCATTCCCTTCAAGAAGTGTTGTACCAATACCCGAGGATTGAATATTTTGTACCCACTGTGCAAAAACAGGTTGTAATTGAATTGCTTTATCACTAAACATATCTTGAGGTCTACCTAATGCCCTCATAGTATCGTTATGAATATATAGACCAAAGCTATGAAAACCTAACCACATACAAACCCAGTTTAGATGGCTTATTAGAGCATCTCTGGCTTTGAGTATTCTATCTAAAACATTACCGATATTTTTTGCTGGGTCATAATCTCTAACCATAGCAATTGCTGCGTGTGCTCCTGCTCCAACTATGAACAAGGCACCAATCCACATATGGTGAGTAAAGGTTCCTAAAACAGTCATATAATCAATTGCCATGTACGGGTAAGGAGGCATTGCATACATATGATGAGAAATTATTATTGATAAAGAACCAAGCATTGCCAAGTTGACAGATAATTGAGCATGCCTACTCTCTGCCATAAATTCGAAAAGGCCTTGATGACCCTTAGGAGCCGGGAATAAAATTGGATCTCCTTGATGTGAATCTAATATTTCTTTCATACTATGACCAATACCGTAATTGGTTCTGTACATATGACCAGCGATTATAAATAAAACTGCTATTGCTAGGTGATGATGAGCAATATCAGTCATCCAAAGGCTTCCAGTGACTGGATTTAGTCCACCTTTGAATGTTAAAAAGTCTGTAAAAGCAAACCAGTTTAAACTAAAGAAATTACCTGTACCACTGGCTAATCCTGGGAATATCTGACCAACTATTTGAGGATCACAAAGCTGATGAGGCATAGGCATATCAGCAATTGTTGCTATTTCTTTACCATTAATTATTAATGGAGTTCCCGCATCAATAGCATCTAATAAAGCAGCGGTAGGCGCGCCAATATGAATACAATGCCCCGCCCAAGCTAGAGAACCTAAACCTAAAAGTCCCGCAAGATGATGATTCATCATAGATTCTACATCTTGGAACCATTCCATTTTTGGAGCTGCTTTATGATAGTGGAAGATCCCCGCATGAAGCATTAGAGCAGCCATAACGACTGCTCCGATAGCTAAAGCCATTAATTCTGACTCATTTGTTATTCCCCAAGCTCTCCACATTTGGAAAATACCTGAACTTATTTGAATTCCGTTATAGTTTGCTCCTAAATCCCCGTTTAGCATTTCTTGACCAACAATTGCCCACACTTGTTGTGCACCAGGTTTCACATGTGTTGGATCAGCTAACCAACCTGCATAGTTTGAAAATCTAGCGCCATGGAAAAATGCAGCACTCATCCATATAAAAATTACAGCTAGGTGTCCGAAATGGGCTGAAAATATCTTTCTTGTTGATTCTTCTGCGTCTCCAGAATGGACATCAAAATCATGAGCGTCTGCATGTAAGTTCCAGATCCATGTTGTAGTTTTAGGACCCTTAGATAACTTACTTGACCAGAAACCTGGTTTATCTAGTTTGGCAAAATCAATAGGCTTTGGATCAGCTTTAACAGGTGATTCCAAAATCTTTTTGTTTTTTTCTCCACTTTCTGGTGGGCTGATGGTCATCTAGCACCTCTAAGTAATAAGTCTTTAAGTAGATTTTCTGAACCCAAAGCCTACATTTATTAATAGTAAACTTTTTAGGTACGAACCAATCAAAATAAAAAATTTGGTTACCAAAAATAATAGGCGAAGGATTCTTTGATCATGTGACAAAGTAACAAATGTTTCACTCTTTGTTACTTTTCGTTTTTTTTGTAAGATCTATTAATATGACTGGGCTTTGAGTATATATACCCAATTCAATAGGTAAATATCTTAAATATTTTTTTATATTTCAGTAAAAAAAATTCTTCCTTTACACTTTCAAGATATAATTTCAACATAACAAAAATTTGATCTCAAGTTGAAAGGCATTGCGATAGGTTTATCTAATACTGCTAAAGATATTTTAAAAAGATTAAAAGCAACAGAATTTATTGATGAAATTTATATTGCTAGCTCAATACATAAGGAAAATACATTTCATAAAATACCTCTAATAAAGCCTAAAGAAATTTTCAAAGAAAAATGGGAAAATTTAGATTTAATTATCTTTATTGGTTCAATTGGAGCCTCTATAAGATTAATAAATTCTTTTTTAACAACTAAAAATAGAGATCCTGGGGTAATTGTGATTGATAAAAAAGGTACTAAAATAGTTCCTATAGTTGGTTCACATCAATCAAATACTCAAAATATTGCCTTTCAGATTTCTAATTTACTAGATGGTGAAATTATAGAAACTAATAATTCAAATGATCAAAACTATCTGAACATTGATTCTTTCGGAAATCAATGGGGTTGGAAAAAATCTGGAGAAATAAAAGATTGGTCAAAATTGGTAATTAAACAATCAAAAAATGAAGCCCTGTTTTGTAAGCAACTATCAGGAAATAATTTATGGAAAACGTCTGAATCATGCAAAAATATTAATTTTTTGTTAGAGATAGATCCTTATGATGAAAGCTCAACTTTTCATATCAGTGTATACAATAATCACAAGATCACCTGGCATCCTCCTACTCTATGGGTTGGCATAGGTTGTGAGAGAAATACGAGTAAAGAATTTATAGCAAAATCTTTAAATAATTTTTTGGAGTCAAATAATTTATCAAAGCATTCAATTGCAGGATTTGCAACTATCGATATCAAAAAAGATGAGAAAGGAATTTTAGAACTTTCTGAAGAAAATAAATTACCCATCAAGTTTTTCACTAAAGAAGATCTCTCTAAAATAATTGTTCCAAATCCATCAAGCTTAGTACGAAAGGAAATTGGAATATCTTCTGTAGCGGAAGCTTCTTGCTTACTAGCAGCAGGAGAAAAATCAAAATTATTACAAGAAAAAAGAATTTTTAAAAATATCGATTTTTCAAAAAATAAATCTGGAGCTGTAACCATCGCCATAGCAGAATCAAAAAATCAATATTATCCAGCCAATGGCGAGATTCACATTATTGGAAGTGGACCAGGAGATGTCTCCTACCTAACCAATGATGCGAGAAAAGCACTTTCAAAATGTACTGTTTGGATTGGATACGAAATGTATTTAGATTTAATAAAACCATTAAAAAGAAGTGATCAAGTTTTAATTAAAAGTAAACTTACTGAGGAAAAAGAAAGATGTTACAAAGCGATAAAACTAGCTGAAGAAGGAATAAAAGTGGCTTTAATTTCTTCAGGAGAATCTGGCTTTTATGGCATGGCTGGTTTACTTTTAGAATTACTTCAAAAAATTAAAAAAGAATATAGGCCTTATTTTGAAGTACATCCAGGTGTCAGCAGTGTTCAATTGGCAGCAGCGCTAAGTGGAGCACCACTGATGAATGACTTCTGTTCTATAAGCTTAAGTGATAAGTTAACACCTTGGTCCTTAATAGAAAAAAGAATTGAAGGAGCTCTTTTAGGTGACTTTGTAATAGCTTTTTTTAATCCTCAATCAAAAGATAGGAATTGGCAGTTAAAAAGTGCAATTAATCTATGTTTAAAATCTAGGAAATGGAATACTCCCGTTTTAATAGCTAGGCAAGTAGGGAGAGAAAATCAATCAAAAAAATTTTTTACTTTAAAAAATATTCATTTAAAAGAAATAGACATGTTATCAATAATTATCATTGGTAATTCTCAAACTACTTTAGAAGAAGAAATATTTCTTACACCTAGAGGATATTTAAAAAGTTAAGGTCAGATAATTTACTACAAATCAAGAATATTTTTCTTTGCTTTTTTCTAGTAAAAATACTAATCTTTTATAAAAGCTTTAAAAATTAATTGAAAAATATTGGTTTAATTTTATTTGACATAGATGGTGTAATACGAAGCGTTGAAAATAGTTACAGGCTTTCACTGAAAAAAACAGTTTACAAATTTACTGGATGGGAGCCAAGTTATTTAGATATTGATAGTGCAAAAAATGAGGGGGTCTGGAATAATGATTGGGATTTAAGTTTAGAGCTTATAAAAAGATTTAAAAAAAAAGAGAACTTTAACTTTGTGATTCCTTCAAGAGAAGAAATAGTTAAATGTTTTGAAGAGTTTTACTTTGGGGGAGATCCAAATAAAGATAGTGAGTATTGGACTGGATTTATAAAAAATGAAGAGTTATTAGTTGATAAAAAATTTTTTGAGTTATTAAAAAGTAATGGAATAATTTGGGGTTTTGTGAGTGGCGCAGAATCTGCCTCTGCCAAATTTGTTTTAGAAAAAAGAATTGGACTAAAATCACCTCCATTGATATCCATGGGAGATGCTCCAGACAAACCAAATCCTAAAGGTTTTATTAACTTATCAAAAAAACTCCTTGGAGATAAACTTGACCAATCACATATTCCGATTGCATATGTAGGAGACACTATTGCAGATATAAATACAGTTATCAATGCTAAAAAGGAAATCCCTACGCAAAAATTCATAAGTATTGGCCTAGCTCCTCCTCATTTACATGTAAAGTCTCGTTTAAAAGAACGAAATGCATATGAAGCAAATTTAAGAAATGCAGGCGCTGACTTAATTTTAAATTCTATTAATGACCTAATAAATATAAATCTTGAACTATTTTAAATATAAAAAATTTCTTAATCGATTACCAAGTATTAGATAGAAGTTACACTATATTTTGAAAAATAAATTATCGAGAATTAATAAATAATGATTTTTAGTTACGAAAGGAACTTCTCCACGCCATTTTTCTACCTAAGGAATAATAAGTTAAGAAGAGCTACTCATTTAATTCGCCACTATTACAAAATAATCTAGGTTTATAACCCTGTACAATAATTTCATAAAGAATATAAAAATGTTGTCAGGGATTAAAAAATCATCTTTCATGGAAGAAAATATCAATAAATACATGAATAAAATTTATATAAATTAGTTTTACTTCATTATTCCCTAACATCTAAAACACAATGTCTTTAATAGTTCGTAAAAGTACCTAATTTAATCTTTTTTATTCTTTAGCCAGCACTCGCTTTTAACAATATATAATGTTATGTGCTGCAACTATAAACGGAGAGAGAGGGATTCGAACCCTCGACAAAAGTTACCTCCTGTAACTCCTTAGCAGGGAGCCGCTTTCAACCACTCAGCCACCTCTCCAGTTCTTATAGATTATCAATTTTTTTGCAAACATTCAAAATATTTTATTTAATCGAAATGTCTAATCAATTTGAACTCTAGGTAATCTATTTTTAAAAGAACAAAGAATTTCCCATGGAATAGTATTAGATTTTCTTGCCCAATCGATAGGAGAAATTGTTTTATCTCCATCTGATCCAAGTAATACCATCGTACTACCAATTTTAATTTCATTTGAATCTGTGATGTCCACCATCATTTGATCCATAGTGATAGATCCAACTTGAGGATAAAGTTTTTTGTTATGAATAACATTTAGCTTGCCTGAAAGATTTCTTGGGACTCCATCTGCATAACCAATACTTAATACAGCTAACTTTGTTTTTCTACTACTAATAAATTTACCTCCATAACTTACACTTACACCTTTATCAATAATTCTTATAAAAGCTACTTTTACCTTCAAAAATAAAGCTGGTTTAAGAGATAAATTTTTATCAATTTTTGTAAGAGGGCTATATCCGTACATAGATAGACCTACACGTACCATATGAAAATGAAAATCTTTATTGAGAAGCATACCCGCAGAATTAGCTAAATGAATCTTGATATTGTGATATCTATCAATATTAATTTGCTTTAATAATTCTAAAAACTTCTGCCTTTGTAATTGTGTACTACTTTCAGGATTTAATGAGTTATGTTCATCTGCAGATGATAAATGACTATAAATTCCCTCAATGGTAATGTTTTCAAAAGATTTAATTCTATCAAATTGCTGAACAAATTTATTTGATTCAAATCCTAATCTTGACATTCCAGTATCAACTTTAAGATGTAAAGAAAATTTCAAATCAAAGTGCTTACCAATATTATTGCAAATTAAACATTCTCTTATACTACTTATAGTTGGCATAAGATCATTTTTAAAAGATATCGTTAAATCCTTTTTCGTATATAAATTTCCTAAAATAAGAATAGGTATCTTAACTCCAGAGGAGCGAAGCTTAACCCCTTCTTTTAAAGTTGCAACTCCTAAATGCGAAGCACCACCTTTAATAGCAAATTCTGATACTACTTTTGCATCATGTCCATATCCATCAGCTTTGACAACTGCCATAAATTGACAACTTTTATTTAATCTTGACCTTAACTGCCTAACATTTGTTTCTAATGCTTTACCTCTAACTTCAATCCATGCTCTTTGTTTTGGGTTTATATCTTTTTCAAAAGTTGGATTTTTATCAAAATTCAATCTCTGATTTGATTGGCGAATTTGCATTAACTTTGCACAATTATATGCGCTTATTGAAATATACAGTTAGCATGACATGTAAATTGTATTTTGGCATGGGCCAGACTCTAGTTTTAAATGCATCTTATGAACCTTTAAACATTACTTCTTGGCGAAGAGCTGTTATTTTGATGATCAAAGGTAAAGCAGAAAGCTTAGAGGAAGATAAATCTTATTCAATACATTGCGGTAGAAAATTACCTACAGTTATAAGACTTCGTTACTACGTAAAGGTCCCTTTTAGAGATGTTTCTTTGACAAGAAAAAATATTCTTCTAAGGGATAATAATGCTTGCCAGTACTGTAACTATAGAGGAAGTGATTTATCAATAGATCATGTTTTACCAAGAAGCAGAGGTGGAACTGATAACTGGGAAAATGTTACTACAGCCTGTCTTAGATGTAATGTCCAAAAGGGTAACCGTACCCCAGAAGAGGCAAAGATGCCTTTGAAAAGAAAGCCTTACCGTCCACTAAGTAATCTCAATTTTGAGGCTACTAGACAAATCGACTCTGGCAAACATAAAGAGTGGAGTAAGTACGTAATTGGGTTTCCAATCTAAAAAAATCTTAATTAACTTCGTTATTAAAATCTTCCATCATTCTCTTTTGTTCTTGGGCTATGCATGCATCAATCAATTCATCCAATTGCCCAGCTAAAACTGGCTCTAGTGAAAAATTAGAGCCTAATCTATGATCAGTTGTCCTGTTATCTTTAAAATTATAAGTTCTAATTTTTTCACTCCTATCTCCTGTTCCTACCTGTGAAAGCCTTTGTGATCTCTCTTTGGCATTAGCTTCTTTTAATTGAATTTCATATAATTTAGCTCTTAAAATTTCCATTGCTCGTTCACGATTTTGCAATTGTGATCTCTCTTGAGTACAAAAAACTCTTATCCCTGTTGGCTTATGAAGAAGATCAATAGCAGTCTCCACCTTATTAACATTCTGTCCCCCTGCACCTCCTGATCTTGCTGTACCAACCTCTAAATCGGTTGGATCAATCTTAACCTCAACAGGATCAGCCTCTGGCATTACAGCAACAGTAGCAGTAGAGGTATGAACTCTACCTTGAGATTCAGTAGCTGGAACTCTTTGGACTCTATGTACACCAGCCTCAAATTTAAGTTGACTATATACAGAATCTCCTTTAACTGATATGACTAACTCTTTGAATCCTCCCATATCTGACTCAGAAGCACTAACAGGTTTTACTGACCATCCAATTTTTTGTCCATATCTTTCATACATTCTTGCTAGATCACCCGCCCATATACATGCCTCGTTCCCTCCAGCACCAGCTCTGATTTCTAACATTACACTTCTCTCATCTCTTGGATCTTTTGGTAATAAAGCAATTGTAGTTTTTTGAATCAGTTCGTTCTTACATTCCTCTAGGCTAGTTATCTCTTCATTAATTAAAGATTCCATCTCTTTATCATTTTTATTCTCTTTCAGTAAATTTTTTGAATCTTCAATTTCCTTATCAGTATGTAGTAATTTATTAAAATCAATAACCAAAGGCTCTAATTTTGACCTTTCTCTTGCTATTGATTCTAATTTTTTAGGATCATTAGCTATGTCAGGATCTGCAAGCTGCACTTCTAAATTATCAAAACTTTCTGAAGCAGTTTTCAACCTAGCAATTAATGTTGAGTATTCCAATTAAAAATTTGCTTAATTTTGGAAAATTCTATTTCTTAGAATCTTTTTCTTCTTTTGACGTAGCAGTATCAGCTGAACCCATGCCATATTTTTTCATAAACCTATCAACTCTACCTTCTGTATCAAGAATTTTCTGAGTTCCAGTGAAGAAAGGATGATTACCGCTCCATACATCAACATGTAATTCAGGCTGAGTTGAGCCTGTCGTCATTACAACTTCTCCGTTACAAATAACTTTTGCATCTGGATACCATTTTGGGTGAATTTCTGATTTTGGCATAATTAAAATTTCTTTAACGTTTTGAGAATTGTGGAGCTTTCCTTGCTTTTTTAAGACCATATTTTCTTCTTTCCTTAGCCCTAGGATCTCTACTAAGATGACCTTCAGTTTTTAGTGGTTTCCTATTGTCTGGAGATAATTCGCAAAGTGCTCTTGCTGCTCCTTGTTTAATAGCGTCTGCTTGACCTGTCAAGCCACCTCCAAAAACATTTACTAAAATATCATAAGAATTTTCAAGACCTAATGTTTGCAAAGGTGCTTTTATTGAATTTAAGTGCAAAGGATTGAAGTTTAAGTAATCATCTCCAGAACGACCATTAATTTTAATTTGACCATTTCCAGGAATCAACCGAACTCTAGCTACAGAAGTTTTTCTTCTTCCAGTTCCCCAATAAACAGCTTTGTTTTTTATTTGACTATTCATTATTAATAAATTAACTATTTAATAATACAGGATTCTGGGCAGCATGAGGATGATCAGCACCTTTATAAACTTTTAGTTTTTTAAATTGCTGTCTTCCTAAGGAGTTATGTGGCAGCATTCCCTTAACAGCTTGCTCGATAATTCTTTCAGGAATTCTCTCTTGAAGAGACTCAAATTTTTCAGTTTTCATTCCTCCAGGTCTACCAGAATGTCTTCTATATAACTTTTGTGATGCTTTTTTACCTGTAACTTCAACTTTCTCTGCATTTACAACAATCACAAAATCCCCTGTATCTAAATGAGGAGTAAATGTTGGTTTATTCTTACCTCTTAATACAGTTGCAATTTCTGAAGCAAGTCTTCCAAGTGTCTTATCTTTTGCGTCAAATAAAAACCAATTTCTTTCAATGGTTTCTAAAGAGGGAGTAATTGTTTTATTCATTTACCAAAATTATGCAAATAAATTTAAATTTAATTTTAAATTCTACCTTATTGATGCAATATTAAACAACAATTTTGCATGATTTACACAAATAATAAGCTTGAATAATCTTACTTAAGAAAAACCTTTAATTAAAAATACGGGGAACAAATCCTTATTATTGATCTTTTTAAAAACATTTTCTTCATAAATAGCATTTACAAAACATAGGCCCTTAGCTGGAGCAGATTCTTTAACATCCTTTTTCTTTTTGTTTAACCATCTATCTGTAAAAATTTCTGGCGATATTTTTTTTTCACCAACCAAGACTAATTGTCCAACAATTAGACGAACCATTCCATAGAGAAAACCAGTAGCTTTAATATCAACTAAAATCAAATCTTCTACTCTTTTTATATTTATATTTTTTAATTTTGTAATAGAGTTTGCTCTGTTACTTCCACTTTTCTGAAAAGCAAAAAAATCATGCTCTCCTTCCATTCTCTTTGATGCAATTAACATTAAATCTTCATCTAGGACTTTTTGGTACCTATGCCATGACCAATTATCTATGAACAAATTAGAAAATTTACTGTTATTAATAACATATCGATAATGTCTATACATTGCTGAATAACACGCATGCCAACAATCTTTAACCTCAACCGATTCCAAAATTCTAATTGTTGAGGGTAAAAGACCATTTAGTACATCTGAATAACTATTTCCTGGAATTATATAATCAACATCAAAGTGCACTACTTGACCTGATGCATGAACTCCTGCATCAGTTCTTCCTGCGGCAAAAGTCTTTACGACATTATGTGTGATTTCTAAGAGAGCTTCCTCAAGAATTTCTTGAACCGTAGTTGCATTATTTTGTTTCTGCCAACCTGAATAATTAGTTCCATCATATTGAACTAGTAACGCTACTCTTTTCAAAAGTGTATTTTCTAGAAAAAAACTTTCTTAACTTTCTTAAACAAGCTCAATTATAGCCATCTCAGCATTATCACCTTTTCTAGAAACGGTTCTTACTATACGTGTATAACCACCTTTTCTATCTCCATATCTTTCCTGTGCTTTTTCAAATAATGAATGAACTAATTTCTTATCATAAATATATCCAATAGCTCTTCTCCTAGAGGCCAAACTTCCATCTTTAGCAAGAGAAATCATCCTTTCAGCTTCGTTTCTTAAAGCTTTAGCTCTAGCTTTTGTTGTTGTTACTCTACCTTCCCTAATTAACTGAGTAGTCAAACCTCTTAAAAGAGCTTTCCTTTGGTCAGCAGGTTTACTTAATAATGGAATTCTAAGTTGGTGTCTCATAATCTTAAAAGTTGTTAAACAGAGGTTCTGCTTTGTGGAATAGAAATTCCTATACGCTCAAGAGCTTCAATAACCTCATCTGCAGATTTAGAGCCGAAGTTCTTAATTTCAAGAAGATCTTCATAGCTAAAGCCCATTAAATCCGAAACTGAGTTGACTTGCGCTCTTTTCAAACAATTATATGCTCTAACGGACAAGTTTAGTTCCTCAAGAGGAATTTGAGCTTCAGGAGATGGTTCAGGTTCTTCAGGAATCTCCTCAACCATAGTAACAGTAGCTAGAGGTTGAAAGAGCTCTATCAACTGGTTTGCAGCTTCAGCAATAGCATCATCAGGGCTTGTTGAGCCATCTGTTACTACTTCCATTTTTAATCTTTCTCTACCGGTCCCACCCTCTGCTACAGCTGTTTCATCGATAGAAAAATTAACTCTTTTTACTGGCATAAATACCGCATCAATTTGAAGTAAATCAATAGCAGTTGTCTCCTCATTCTTACGATCAACAGGTCTATATCCAACTCCTCTTTCAACATGGATTTCCAACTCTAAGTTATGACCCTCTTGAATAGTTGCAATCGGTTTTTCGCCATCAACAATTTCAACTTGAGATGAAAATTGAATATCGTTCGCCTTCACTTCCATTGGACCGCTTGCTACTAACCTGCCAATTTCGAGCTCAGGATTAGAACTATTAATTGAAAGTTGCTTACAATTTAGAAGAATATCTAAAACATCTTCTCTAACTCCAGGAATAGTTGCATATTCGTGATTTATTCCTGCTATTCTTACTGCAGTCACAGCACTCCCTTCTAGTCCTCCCATAAGGACTCTTCTAAGAGAATTACCCAAAGTTGTAGCTTGTCCCCTTTCTAAAGGGCCAATTAAAAAAGTTCCTGTTTGGGAGCGATCATCTGCTATTTGATGGTCGATTCTGTCAATCTGGTATTGCAACACGGAAAAAATAGGGTGAAAAGTTTTTTGAGGGGGGGGGTTAAGAAGATGATTAAGACTAAACGCGTCTTCGTTTAGGTCTTCTACATCCATTATGAGGTAATGGAGTTACATCTCTTATTAGAGTTATTTCTAAACCGGCCACTTGTAAAGCTCTTATGGCCGTTTCCCTACCTGAACCTGGTCCTCTGACTAATACTTCTATTTGTCTCATACCTTGATCAAGGGCTCTCCTTGCAGCTGCTTCAGCTGCTGTTTGAGCTGCAAAGGGAGTACCTTTCCTAGCGCCTTTAAATCCACTCGCTCCTGCAGAAGACCAAGAAATTACATGACCAGAAGTATCAGTAATTGAAACAATAGTGTTATTAAATGTACTTTGAATATGTACTACACCATTTGGTACATTGCGTTTGGATTTCTTTGAACCTGTTTTTTTTACTGTAGCTGCCATAATTTTTTAATTTAAAACTGGAATTTGTGAATAGATTAATTTAGTTATTTTTTTCTTCCAGCAACTGTTTTTCTTGAACCCCTTCTTGTTCTTGCATTTGTCCTAGTTCTTTGGCCTCTTACTGGAAGACTCATTCTATGCCTCCTTCCTCTTACACAACCTATATCTTGTAAACGTTTTAGGGCCATTCCCTCTTTTCTTCTCAAATCTCCCTCTAAAGTAAATTCTTCTGTAGCACCTCTAAGTTTTTGAACATCAGAATCTGAAAGATCTTTGACACGAATATCCGGGTTTACACCAGTACTAGAAAGAATTAGCTTTGATCTTGTTAAACCAATTCCATATACGTATGTTAGTGCAATTTCAACTCGCTTTTCGCGAGGTATGTCAATTCCTGCAATCCTGGCCACGTGTTTTGAGTAAATAAAAGTTTGAATTAAAGGGTAGAGATTTAACCCTGACGCTGTTTATTGCGAGGTCTTTTCTTGTTAATAACATAGATTTTACCTCTTCTCCTCACGATCTGATCGTCAGGGCTAATTTTTTTGACTGAAGATCTGACCTTCATGGGGGTTCAACAAATAAAACGCTAATATTCTATTCTACATCATCATCAAGCCATTTTTTGTTTGATATCAGAAGAAATGGTTTTTAAATCTCTATCAGCATCAATATACTCTAGTAATGAAAGATCTTTAAAATACTGAATCAAAGGTTCTGTAGTTTTTTTATAAATCTCAACTCTTGTTCTAATAGTCTCTTCAGTATCATCTTTTCTGCCTCTTAAAAGCAAGCGCTGAATAAGAACTTCTTCTGGAATATCTAGGTAAAAAACTACCTCTAAAGGTTGATTTATTTCAGTTAAGACCTCATTCAATGAATTTGCTTGAGACAAATTTCTTGGATAACCATCTAGAATCCACCCTTTATTATCCTTATCTAAATTTTGTCTTACTATCTTTAGAACAAGTTCGTCATTAACAAGTTCTCCCCGATTAATAATATCTTTTACCTTTCTACCAAGGTTAGTATTATGTTCGATTTCTTTTCTTAATAATTCACCTGTAGAAAGGTGCAAGTATGAATTAGTTTGACTAAGTAATTCCGCCTGAGTACCTTTCCCTGCACCAGGAGCTCCTAAAAAAAGTAAGTGTTTTTTCATTAATTGTTAATTAATCCTTCATATCTTTGAGAAATAACATAAGTTTGAATTTGCTTAGCAGTATCGATAGCAACACCCACAAGAATAAGTAATGAAGTCGCTCCTAAACCTTGAAAAGTCTGAACATTTGTCGCTCTCTCTACTGCAGCCGGAATTATAGCTACTGAACCCAAAAATAATCCTCCCAACAATGTCAACCTATTTTGGATTCCTGATAGGTAGTTAGCTGTATTAGTTCCAGGTCTAACTCCAGGAATTGCCACACCTCCTTTTTTTAAATTTGAAGCAACATCAACTGGATTAATTGTAAGTGATGCATAAAAATAGGCGAATCCCAAAATCAAGGAGAAGAATGTAAGAGCATATGGCCATGGATTTGAAGATCCAGGATTTAAACTACTTGCTAATTTGATTAAGATTGGATTTCCAGTTACATTTGCTATGGTTATGGGTAAAAATATCAAAGCAGATGCAAATATGATAGGCATAACTCCTCCTGCATTTAATTTAAGAGGTAAATAACTTTGTCTTGTAGGAAGTAATGTTGCATTTCCAATTTGTCTTTTTGCACTAACAATAGGAATGCGTCTAGCTCCCTCTTGCACAAAAATTATCCCAACAATTGTCAGTAAAAAGACTCCAAGTAATACTGCTATACCTAATACATCTCCTCTATCACCTGTTTGAGCTTTTTCAATAGTTGAACTTAGAGCCTTTGGCAATGTCGAAACAATATTCAAAAATATTACTAAAGAAGCTCCTTGTCCAATCCCTTTCTCTGTAATGATCTCACTAAACCACATCACTAACATTGAGCCAGTAACTAAAGCAATTGATGTTTGTAAGACAAATGTAGTTTCACTTATCCCCTGAATTGCATATTGTCTAAGGATTAAAGAAAAAATAATACTCTGTAAAAACCCCCAACCCAAAGAAACATATCTAGTGATTTGAGCAATTTTTCTTCTACCAGCTTCTCCCTCATTTTTTTGTAAATCTTCAAGAACAGGTAATGAAGCTGTAAGAAGCTGAATAATAATTGATGCATTGATGAAAGGAAGAATTCCTAATGCGAATATTCCTAAGGTTGAAATTCCTCCGCCAGTAAAAATATCTAAGAATCCTATTAATTGACCTCCTTGATCTATAAAACTTTTAAAAGCAACTCTATCAATGCCAGGCATGGGGATATAGATACCAAGTCTTACTAAAAGAAGAAGACCTAAAGTTGTTAGAGCTCTACTTCTTAACTCTTTATTTAGAAATAATTGGGAGAGTATTTCAGAAGCGCTGGGATTTCTACTTTTATTGACAAACATTTTAAAGCTTAGCTAAATTTATTTATTATTTATAAGCTCACAAGATCCACCTGCATCCTCAATCTTTTGTTTTGCAGCTTTTGTGAATGCATGAGCTTGAACTATTAACTTTACTTTAACTGTTCCATTACCAAGAATTTTTAAAGGAAATTTTGGCTTAAAAATTAGTCCTTTCTTTACTAGTGAGTCCAAATTAACAGTATCGTTATCTTTGAATTCATTTAATTTATCTAAATTTATAATAGAAAAGTTCTTTTGATTAATTATTTCAAAGTGCTTTAATTTCGGTACTCTTCTATACAAAGGCATTTGACCACCTTCAAAACCTGGACGTGTGGGTCTTCCAGAACGTGACTTTTGTCCTCTCATTCCAAAACCACATGAAGCGCCCTGACCGGCGGCAATACCTCTACCCTTTCTTAATTTTTTCTTTCTAGAGCCAGAGTTTGACTTAAGTGTATTTAAATTTGAAGTCATAATTTTCAAGAATAGAGCTGTTCAAGTGAGATCCCCCTCTCCCTTGAGGCGGATTTATGTGTTCTTAACTGAGAAAGAGCTACCATAGCTGCTCTTGCATTATTCAAAGGGGTTTTGCTACCCAGTCTTTTTGCTAAGACATTTTTTATACCCGCTAATTCTAAAACTGTCCTAATTGAACCACCAGCAATTACTCCTGTACCTGGAGCTGCTGGTCTAATAAGTACATTTGCAGCGCCGTCTCTACCTTTAGATAAAGTTGGTATTGAATTATTTGGAGTTAAAGGAACTCTAACTAGATTCTTTTTGCCATCTGAAACCCCCTTTCTAACAGCACCAATCACATCTCCTGCTTTTCCAACTCCAACTCCAACTTGACCTTTTTCATTACCAACAACAACTATTGCTCTAAAACTCATTTTTTTTCCACCTTTAACAGTTTTAGATACGCGTCTTATTTGAACAACTCTTTCTTGCCAATCAGAATCTCTCTCTAAATTTTTCGAATCACCTTTCCTATTTCTTTTTCGATCATTATTACGATTATTCTTTTTTTGATCGCCTGGGATAGCTCCAGAAACGTTATTCTTGGATTGATTTTCTTGTTTTGTTGGAGTGTCAGTCATAGTAAAAATTAAAAGTTAAAATTCTAGGCCAGCTTCACGAGCAGCGTCCGCAAGTGCCTTAACTCTCCCGTGATATAAATTACCTCCACGGTCAAAAATTACTTGCTTGATACCTTTTTTTATCGCTCTATTTGCTAATAATTTTCCAACGATAGAAGAAGAATTACAATCAGAAGATAATTTCTCTGACTTTTCTCTAAGTTCTTTATCTATAGTTGAAGCCGAACAAATAGTCTTTTGGGCGCTATCGTCTATAACCTGAGCATAGATATGGTTATTAGAGCGAAAAACCGATAATCTTGGACGCGTTGCATCACCAATTAAGAATCTTCTTAATCTTCTGTGTCTTTTTTGGGTTTGTAATTTTCTGGAAAGTTTGGTCATTTTTTTAAGTGGAATTATTTTTTGCCAGATTTACCAGCTTTTCTGAGAATTCTCTCATCATGATATTTAATTCCTTTGCCTTTATATGGCTCTGGTGGTCTAATTGATCTGATTTTTGCTGCTTCATTACCAACAATTTCTTTATCAATTCCAGATACGGTAACGTTTGTATTACTCTCAACCTTATATGTTATACCATCAGGGGGAATCATTTCTACAGGATGGCTATATCCTGCATTTACAACTAGATTTTTTCCTTTTACTTGCGCTCTGGAACCAACCCCAACAATTTCAAGTTTCTTTGAAAAACCTTTACTAACCCCTTTAACCATATTTGCAATTAAGGCTCTACATAGACCATGTCTTTGCCTTGAGTATATTTTAGTTGTAGTAGGGCTTACTATAACAGTATTATCTTTTTTATCAAAACTAACTCCCTCAGGCATCAGACGTTTTAACTCACCCTTGGGACCTTTGACTATAACTGTTAATCCATCGAATTCAACTGTAACTTTTTCTGGAATAAGAACTGGTGTTTTTCCGATTCTTGACATGATTAATTCTCCTTAATAAACATAGCAAAGGACTTCGCCGCCAATGCCTTGCTTCCTAGCATCTCGATCACTCATGACACCTTTAGAAGTTGAGATTATGGCGACTCCGAGACCTCCAAGGACTTTTGGTAAGCCTCTAGTATTTTTATAAATTCTCAAACCAGGTTTACTTACTCTTTGCATAGATCGAATAGTAGGAAATTTATTCTTACCACTATATTTAAGACCAAGTATTATTTGTGATTTATAACCTTCACCTTCCTCATTAATATCAGAAATAAATCCTTCTTTTTGAAGCACTTTAGCAATACTTAAGGACATTTTTGAACCAGGGATTGTTGTAGTTGTATGCTTTTTTTGACTCGCATTTCTTATTCGAGTAAGCATATCTGAAATAGGATCGTGATTTGACATAGTTTTAATTTAATTCTTACTAAAAGGCATTCCTAACTCTTGTAAAAGAGCTTTACCTTCTTGATCTGATCTTGCACTAGTGACAATCGTAATATCCATACCTCTTATTGAATCAATTTTATCAAAAGAGATTTCAGGAAAAATCAATTGCTCTTTCACTCCAACGGTGTAATTTCCTCTCCCATCAAAACTTTTTGGATTAACTCCTCTAAAGTCTCTTATTCTTGGTAAAGCTAGATTTATAAATCTTTCTAAAAAGGAATACATCCTGTCTCCTCTCAAAGTAACAGTACAACCAATTGGCATACCTTCACGAATTTTAAAACCCGCGATAGCTTTTTTAGCCCTAGTTACTAAAGCCTTTTGTCCAGTAATTGTCGCCATTTCGTTTAGAGAGGCTTCTAAAGCTTTAGAATTTGAGGCTGCTTCACCAAGACCTCGGTTAACGTTAACTTTAACAACTTTAGGTACTTGATGAATATTTTTAAGACCAAGGTCTTTCAGAAGTTTTGGTCTAATTGATTCTTTGTAGCGATTTTTTAGAGTCATAATTTTTTTTTAATTCTGGTCTTTGTCAGAATTGATAAATTAGAAAAAGTTGAAATCTGGTTTTTGATGAAAAATTAATCAATTACTTCACCAGTTTTCTTCAATCTTCTTTTCTTAACACCCTCTTTATCAATAAAGTATTCAATTTTGCTTGTGAGATTTTTATCCTTTGAGAAGAACATTACGTTTGATGCATGCAAAGAGGCTTCTTCTGTGAGTATTCTGCCAGTTTCTCCTTCCTGAGTTGGTTTTACATGTTTGGTTCTAAGATTAATTCCCTTAACTACTACTCTATTTTCAAGAGGAATAGTTTTAAGAACCTCACCAGTTTTACCTTTTTCCTTTCCGTTAATTACTTTTACTAAATCTCCGGTTTTGATTCTCATTTTTATCCTATTGAAATTTTTCTTTTGTTTTAATGAATCCAACATTTAAATCACCTCCGGAGCAAGAGAAACGATTTTAGTATAATTTTTATCCCGTAACTCTCTAGCTACAGGACCAAAAACTCTAGTTCCTTTTGGATTCTTATCATCATTAATCAAAACAGCAGCATTATCATCAAATCTGATTGAATTGCCAGTATTTCTTCTTAAGGTTGCTTTTGTTCTCACGATAACGGCTTTTACAATTTCAGATTTCTTAACTCCCATATTCGGGAGAGCATCTTTTACAGTTGCTACAATTACATCCCCTACGTGAGCATATCTTCTATTAGACCCTAAAACCCTAATACACTGAAGTCTCTTAGCACCGCTATTATCAGCAACTGTTAAATAAGTTTCTTGTTGAATCATTTTTTAACCTCCTCAGTCTGATTTTTTTTATTTATTATTTCTTCTATTGCCCATCTTTTATGTGCACTGAGAGGTCGAGTTTCTCTAATTTTCACTCGATCACCTAAAACACACGTGTTGTCAGGATCATGAGCCTTATATCGTGTAGTTCTACTTACAATTTTTTTATAAGTGGGATGAGGATATCTGTTAATAACTGCAACAACAACTGTTTTATCCATCTTGTCGCTTACAACAGTACCAATTCTTTCTTTAAGTGCCATAACTAATAATTAATCAGAAGTTGTTTGAGAAGGAGATTGAGTTTTACTAAGAGTTAGTAATTGCGCCACTTGCTTCTTAATAATTTTAAATTTATGAGTTTCATTTAGCTGTCTAGTAGCTTGCTTGAATCTCAAATCAAAAAGATCTTTCCTTAATTGGTCAATCTTTTCAGTAATTTGTGAAGAATTTAATTTTTTAAATTCTTTAAGTGATTCTGAGTTTTTCATTTTTTAACCTCCTCTTGAGATTGTTTGTTATTTTCTGTATTTTTTTGAGAGGGAATTTCTACTTTTTTATCAACAGAAATAAATTTTGTTTTTACTGGAAGTTTGTATTGAGCCAGACGCATAGCTTCTTTTGCAGTTTCCTCTGTGATATCTTCTCCGCCCATTTCAAATAATATTCTACCTGGTTTTACAACTGCAACCCAAAACTCAGGATTACCTTTACCAGAACCCATCCTAGTTTCAGCGGGTCTCATGGTAACAGGTTTATCAGGAAATATTCTTATCCAGATTTGACCTCCACGCTTGATATATCTTGTCATGGCTCTTCTACTTGCCTCAATCTGGCGAGCAGTTACCCATCCACAGTCTTGTGCCTGAAGAGCAAATTGGCCAAATGCGATAGTATTACCCTTGGAAGCTACCCCCCTCATTCTGCCTCTATGTTGTTTACGAAATTTAGTACGTTTTGGACTAAGCATTGTTAAATCTCCTATGAATTCTCATTTGAACGATCCTCAAATTGCTGAGGTCTTCTATTCGCTTTCCTCTTGGGACTAGAACCAACTGGGATAGTTTGTTCTTCTTTAGGAAGAACTTCACCTTTAAAAACCCACACTTTAATTCCTAAAACACCATAAGTTGTATTAGCTTCACGTGTTGCATAATCAATTTCAGCTCTCAATGTGTGTAAGGGGACTCTACCTTCTCTAGTCCACTCAGTTCTAGCAATCTCAGCGCCATTAAGCCTTCCTCCAACTTGTATTTTTAGACCTAAAACTCCAGCTCTTTGAGCCCTTTGCAAGGCCATCCTTATAGTTCTTCTAAAGGCAACTCTTTTTTCCAGCTGTTGGGCAATATATTCAGCAAGTAAAAAAGCATCAGCATCAACACGTTCAACTTCTACAACATTTATTCTGACCTGCCTGGTTCTATCTCCAATAGTTTTTTGAATTCCAGATCTTAATTCTTCAATTCCGCTCCCTTGTCTTCCAACTATCACTCCTGGTCTTGCTGTTTTTAATTCAAGTTCCAGTTGATCAGCTTTTCTAGCAATTAAAACATCACTAATTCCTGCTGCACCATATTTTTTCTGTATGAAAGTACGTATTTTAAAATCTTCTTGGAGGAGAATTGGATATGTCTTGGAAGTAGCAAACCATTTGGAGCGATGTTCTTTTGTAATTCCTAATCTTAATCCAGAAGGATGTATTTTATGTCCCATTAGTTTTGTACCTCCGCATTATTTTGAGTAGGAAAAGATTCAACAGAAATGCTGATATGGCAAGTCTGTTTTTTTATAGAAAAGGCTCTACCTTGAGCTCTTGGCCTATACCTTTTCATTACAGGACCATTATTAGCCCATGCAGAGGAAATAAATAAGGTAGATGGATCCATTCCAAGATTATGTTCTGCATTAGCAACAGCAGATCTTAGAACTTTAGTAATAGGATCAGTAGATCTGTAAGGCATAAATTCCAACATAATAAGTGCATCTCGATATGATCGACCCCTTATTTGATTCAAAACTCTTCTCACTTTAGAGGCTGATCCACGAACGTAGTTTCCATGAGCAATGGCTGATTTTGTCGTTTCAGTTTTTTTTATAGTTTCTGGTGTTTTTGTCATGATTTTGCTCCTTTCTTGTCTCTTATATGTCCACGATAAGTACGTGTAGGAGCAAATTCTCCGAGTTTATGGCCAATCATTTGTTCTGTAATAAATACAGGAATGTGAGTTCTTCCATTATGCACAGCAATTGTATGACCGATCATTACAGGAAGGATAGTAGATGATCTTGACCAGGTTTTGATAACAGACTTGTCATTATCGGTATTTTGTTTTTCTACCTTTTTGAGTAAGCTATCTGCTATAAAAGGTCCTTTTTTTAGTGAACGTCCCATGTTTATAAAATAAAAATAAAAGTGATAAATGAAGTAATCAAGAGTCTCTTCCTCCTCTACTCCTCTTAGAAACACGACGACGCCTTCGAACTACTAATTTATTACTTGGTTTGTTCTTTTTACGTGTCTTTAACCCAAGAGCTGGTTTACCCCATGGAGTAACAGGGCCAGCTCTACCAATTGGAGCTTTCCCCTCACCTCCTCCATGAGGATGATCGCATGGGTTCATTACACTTCCTCTTACTTGAGGTCTTCTACCAAGCCATCTTCTTCTTCCTGCTTTTCCTAAACTAGTATTTCTTATTTCTGAGTTACCAACTTCTCCTAGGGTTGCATAGCATTCTTTTCTAACCAGTCTTACCTCAGTCGACGGGAGTTTTAAAGCAACATAATCTCCTTCTTTAGCCATTACTTGAGCACTAGCCCCTGCTGATCTGACCATCTGAGCACCTCTACCTGCATACAACTCGACGCAATGAACATTTGATCCTAATGGCATAACAGAGAGTGGCATTGCATTACCATCTTCAATTGGAACGCTGTCACCGGATATTACATTTTGACCAACTTTAATACCTGCAGGAGCGATGATATATCTTTTCTCTCCATCTTCATAAAATAAAAGTGCAAGCCTTGCATTTCTATGAGGATCATAGTGAATAGCTGCAACCTTTGCATTAATGTTTTTTTTATCTCTTCTAAAGTCGACTAATCTATATCGTCTTTTGTGGCCACCTCCACGATGACGACAAGTAATAACACCTCGATTATTTCTACCTTTAACCCTATGCTTAGAAACTATTAGAGATCTTTCTGGTTTTGCATTTGTTATTTCACTAAAGTCAGTGACTACTCTCTGTCTAGTACCAGGTGTGTAAGGTTTAAATTTACGAATTGCCATGATTAGAGCTCCTTAAGATTCTGGAAATAGTTGGATTTTGTCTCCTTCAGCAAGACGTACAATTGCCTTCTTGACTTGAGAACGTTTACCGGAAAATTTACCGACTCTTCTTGTTCTCCTTGGAGGATTCATAGTATTAATTCCTATGACTTTAACACTAAATAAGGCTTCGATTGCAGCCTTTATTTGAGGTTTTGCGGCTCTATGGTCAACTTCAAAAGTATATTGATTGAGATCTAGAGCGTTGGTAGCTTTTTCAGTAATAACTGGCTTTCGTATTACATCTGCTAAACGAGAATCAAAGAATTTGCTCATGATGCATAAACCTCCTGAATTTTATTTATTGCAGATTGACCTATGACCAAAGTATTAGCATTAAGGATATCAAATACATTTAATTGATCGGCTGCTATTAATTTTACTTTTTCAATATTTTTAATAGATTTCCTAATTACTTCAGTAGGACTATCAAGTATAACCAAAACTTTTTCAGTTTTTTGAATTCCTAATCGAGCAAGGCCATTAATAATATCACTGGTCTTAGGTTCTTTTAGGGTAGATCCAAAATCTTCAACAGCCTTAATATCAGATACTCTTGACATAAGGGCTGTTCTAAGTGCCAACCTACGTTCTTTACGATTCATATCGAGGTTATAAGAACGAGGCTTCGGTCCAAAAATGATTCCGCCACCAGGTCTCAAGGGAGTTCTTATTGAACCTTGGCGAGCCCTTCCAGTCCCTTTCTGTTTATATGGCTTTCTACCACCGCCTCGAACTTCTGATCTTGTCAAAGTCGATGCATTGCCTTGTCTTTTGTTTGCTAATTGTCTAATAACTGCTCTATGGATTAAATCTGCAGAAGAAGTCTCTTTAGCAACTTTTAAATCGAGTGAAACTTTACCTGATTTTTTGCCATCCCATTTAAGAGTTTCGAAAGTTGTCATGATTTTTTACCTCCTTTTTTACCTACAATATTGTTTGGCTTAATATTGACAATTGAACCTGGCTTGCCTGGAACAGAACCTTTTACTACTAGCAAATTTTTCTGATTATCAATTTTTAGAACTAATAAACCTTTAGTTGTTATTTGTTTTCCTCCATATCTTCCTGCCATTCTTTTTCCTGGGTAAATTCTACCGGGAGTTGTACCAGCTCCTGTAGAACCTGGAGCTCTATGGTTTTTTGAACCATGACTCATGGGACCTCTACTGAAACCATGTCTCTTCTGATATCCCGCAAATCCTCTACCCATAGATTTACCACTAATATCAACTTTCTGGCCAACCTCAAAATTTTTTACTGTTATTTGATTTCCAATCTCATAGGATGCAGTCTCTTCAACCCTGTATTCTTTTAAATGTTTTAACAGTTCTTCTCCTGATTTCAATAAATGTCCTTTTTCAGGTTTATTGATATGTTTTTCTTTTGATAAGCCATAGCCAATTTGTACGGCGGCATAACCGTCCAATGCTGCAGTTTTCAATTGAGTCACGCGGCAAGGACCAGCCTCAATGAGTGTAACTGGTATCGCGTTGCCTTTGTCGTCGAAAAATTGGGACATTCCCAATTTCTTTCCTAAAATTCCTATAGACATAAAAACTAATTAGGCTAGCTAGTAATGATTTTTTAATTATCTAAACTTCCTAGATTTAAAGGGTTTAGTTAACAAAAAACTATTAATAAGGCTGAGACTTTCCTAAATACTTAGAAAGTTTCTCATGGGGTAAACCCACCTAAATTTTTTAACGAAACGCTAAAAATGTGAATTATGTAGAGGCTCGGCTAGCTTGCGAGCTTAAAAATTCACTGATTAATTATTGTACATCATCAAGTACCATAAAATAAAATAAAATAAAATAAAAGGAAATTTGATGCCATTACTGCTTACAGGAAAAAAATTTCACAACGATTTAAAAACGAATAAATGTCTTGCAATTTTTGCTCCTCTTGAGGGTGGTTATGAAACTCGTCTTTTGAGGAGAATGAGAGCTAAGGGCTTTAAAACCTTTATAACATCAGCTAGAGGACTTGGAGATCCAGAAGTCTTCTTACTAAAATTACATGGTGTAAGACCTCCTCACTTAGGTCATCAAAGCATTGGGAGAAACGGAGCGCTCGGTGAAGTTCAACAAGTTATCCCTCAAGCGGCTGAGTTATTTAATGAAAATGATAAAAATAAATTACTTTGGTTATTAGAAGGTCAGGTATTATCTCAATCTGAATTAGAAAGCCTAATAGAAATATGCACTGCAGATAACAAACTTAAAATAGTTGTTGAGATGGGAGGATCAAGAAAACTTGAATGGATGTCATTAAGTGATTATATTTTGAATGAATTTTAAAGTTAAATTATTTGATTAATACTAAGAATAAAAAAGATAAATGGATTAAGTTGATTTGTGGTGCAAGTAATGAAGATATTGTTGCAATTGAAGATTTATGTGCAATTTATACTGCTGCTGGTGTCGACTACATTGATGTTGCTGCTGAAGAATCTATAGTCCAAGCGGCAAAAAAAGGTATCAAATGGGCGAAAGAAATCTTTAAAAACTCCCCCGGATTAATGATAAGCATTAGTGATGGCAATGATGTCCATTTTCGTAAAGCAAAATTTGATCCATTAAAGTGCCCTCCTCATTGTCCAAGACCATGTGAAAAAGTTTGTCCCACCTTTGCAATTGATTCTTTTGGAATCAAAGAGAGTAAATGTTATGGATGCGGAAGATGTATAAACAGTTGTCCTTTAAAATTAATTAGTGAATATGAATATAATTTATCAAAAGATGATCTAGCATCAACACTTAAAAAAATAAATCCTGATGCAGTAGAAATTCATACAGAGATCAATCGCATAGATTCTTTTACAAAAGTTGTAAGAATCCTTAAAAGTTCTGAAACAAAATTGGACAAAATATCTATCAGTTGTGGATTAAATCAATCAGTCAAAAAATTGCATGAGCCCGAGGATCTTTTGAGAGCTCTATGGGAGAGATATGAAATTCTTAATGAACTCAATATTCCTCTTATTTGGCAGCTAGATGGAAGGCCAATGTCTGGGGATCTTGCTCCAACCACAAGTAAAGATACAGTTAAGTTGTTTGAAAGAATAGGCTCGGATCTTCCACCAGGATTAATTCAATTGGCAGGTGGAACAAATGAAAAAACTCATGAGTATTTAAAGTCAAATAATCTACCAGATGGAATAGCATTTGGAAGTTCTGCAAGAAAACTTATGCAGCCACTCATTGAATTTGCTAACACAAATAACAAAAGACTCTATGATTATCCTGAAAAAATGGCCCTAGCAATCAAAAAGGCTCAAAAATTTCTAGAGCCATGGAAAATGAGCTAATTCATCTAAAATTTAATTTTTAAAAATTGTTCCGATTTTATAAAAACTTTGTATTTCTATTGATAGAAAAAAATCTTTTCATGTATTAAAATAGAAATTCAATGGGCCGTCGCCAAGTGGTAAGGCATCGGGTTTTGGTCTCGACATTCCTAGGTTCGAATCCTAGCGGCCCAGTTCTGTAATTTGATTGTTGTCAGTTCCAAAACTATTTTTATTTGATTTTGATGGAGTAATTGTTGATGGAATGCATGAATATTGGCATAGTTCTTTACTAGCCTGTGAAAAATATTTAAATTCACCAAAAATAACAGTTGATCAGAAACTTTATAAAAAAGTACCTAATATTTTCAAAGAAATTAGGCCTTGGGTTAAATACGGTTGGGAAATGGTACTAATAGTTCACGAAATCATAAAAACAGAAAATCCATTAAACAACTTTAATAAATATGAATTCATTAATAAATATCATCAAAATTGCCAAAAGATTTTAAAAGAAAATGCTTGGATTTACGATGATTTACAGCAAATATTAGATAAGTCTCGGGAGTTCCAGATTAATGAAGATTTTGAAGCTTGGGTGAATTTACACAATCCATTTATTGAAGTTATAAATTTTATTAATGAATTAAAAAAAAGAGGAATAAAGACCGTAATAATAACGACAAAAGGAAAAATATTTGCAGAAAAAATCCTTAAAAAATTTAATATTTATCCAGACTTTATTTTTGGTTATGAGTCCGGCACTAAAATTAAAATAGCTGAAAAACTTACTAAAAATTATGAAATTTTAGGTTTCATAGAGGATAGAAAAAAAACTCTAATTGACATTAATCAAAATTCAATAACATCTAATATTCCTTGTTTCCTTGCTGATTGGGGATATTTAAAATATTCAGATAGAAACGATTTAAATATTGAAATCAAATTATTAAAATTAGATAACCTAGAGGATTTACTTGCAATTTAAAGATCTTCAGCTAGAGTACACGTGTACTATAGTTTGTATTTATGAAGTTTGGTTTAAATAAAAAATTTCCAAATTTAGAATAAGTACAAGAACTTTAATTGATAGATCAAACAATGAGCCTTGAAGAAAAGAAAAAAACTGAATCAAAAGAGAAAGACAAAGCCTTAAGTCTCGTCTTAGGTCAAATAGAAAGAAATTTTGGAAGAGGATCAATAATGAGACTTGGTGACGCATCAAGAATGAAAGTAGAAACAATCTCTACAGGAGCGCTCACATTAGATTTAGCATTAGGAGGAGGCTATCCTAAAGGAAGAGTAGTAGAAGTATACGGACCAGAAAGTTCAGGGAAAACTACATTAACACTTCATGCGATAGCAGAAGTCCAAAAAAATGGAGGAGTAGCTGCATTTGTAGATGCCGAGCATGCACTTGATCCAGTTTACGCAGCCTCTTTAGGGGTTGATGTTGAAAATTTATTAGTTTCACAACCAGATACTGGTGAAATGGCTCTAGAGATAGTTGATCAGCTTATAAGATCGAGTGCAGTAGATCTCGTCGTTGTTGACTCAGTTGCAGCATTAACTCCAAGAGCCGAGATAGAAGGAGAAATGGGAGATCACGTAATTGGAAGTCAAGCAAGACTAATGAGCCAAGCGATGAGAAAAATAACCGGAAATATTGGTAAATCAGGATGTACGGTAATATTCCTAAATCAATTACGCTTAAAAATCGGCGTTACATACGGCAATCCAGAAACAACCACAGGAGGAAATGCTTTAAAGTTTTACGCATCAGTGAGACTTGATATCAGAAGAATTCAAACTCTTAAAAGAGGTACAGAAGAATACGGCATAAGAGCAAAAGTAAAAGTAGCAAAAAACAAAGTTGCACCGCCATTTAGAATTGCAGAGTTTGATATTCTCTTCGGAAAGGGAATTAGTACAACAGGATGCTTATTAGATTTAGCAGAAGAGACTAATATTATAATAAGGAGAGGCGCTTGGTATAGTTATGAAGGAGAAAATATTGGACAAGGAAGGGATAATACAATTATTTGGCTTGATCAAAACTTGGAAATCAGAAATAAAGTTGAATCTATAGTTAAGGAGAAATTAACAGAAGGTACTGAAGTGAGTTCTAATTCAATGAGAGCATTAAATAGCAATCCTGCGCATACAATCGCTGTTAATGATATAAAAACAGTAGCTTAGTTTTATAAAGAATCAGCCAAAGTCCACCACCCAGCAGCAGGACCTATAAATCTGACTGTAATCCATAAAATCACTAGTCCTCCAATTCCAACCCAACTAGCTTTAATACTTAATTTAATAAAATTATCTCTTTGATTAATTGTAAATGGGAGCCATTCAAATATTCTTGGGGACTCATCAAATTTAATTAGAGTATTATTTTTTTTTGGAGGTAAACCTAGTCTTTTACGTCTTTTTGCTTCTCCCATATTACTTTAGTTATTTACACAATCATAATCTAATCAAAAGGTAGCACATAGTGAATTTGTTTTGAGGGTTGAATGTTTTCCAAAAGTAATCTTCCCCAGCTTCTTTTATTAGCTCTTCCGTCTAGAATTATTAACTTACCAGAATTTTTTCTTAAAGGCGAAATTGATCTTTCTAGTTTTAATCTGGCTTCAGGCAGTAAGAAGTCTTTAAACCAATCTTTAGAAAGTTTTTTATTATGAGAGACTGTAATTATATTAATAGGTTCTGACATATTTGGAATCGGAAGTAAAGGTATGATTATTTTTTCAGGAATTTGTATTAAATAAGAATTCATAATCCACCAATCAAAACTAGAGCAAAGAATTTCATTATTACGAGAGGGGATTTTTTCTAGCAAGACCCTTTTCCCATACTCAGAAGCTAACTCTATAGCAAGCTTAGTTTTTAAATCAATATCGTCAGACAAAACCAAGGTTACACCATTTCTAAAAAGTAATAACTTTTTGCATTTATCTAAGATTGAATTTGTAAAAAGAGGATTATTAGGAAGCAACTGTTTAGAAGGTATATATAAAGAGATCTTTTTTTCTTCAAAATTACTTTTAAAATTAATAACCAAGTCAATATCTAAATTATGCTTTTTAAAATACATTTGGAAAAAATTATCATTTCTCAAAGCTGATAAGAAAATGAATTTATTGTTAGAAAAAAATTCCTTGATTTGAGAAAGTTCATCTATCGGCTGTAAATACAAATCCCAATCTAAATCTGTATTATTTAATTCAACCCAGCATGCCCAGCCTTGAGATAAAGCATTGTTAATGCTAAAAAATTTATCAGAAAAAGAAGAATTTTCTTGAAAAAAGTTCGAAAAAAAACTAATTTCTTTTTCATTTAAATTAATGTAACTATTCCCTAAAATCTTTCTCATGAAAAACTTTTTCTTAAATAAATCATATATCTCAATAAATTTTTGATTTATAGATTCAAATTCTTTAAAGTTTTTTATCCAATCTTTTTTAGTTAATGAAATCCGAAAATGATTTTTTAGATCTTGTTTAATATTTTCAATTCCAGAATAAATTATTCGATGATTTCTGAGATTAAGAGAATCTAGATCATTTAGTAAATCTTGTATAGTTATAAACCTAACCCGATGCTTTGTAAAAATAATCTGATCATTTTTTAAAATAAAATCAAATCCAAGATTTTTTAATAAATCAATTTGATACTGTTTTATAAATTGAATTTTTTTTTCAGATAAAACAAATATTGAATTTTCTTCTTTTAAAAATAGAGAAATCAAAATTGGCGGTAACCAATCATTGGTGGAGAAAATTTCAGAGTTAACAAGATATGTAGATTCATTTTTAATACACTTAGAAATTATTCTCCCAAAAGAATATATATGTCCCCAATTAATACTTTGGTTTTTCATGAATTTCTTCAAATATTGATGACTTAAAATTTCAAGCATTTATAATTTATTTAATTTCAAATAAACATAAAATTTATGACCCTAATATACAAAAAATTATTATCAATATAAGAAAATCTCGAATTAATCAATCTATGAAAATTGGAATAGTAGGATTAGGTTTAATTGGCGGATCATTAGGATTAAAACTCCAAAGTTTAAACCATACAATTTATGGAGTAGTAAATAATGAATCTAATGAAAAAAAAGCAAAAGAAAAAAAGCTTGCGAATTTTGTTAGCTGTGATCTGAGCTTATTAAAAAAATGTGAGCTCATAATACTGGCATTGCCTATTAAAGATTTAATCAATCCATCAAAGCAATTAGTAGCATCAATACCAAAAAAAACTATAGTAACCGATGTAGGTTCTATTAAAGAACCAATAATAAATACATGGAAAAATAAACATCCTTTATTTATTGGATCACATCCAATGGCAGGAACAGAACAAAAAGGAGTTGATTCAGGTTTTATAGGTCTTTTTAAGAATTCAAAATGGATTATTACACCAACACAAAACAGTGATTTAAATGCAGTCAACACTCTTTCCAAGCTAATAAAATCAATGGATTGTGAAATTTGCCAAGTCTCTCCAAAAGAGCATGATGAAGCAGTATCTTTAATTTCTCATTTGCCTATATTTTTAGCTTCAGCCCTAATAGAAACTTCACATAAAGAAAATAACCAATCTTTATTAAATATCACACAAAAACTGGCAGCAACAGGATTTGCTGATACTTCGAGAGTTGGAGGAGGTAATGTTCAATTAGGTTTAGATTTAGCGATACATAATCAGATTAATGTTTTAAATGCAATAAAAAAATTTAAAATTAACCTTAATAAATTGGAAACTCTTATAAAAGAAAAAAATTGGGAGTTACTTTCTAACAAACTTACGGAAGCAAAAGAAACAAGAAAAAAGTTTATAGATTAAGATTATTAATTCCTTTGGAAGCTAAAATTTGCCTTGAAACCATTAATGCAGATTGACTGACACCTGCTGTTCCCTCTCCTGGATAAATTGAATCCCCACATAACCATAAACCCTGAAAAGGAGTCCTACTTGATAATCCAAACAAACCAAAAAGATCGGGATTTTGGCCGAGACCGCCTACTATTCCATTAGGTCTATTTGTCCATTTTTCAAATCCCAGAGGAGTTGCTAATTCTCTATGTAGCCAATTTTCAGAAGCAATATCAAATTGACGTTCCAATTCAAGAGATATTTTTTTTAGAAAATCCTTTTTCCTCTGTAAATAATTTTCCTTATCTAAAGAAAACCAATCTTTTGTCTTAGTAAAAATACTCGCTATTAAAGTCACCTCACCTTTTGGTGCTCTTCCATCGCCATCTTCGCTTATTGACACAAATAATGAACCAAATTCAGGCGAAACAAATTGATAATGATTGGAAGAAATTTTTTTAATATGTTCTTTTTTTAATGCTGAATAAAAAACTAAAGCTCCGCTTGGATCAGGCAAATTAGTAAGTCGATTTTTATAACTTTTTTTTCTATTTAAAGGTTCCTTCAAATGCTGGAGCAAAGATTGAGGGGGAGCGGTATAAATCAAATCTTTTCCTTTGTAAACGAAAGAATTTTTTTTAGACTTAGCGAATACTTTCCAACACATATTATGATCATCAAAATTTATAGAATTAACTTTTTGCTCAAAAATTATATTAACTCCAGTTTTAATCAATGAACTTTCTAAAGCTTCACTTAAAGACTGCATAGATTTTTTTAGATGCCAAAGACCATGCGGCTGTTGACACATCTGAAGAACAGTAGAACCATATAATGCTGCAGTATTAAAAACATCCTCTTGAGAATAGAGTTTTAGTTGAAGATTCAAGAATTTAATTAAGCGTTCATTCTTGGATAATCCACATATTCTTAATAAATCAAAAATAGTAGATTTAAGTAAAATACCTGTCAAAAGGTTTGAAGGAACAAGCGACTTGAGAAGTTGAGATAAATCCCAAAAATTACCAATTGGCAAGACCGGATTATTACTAGCAAATATCCAATTACTTTGATGTATGAGGGTGCAAAGATTCCAAAATCTGCGACTTCCCGGAAACTGCATTTCTCGTTCAGCAATCCATTTACTTTTTTCATACCAAATAGATATTGGCTTACTACCATCATTCAAATCAACGATACAAGCAGGATCTAAAATAGTGGCTTCAGGGGATGGAATACCTAAAAAATCAAAAATTCTTGAATGTATTCCGCCTTTCTCTAAACCCGCAACTTGAGTAGCGCCAACATCAAAAATATAATTCTTTCTCTTAAAAGTACCTGCACAGCCTCCAGATTGAGTATGAGATTCGATTAAAGTTACCGTTAATCCTTGCTTTGATAAAATTGCTGCAGAAGTTAGTCCCGCTATACCAGCGCCAACAACAATAACTTGGGACTTTCTCATTAAAATGCAAAAATTATCTTCTATTGAAGTTAGCGAAATTTGTGAGGAATTAGGTGAAACCTACCCCAAAAGTATAGAACCAGTACATGGGGGAGATATTCATAGTGCATGGAAATTAGAATTCCAAAACAAGAAATTATTCCTAAAAAGAAATGAAAGAAACAAAAAATTTCTTGCATTTGAAAAATATTGTCTTCAAAATTTAAGAAAGTACAATAATCAAAAAAACTTAATTGTTCCAGAAGTTATTACATATAAAAATATTAAAAACATAGAAATTCTTTTAATTGAATGGATAGATATGAAAAATGTTGATCAGAAAAATCTTGGGAAGGGCTTGGGAGAAATGCACCTTAATTCAACTAAATCTAATCAAAAAAATTTTGGGTATCCAATTGAGGGTTTTATTGGAACTACATCTCAAAAGAAAGGTTGGGACAATAATTGGGCAGATTGTTTTTTAAACTTGCGAATAATACCTCAATTATCAGTTCTCAAATCGAATGTTCTAGATAAAGAAACCCTAAATAAAGTAAAAGAAAAAATTAAATTAGAATTGCTGAATCATGAACCAAACAATACTCTTATTCATGGTGATTTGTGGTCAGGAAATGTAGGAATAGAAAAAAGTGGTAAAGGTGTGATATTTGACCCTGCATCTTGGTGGGCAGATAATGAAGTGGATATAGCCATGACAAGATTATTTGGAGGTTTTAAAAAAGAATTTTATGAAGAGTATCATAAAATTTTTCCAATAAAAAAAGGGTTCGAGAACAGAATTATTATTTATAATTTTTATCACATATTAAATCATGCAAATATGTTTGGAGGGGCATATTTTTATCAAATCAAAGATTACATTAAAACAATATTAAATATGTGATTTTAAACTATCCTAGATATGTTTTTTTAAGATTTTGTATCTTATCTAAAACGGCTTCACGATTTTCACTAGTTCTAAGATTCTGCCAGCTCCACTGACCAACAACTACAACTCCAAGAAGTTCTAGAAGACCAGGAAGAAGAGGAAAAAAATTAATTGTGTCGATTACAACTTTGATAATTATTTGCGCAATAACAACAACAGCAATAATTCCTGCCGCTTTGCCGTATTTACCCATCTGGGTCCAATCAACATTTCCAAGTGTTTCGTTGACTTTTCCCATCACGTCAGAATACTTTTCTGAAAAGCTTTTAGTTTCTGAGCTTGTAGCGGAGCCGGAGTCTTGATTTGACTCTGGTGTGTTATCACTCATGAAATCAGTAATCTCAATATATGAACCAGACAATAACGGAAAAATCTTCTATTTGCTACCCTTTTGTAATGTGTAATTCCGAACCGACACATTTTGTATTTTTTTAGATCCATTAATATGAATTGATTTTACAGACATTATTAATATTTTTTTTATTTATATAATTTTCAATATTATCTTCTTCTAACATAAAAATTTATAAATCTCAGCAATAAAAAATTTTTAAAAGGCTAAAATTTTAATTTTAATTATTATATTTTCATAGTTTACTTTGCAATTTAAAGAATCGATATGTCTAAAGATATCAAATTTAATTTCTTAAATACAGATGAACAAGAAAGATATCAAAAACATTTAACCCTCAAAGAAATAGATTATGAGGGTCAACTAAGTTTTAAAAAGAGTTCAGTCTTATGTATTGGAGCTGGTGGGCTTGGTTCTTCCGTTTTGCTTTATCTGGCTGCAACAGGAATTGGGGAAATTGGAATAATTGACGATGATCACGTTGAAAAGTCTAATCTCCAAAGACAGATAATTCATGAGACAAATTCTATTGGAAAGCTTAAAATTGATTCTGCCAGGGAAAGAATAAAAAAATTAAATCCTAATTCTAAATTATTAACATTTTCAGAAAGAATTAATCCTAATAATGCACTAGAAATAATTCAAAAATTTGATATTATTTGTGATTGCTCAGA
Organism: uncultured Prochlorococcus sp.; assembly: GCF_902626525.1. Taxonomy (GTDB): domain Bacteria; phylum Cyanobacteriota; class Cyanobacteriia; order PCC-6307; family Cyanobiaceae; genus Prochlorococcus_A. The sequence continues at coordinate 40,986 of NZ_CACOFR010000011.1, forward strand.
TAACTTTGGCACTAGATATTTAATCAATGATGCATGCCTAATACTTAATAAGCCTCTTGTCTTTGGTAGTGTGCAGGGCTTTGAAGGACAAGTAAGTGTTTTTAACTTAAACAAAACAAGTCCTAATTTAAGAGATTTACTTCCAGAATCACCCTCAAAAAATGCTATCCCTAGTTGTGCAGAATATGGAGTTATAGGAGTATCAACAGGTTTAATAGGAATTCTTCAGGTGAATGAGATCATTAAAATCATTTTAAAAAAAGGAGAAATTTTAGATGGCAAGCTTTTAGTTTTTGATCTGTTTAATATGAAAATAAAAAAATTAAACCTAAAAAGTGACCAGGTAAATAAAAGAATAAAAAATCTATCTCAGTTTGTTGACTTTTACAGTGATGATGAATGTTCTGATAAAAATAATGAAATCAAAAAAATCAATGCAGATGATTTCAATACTTTATATCAAACAAAGCCTAACAAAATTCTTTTAATTGATGTTAGGGAAAAAGAAGAATTTACTATTTCTGCAATAGAAGGTTCTATATCGATCCCCCTAAGTGAATTGAAACAAAAGTTTGACTTAGAATTTATTCAAAAAGAGAGTTTAATAAAAGAAGTTTTCACCATATGTGAATCGGGAAAACGTTCTGAAAAAGCTTCAATAATCCTATCTAAATTCGAAATTAAATCGAGATCTATTGAGGGTGGCATTAAAAAGGTAAAAAAATTATTAACCAATTAATACTTTAAGATTATTTAGTAATCTACACCTCTTTTCAAATCAACTCCAACATTTGCGTAATGCTTATGGCAGACCATTTCAGAGTAAACATCGGCTAGAGCAAAGTATGAAGGTTCATTTTTACATCTCCCTGTAATAACAACTTCTGTTTCTGCTGGTTTTTTTAAGAGCGTTTGATGTATTGATTCCACAGGTAAAAGTTCTAAATCAACAGTTGGATTTAATTCATCCAAAATAATTGTTTTATACAATCCACTTAAAATAGCAGCTTTAGCAATTTCCCATGCTCTTTCAGCCTCAACATAATCAATTGGTTGTTGCTGACCTCGCCACACAATTGCATCTCTACCTGAGCGCAAATGATCTACCAAATGTGGGTAACTTTCTCTCAAAGCTTCTATAGCAGCATCTTCGGTATAACCATTTCCACCTTTTAACCACTGTAATATTAAAACTCTATGACTTTTATCTTGAGATATTCCTCTACCAATAGCTTGAAGAGCCTTACCAAGTGCACTTGTAGATTTACCTTTTCCTTCACCTGTATAAATCTCAATTCCACCATTACATCTCCTTTCTCCAATTAGTTTTGATAAGTCTTCTGTTAAACGTGGCCGCATTTCTGAATGGAGTTGCGATATTCTTACTAAAGAAGTAGGAGCTGCCCTTCCAGTAATAATTATTTCCAGTCCATCAGGGCGATTCTGAAGAGAATCAACCACTTCTTTGATATCAAGCATTCCTAGATCAAGTACTGGATTCAGCTCATCTAGTACAACTACAGAATAAAGAGAACTAGCAATTGCTCCTTTAGCAATATTCCAACCTCTCTCAGCCTCACCAATATCAAACTTTGTAACCTGATCAACCGTAAAAAATTCTGATCTTCCTGTCCTGACATGGTCAATCAAGTGTGGGAAGCCTCTTTGCAAGGCTTCTATAGCGGAATCCTCATCATATGACCTCTCAGGTCCTTTTAAAAATCTTAAAAGTAAAACTCTTGACTGTCTTTTTTCGCATATTCCTAATCCTATTGTCCTGAGCACAACACCTAAAGCAGCCTGACTTTTACCCTTACCTTCTCCATCATAAATATGTAGTTGACCTTTTGATCTCTCTTGACTGTCACTAGCTGTGACAATTCCAATGCCTTTATTTCTACTTGTATTCGTCAATTTAACAAGGTGTATTAAATCAGCCTAAGATATAATCAAGAATATTATTAAAAATTTAATAATAAATTCAACCAATATCATAGGTAATCTGAATTTTAAAGTAATTAACATGTTCAATCAACTAGAAGTTCTCTCTGATGAACAAAGTGAAAAGCTTTATACAATTAGAAGATACATTAAGAATCTTGATAGTGTTTGTATTGCTTATTCAGGTGGAGTAGATAGTACATTAGTAGCATCACTAGCATTCGAGCAGTTAGGTAGTAAAGCCATTGCAATTACTGGTATTTCGCCTGCTTTAGCCAATACACTTCGAGAAGAAGCAAAAAGTCAAGCAAAATGGATTGGAGTAAAGCATTTAGAAATCAAAACATCAGAATTAGAACAATCAAGTTACAGTAAAAATCCGAAGGACAGATGCTTTGCATGCAAAAAAGAGCTTCACAAACATACAACCTACTTTTCGAAAAAACTTAATTACAATATTGTTTTAGATGGAGTAAATCTAGATGATCTTAAAGATTATAGACCTGGAATAGAAGCAGCAAAAAAAGCAGGAGTTGTTTCTCCCCTCGCAAAATTTAAATTTTCAAAACAAGATATCAGGGATATATCAAGAGCATTAGGTTTTCCTTGGTGGGACAAACCTGCTCAACCTTGCTTATCATCTAGATTTCCTTATGGTGATGAAATTACTAGTGAGAGGTTAAAAATGGTTGAGAAGGCAGAACAATATCTAAAAGAAGGTGGTTTATCCGAAGTTAGAGTTAGATGCCAAGGATTAACCGCAAGAATTGAAATACCCCAAGATGAAATAAAGGATTTTTTTAAAAATTACAATTTCAGAGATTTAGTTCAATATTTTTCTGATTTAGGATTCAACTGTACGAGTCTAGATCTTGAGGGATTAATAAGTGGAAAATTAAATAGATAATTATTGCAAGTTAAACAACTGTTCTAATCTCTTTAAGAACTGCTGCAGGTGGATTTCGTTCAATTACACGCAAGAAATGTTCTTCAGCATTCAAAGCTTGAATTAAATATTGACCAGCAAGTTCAGGCATCATATTTTTACCACAAGTAAAGATATCAACTGCAGAATAATGAGATTCGGGCCAAGTATGTACTGAAATATGGGACTCAGCAAGTAATGCAATAGCTGTAACTCCATGAGGTTCAAATTTATTACTTATCAAATTTAATACTGTTGCCTTTGCCAATTTTGCAGCCCTATTTACTGTACAACGCAAAAAGGATTCATCATTTAATTTTTCGCAATCACATCTATAAAGTTCTAACAATAGATGTTTACTTTGATGAGTTAATACTTCATCTTTACTAAACGAACTTAAAGTGTGATTTTTTTTTGTGTCTTCCATCAAAAATATTTATATGAATACAAGATTAGCTAAAAAACGTAACTTTTAAAATCATAAGTAAATCAATTGTGAAGAGCCTAAGAAAGATTGATTAAATTTATCTAAATGTGTCGCACTTATAAAACATTGACTATCTTTACCAACAGAATTTAACAACAAATTTTGTCTAGTTATGTCTAGTTCAGCTAAGACATCATCCAATATAAGTATTGGAGGGGCATTTAATGTTTTACTTAGTAAATCTAATTCAGCCATCTTTAAAGCCAAGATAAATGTTCTATGTTGACCAGATGAACCATATTTTCTAACTGAAATATTATTTATAAGAAATTCAATATCATCACGATGAGGGCCAAAATTGCATTTACCAGTCAATGCTTCCATTGAACGCTGATTGAATAGTTGTTCTGCTATTTTCTTAGTAATAACCTCTTCTTCTTCTTCTTCCGGACTTATACTTTGTATCCCTGAAAGATAATTTATACCTATTTGCTCTTTAGATTTACTTAAGTGATTGTGCCAATATTCAACATATGGTTTTATCTTTAGCAAAGCTCTTCTTCTACGTCTAAAAATTCTTGTACTTATTTTTGACATTTGAATATCAAAACTTTCAACAATGTCTGAGGATTGGTCATTTAGAAAACTTTCTGAACGCCAAAAATGTCTTCTTTGTTTTAAAAGCCTATTAAATCTACTTATCAAGTCTACATATACAGGTTCAAGCTGAGATACAACTTTATCGATCCATGTTCTTCGAAAACTTGGTTCGCTTCTGACGATATCAATATCATTGGAACAGAAACATACACTCCTAATATAATTCTTTATTTCACTATGCTTTTTCAAGATTGATTCATTGACATAGATTTTTTTTGATCCTTTTCGAAATAAATTTAACTTTAATTCATCTCTAAAGTCTATTTCTCCTATAACTACAGCCATATCACTATCATTCTCTATTAAATCCTTATCACTTAATGCTCTATTAGATTTTAATTGACTTAAGAATTCAACCGATTCAAGTAAATTTGACTTGCCAATACCATTACAACCAAGAACAATTGCTCTTTGCTCTTTTAAATCAATTTCGAAACTTTTGTGGTTCCGGAAATTCTTAATTTTTAAATTATTTAAAAAGATTTTTTTTATGCATCCATTAATTAAATTAGCTAAGTTTAAATTATTTAGATTTTCTCTAAAGAAATTGAAAAATTAAAAGGGCATGTAGCTCAGTTGGATAGAGCATCAGATTCCGGTTCTGAGAGTCGGGGGTTCGAATCCCTCCATGCTCGTAAAATAATTTTTAAAGTTTATATCCCATTACTCTTATTCCATTTGGATCAAGTATGAATCCACTTTCTTCTAAACTTTTAAATGAAGACGTTGGAGCTTGTACAGAAATACTACAACCAGGCATTTCTCTATTTATTTTCTCAAGGGTTACTTGAAGCAATATTGAATAAAAAAGTCCCTGATTATTACCTGTGGCTGCACTTAAATTCCATAAGTTAGCGTTCAGCCCCTTGTCTGATGTAACCCTTACGAAACCATATAATCTATTATTTAATTTATTTTGAATAGAAAAAAAGAAATTACTTTTCTGAATAGCCTCAGAAAGGGGTTTTATTGGAAATGTATCGCAACCACAATTCGCTAAAAGCCTATTAACTTCTTTGGCTGAAGGAATTTTAGAAGTGTTAATAAAATAACCTCCTGGAAGTACAAGTCTTTTTTTAGAAAAATATTGCAATTATCAACCTGTATTTCTCATACCAGCTGCTATCCCATTGATAGTTAAAAGTGCTCCTCTCAAAAGTTCACTTCTACTATAAGCTCTTCTAGATTCATCTTTATCAACAAGAAATTCCCTAATTGGGGGTTGTCTCGTTTGGTCTCTCAATCTTCTTAGAAGCGAAACCTGCAAAAATCCCAATGGAATTATTGTCTTATTTCTCAAGTTTACTGATGATTTCAAGTCTCTATCAGATTCAAGGAGTTTATTTTTTCCAGTAATCTCAAGAATTAAAGATTTTGTAAGTTTATATTCTTTAGAAATAACTTCGAAAATAACATCGAATGACTCTCTATTTTCTTTACTACCAAGGGTGTCAACATAATATTTAGCTACTTCCAAATCTACCTTAGATAATGTCATTTCTACCTTAGATATAAGCATCCTAAAAAATGGCCATCTTTGATGCAGAACTCTCAATAATTCAATTTGTTTTGGGTCCGAATTTAATTCAGATGATAGTGCAGTCCCCACTCCAAACCAACTTGGCAAAAGAAATCTACTTTGTGTCCAACCAAATACCCATGGAATAGCTCTCAAACTTGACAAATCTTTTGCACCTTTTTTTCTTCTGGCAGGCCTGCTTGATATCTGCAATTTACTGATTTCTTCTATTGGCGTGACCTCTTGAAAGAATTTTAACAAATCAGGATTCTCATGGACTAATTTTCTGTAGTGAGACCTTGATGTTTCCGCCAACCTAGACATTAATTGATTCCATTCCGGAGTAGCATCAAGCCTATTATTTACTAAACTATTTTGAATTACAGCTGTGGTAATAGTTTCTAAATTATACAAAGCCAGTTCAGGTAGACTATATTTTGAAGCTAAAACTTCACCTTGTTCTGTTATTTTTATTCGTCCTTTTAAAGTACCGCTTGGTTGAGCCAGTATTGCCTGATAAGCTGGTCCTCCGCCTCTACCTACAGAACCACCTCTTCCATGAAAAAGCCTTAATAATAGGTTATTTCTACTTGCAAGGTTTTGAAGAGCTATTTGGGCTCTATGTATTTCCCAATTGCTAGAAACAAACCCTGAATCTTTATTACTATCAGAATATCCAAGCATTAATTCTTGAAGAGGTTTAAAGGATTCTCCAACTTTTGGCAACAATGATCTATAAAAATCTAATTTAAATAACTTTTCCATTACTGCTGGCGCTCTTTTAAGATCTTCAACAGTTTCAAAAAGAGGAACAACTAATAATTTTGACTTTTGTGAATTTTGATCAGAAAGTCCCATTTCTTTTGCCAGTAAGAGCACCTCAAGTAAATCAGATGCGCTATGACTCATTGAAATAACATAGGAATGACAAATACGACTTCCAAATTCTTGCTGAAGTCTCTTAACCATTTTAAAAACTGAGAAGGTTTCTTCTGTAGTTTTTGTCCAATTGACATCAGAAGGAATTAAAGGTCTTTTTGTATTTAATTCTTCTATAAGCCATTTAATTTTCTCTTCCTCAGACATTTGGTCGTATAGCATAGGCAAATCAAGATACTTTGTAAGTTCTTCTATAGCGTCACTATGCCTTGTACTTTCTTGACGAATATCTAGACTAGCCAGAGAAAATCCAAAAATATGCACTTGAGTAAGTAATGTATTTAACGCCTCGCAAGTTAAATCAGTGCTAATGAGGCTATTTTTTATAAGTTCGAGATCATAAGTAAATTCGTTAACTGATTTGTAATATAAATTTTCAACTTTATCAATATTTTTAGTATCCAATTCTCCCTCTAAGTCAAATTTCCACCCGCTATCAGCTAATAAATTATTTCTCTCTTGTGTTAACCTTAATTTTTCTAAAATATAACTTAATTTTAATCTATAAGGTTCTGATCTGTATCTTGTCGCCCTAGCTTCATATATCTCTGGGAACTTAACCCTATCTGTTTCTAATGACTCTAATAAAGATGAACTTACTTGACTCCATTGCATTGAAACACTTAATTGATCTCTTAAATTAGATATTGCATTAATATATCTTTCCAACATTAACTGCCTTTGATAGCAAGCAGTTCTCCATGTTATATCAGGTGTCACCGATGGATTTCCATCTCTATCCGAGCCAACCCAAGAACCAAAGTTACAAAAAGATTCAGAAGGCATCTGAACATCTGGATAGTTTTCTTTAAGTGCTTCAGAAATTCTTCCTCTCAATTGAGGCATTGCATTAAATAAAACCTGCTGAAAATAATGCAATGCATAATCTACTTCATCTAAAACAGAAGGTTTAAATTGATGTAATTCATCTGTTCTCCACCAAAGTCTTACTTCCTCCTTTAATTGAGTTTTTAGGGAATTTTTTTCTTCTTTTTTTACAAATTGCTCAACCTGTATTTTTTTTAACAAATTTGCAACTCTAGTTTGCTTATGTCTAATGGTATGCCTTACTATCTCGGTCGGATGTGCTGTAAAAACTAAACGGATATCCATCTCCTGCAATAACTCCTCTAATTGCCCAGGTGGTACATTTAATTTCCTCAGCCTGTAAAATAATTCTCTGAAAGTTACTGGAGCATTTTGTCTGGCCAATGCTGGGGCAAAGGGATCAAGATTATCAGGTGATTTTTGAACATTCTTATTAGTAAAACTTTGAATATATCTATCTTCCTCAACTCTTTGTTCCAAAATATTAACTAGTTGAAAATATAATGAAAACGCCCTCGCAGCAGAAATGGATTCTGCTAAATCCATAGAATTTACAATATCAACTATTTCATGTTTAAAAGTTTTTGAACTATCACCATCAATATGCTTTGAATAACTTAATTCTTTAAGCTGTATCAATCTCTCTGCATGATCTTCAGGGCATTCTTCTCTGAGCACAGATTCCCAAAGATCTTCAATTAAAAGACGGTTTTTATCAAGTGAGTCATTGTTACTTATAAGATCCACTTTATTAGTTTTAATCTGTTGAATAGATTCCATATATTTATTATGTCACAAGTGAAAATGTTCAGATTAAATATTTATTTAAATAATCAAATACTTTCATCCTCATTCTTGATCATATCATCGATAGAAATTTTCATTATTTGCGCAATAGAAAGACCTTTTTCATATTGATTTATCCATCTCATAGATTGATTACCTTCATCAAGTACTTTATAGATGGGTTTTAAAAGATGTTGCATATTAAATTTTTCTGCAGTGGAGGATAAATCTGATAGTAAATTTTGAATCCATTCTCTACAAATAACTTTTTTACCATCTTGCCAATGAATTAACTCTGAATTCAAACTATCTTTAGCAGCATTAATTTCATTTTGATCGCATATTTCTGATAATTTATCAGTAGAAAAAATACTCGCATTCAAGGGATCTAAAGAGTTTATATTTTCAAAAAGATGCAAAATCCTTAGCTCTAACATGGCTGTTATCCCCAAAAGCAAATTAATATCATGAACATAATCACAAATTCTTAATTCCAAACGATCAAGAATTATTGGCCTTTTGGGACCATTTGGTCGGATTGAAGACCAAAAATGTCTGATATTTTGCATCCTTTGATTAGCTATATTTTTCTCGATCCATTTAATATAGGAATTATGGTTTTCAAAAAAAGGAACTTTATTTGGTGTTTTAGGAAACTGAATCCATCTTTGAGAGTGATTATTCGTAATTTTATTATTTAAGAAAGGTGAGCTAGCACTTATGGATAAATATAAAGCAGCCTCAGATCTTATTAGTCTAATAGCAGCAAATAGCTTATCTAAGTCATCTATTCCTATATTTATATGTACACTTGAAGTTGCAATAGAGATTCCATAGTTATCTTCTATAAATTGATGATAAACGTTTTCAATATCAGACCTTTGAAATTGAATATCATGTTCAAAACAAAGCGTTGATGAAGGAATGATTGTTAAACCTTTATTATTAAGCCATTTTCTTAAATTTCTTCTTGGAGTTATTAATTTCTCGTATAAAAACTTATAGTCTTTTTCAGGTGTTGTTATATATTCAACATTTCTGTTATCTGGCTCTTTTACAAAATTGGAGAAAATTTTTTCAATAGCAGCTGAAACTCCAATATGAGAATCATAAGTTCCCGTGAAAAGTTCCACTTCAAAACCCTTGTAAAGATTAACTTTACTCATTTATTTATCCAAACAGGCTAATGCTTTTAATATCCCCTTAGCTTTATTAATTGTCTCTTGATATTCATTCTCAGGAGAAGAATCAGCAACTATTCCAGCGCCTGCCTGCACTGATACATTATATTTTCCATCTATTGAGGGTTTAACTATCATAGTTCTTATTGTAATTGCCGTATTTAATGCACCATTAATATCAATCGATCCATACACTCCAGCATAAGGTCCTCGAGCATCTTTTTCAAAGTTTTTAATCAATTGCATTGCTCTTATTTTTGGAGCACCAGTTACTGTTCCAGCGGGAAAACATGCCTTTAATAAATCCCATACATCAGTATTGTTTTTTAGAATTCCCTCAACTTCACTTACAATATGCATAACATGTGAATATTTTTCAATAACCATTAAATCTTTAACCTCCACAGAACCAATTTCACAAACTCTACCCAAATCATTCCTACCAAGATCTATAAGCATTACATGCTCTGCTATCTCTTTTGGATCTTTTAATAAATCCTTTTCTAATTCAAGATCTTCTTTAGGATCATTGCCTCTAGGTCTTGTACCAGCTATTGGTCTTAAGCTTGCAACAATTTGACTTTTCTTATTTTTTTCAGCTTTAACCATAACTTCAGGACTAGAACCTATCAAATACCATGAGCCAAAATCAAAAAATGACATATATGGAGAAGGATTAACCAACCTTAGGCTTCTATATAAATTAAAGGGATCATTAGTGACTTGGGTATTAAATCTCTGACTTATAACTATTTGAAAGATATCTCCTTTTCTTATATATTCTTTTGCCGAGAGAACTGCTTCCTCAAAATCTTTTTTCTTCCAATTGCTTTCAATATTTAAATTCAAATTATCATTCTCATTCCACTCTAAAAACTCATTTTCTTTCAGAGGAACTTTCATTAAATCTCTAGTTTTCTTAATTTTAGAAATTGCGTTTAAATAAACCTCTTCAATAGGAATTTCTTTTGAAGTAGTTGTATCTCCATAAACTACTGCGGTTATGCATCTTTTTATTTGATCAAAAACAACTAACTGATCAAAAAACATCCAAGAACCATAAGGAATATCGTTTTCATCTATTTTATTTATTGGAACGGTTGGCTCTATTCTATTAATCAATTCATAACCCCAAGAACCATATAACTGTCCAATTGAAGGTAAATCATCAATCATTGATGACTTATATTCCTTTGTCCAGGTTCTTAAAAAATCAAAGGGATCACCTTTATATATTTCAGTTTTTCCATCATTCCAAGTTTTAACTATTTCTTCTCCATGACAAATAGCTTCCCAAAGAGGTTTAGTTGCAACAATACTCCACCTACCCAAACTTTCACCACCTTCTACTGACTCAAGAAAAACACCATGAGAATCTTTTTCAGATAATTTTAACCAAGTTGATAAAGGAGTCTCTAAATCTGCTGGCCAAGTTTGAGTAATAGGTATAAAATTTTTACCTTCTTTGTAAGACTTGAAAAAACTATCTTTCTGTGAGGTGATCATATTGATAATGTCAACCCAAATTATAGTTATATTCTTCTTTTATATCAACTTTGAAAAATTTAATCAAAAGTATTCTTAGTTGTGAATTTCAAACCAGCTGGATTAGGATTTTCTCCGATTCTCCTTGGGTTATGTCCAACTTTTTCTCTGCCCTCATTAACTTTCTCAGGGAAAACACCATCTTTTGGATGTAAAAATTCAATATCGCCACCTGGGAAAATTCTGTAAATTTTAAAATTCTCAATCCTTGGCTTGAAAGCTCGTAGTTGTGTCCCTAGAGCCAAGCATTGTTCTTTTCTGGCAAAGTACATTAAATTATCACCTTCGTGCATAATAGCCGCACCACCAGTTGGCAATTCAAATGCTTGTTCTTTAGAACTATTCCATACAATTGCATATTTTTCTTCGGTTTCTGCTGAGTTTAATAAACCTCCAGTACTTCCTATATGCTTTGGAAATTGACCAACTAAAGTTTCCGTCATCCTAAATTTTTAGTTATTTATAATAAGAAATTAGCATCCTAATTTTACAAAATTCAAAATTAAGAGAAAAGTTTCTACATTATTTAATAAATGTGGAACTCTTTTATCATTTTAATTTGAATCTGAAATCGGGAAAAATACTGTCAAACCTGTATCACGCCTTTGTGTGACATGCCCTCCCAAACTAGCTAACAATTTTTGAGTAGCATTTTGACTTAATTGCAAACTACCAGTTTGAGGGTCCCAATTTAAAACAGGACCGATATCAGACCCATTATCTTTATTTAAAGTTTCTTTTTGATTACTATCTGATTTTTGTAGCTTTAGTTGTAGTTTTAGTTTTTGTCCAGCTGGTCTTAATTCTAAAATTAATGTGCTTCCTTCTTTTAGCCCTCTAGTATTTTTATCAATTAATCCTCTTAACATTAATTCTAATTTTTCAGAATCGCTCAAAATTTGAGGCAGTTGGACGGGAATATCTAGTTTCAAAGAAATTCCACGTCGATTTAATTGTTTATTCCATACAGGAGAAAGTTTTTTAAAAATTTCAGCTAAATTAATTTTTGCCAAATTATTTAATGACGGAACTTCATTGCTTACTAATTCTGCTGCATTAAAGATTAAGCCAAATCTATCAATTTGTTCATTACATTCATTATCTATTAAGATTAAACGATTTCTCATTGATTCATCCATACTATATTTTTTTAAAGTAGAACTTATTAGCGTTCTTATTGTCGCTAAAGGAGTTCTTACTTCATGAGAAATTGCACTTAACAATTTTGCTTCAGTTATTTGAACATTTTTTTCATCATTTTCTAAAGAATTCTGTATATTAAGATTTGGTCCCAACCTCGCTAATTTTGCCGACAATATTGGCCAAAAATTTTTTTCAAATTGATTATTAAAATTAAGATTACCTAAATTATTTATTGCATTACGAAATTTAACTCCTTCCTCATAATTTTCTTGATTTAATTTTGCATGCATTAATTCAATTGAAATTTTCAAGCTTTCTTCATCACATTTCATTAATAAGATTTTCTTATCTTTTGCTCCTATTATTGACAATATGCATTGAAAATTTGGGGTGATTATCATCAAAAAAGGGTCATACCCATCTTTTTGGCTAAGATTTAAAACTTTATAATTACTTACTAAATTAAAATTTTTTATCTTATTTGAATTATTAATTGGTAAAAAACCTGCATTCTCTTTTTGAAAATATGGAAACCCCCCCGGTGACCAAAGCCAGCCATTAAGTTGATTAAAAAATTTTACATCATTAAGTGCTGGCAAAGGCGAGGCTACCCAAATACCTCCCTGTTTATAATTCTGAGAAAGAAAATCTTTTTGAATAACTTCTAAAGATGCCCACCACATTCTTCTGGAGGTATCATCATCCACATATATAGTTTGAATGCCTTGAATTAAAAGGTCTTGAATTTTTTTTATTGTAATTTGAGATTTCATTAATTTCTTAGTGATCTAGAACGTTTAAATATAGATAAGACAAATCCAATTGATACAAAATTAATCACCAAAGATGTTCTACCATAGCTCATAAAAGGAAGAGGAATTCCAGTGACTGGTCCTAATCCAATTGTCATAAATAAGTTAATAATTATTTGGAATAAAAAAGTTGCGGCGATTCCAATAACAATTAGAGATTCAAAGTCACTTCTAGCACTTTTTGCAATGTTAATAAGATTCTTAATCAAAATAAAGAATAAAAATAAAACTATTGCGCATCCCAAAAAACCCAATTCTTCACCTAAAGCACTGAAGATGAAATCAGTATGTTGTTCTGGTATAAATTGCAAATTAGTCAGCTTACCTTTTAACAAACCAGTACCAAAAAGTCCTCCAGAGCCAATAGCAATTTTACTCTGTAACAAATGGTATCCCCCACCTAGCGGATCTCTATTAGGATCTAAAAATAAAATTAATCTATCTTTTTGATAATCTTTTAAACCATATTGCCACAAAATTGGTGTTAATTTGGCCACCAATAAATGAAAGGTAATAGAAAGAAAAGAAAAAATAATATTATTTTTTGAAGATCTATACGCAAGATATCCGATTAATGGAATCCAAAAAATAAGTGCAGTTGGTAAGATTAAATTTAATAAAGAGGTAATAATAAAAAAGACCACTATCAAAATCCACTCTATTGGCATTTGCGACCAATAGAGCATCACAGCTGTCAATACTAATAAAACTAATGAGGTACCTAAGTCTGGTTGAAAAAAAATTAATAGCCAAGGCAAAATAACTACTAATAAGGGCAACACTAAATCTTTTATTTCTGAAATTATTTTTTTGTCGAGCACTGAAGCAAGAATTAATACAGTGCTTAATTTAGCGACTTCCGAAGGCTGAAAAGATAAAATTCCTAAGTTTAGCCATCTTTGAGATCCAGAAACTGAGATCCCCACAAAATAAATTGAAAATAAAGAAATTAAAGTAAACAAATAGAATGGGATCGAATACCTTTTAAGTCTCTCTAACGGTATATAAGAAATAAGATATGCCAAAAAATAACCAAAAAAACCAGTAAAGATGTGACTTGAATAATTAGATGCTAAATAATTTCCCTGAATACTTTTTATTAATATACCTGAAATAATGACTAAAAATAGGGGAATAAATAGTATTGGAGAAAGTAAAAATCCTCTAGTGAAATTGGTTTTTTTTTGTAATAATCCTCTCTTATTTAATAAAGAAATTCTCCTAAACATTAATTATTTCTTGATATATTTATTTTTAATTAATTGAGCTAAATCACCAAAAACAAGAGAACTTTGTTTTTTTGGCTGGCTTATTGAGATTGGAATTCCTTTGTTACTTTCATCAACAAGAGGAATTTCAATAGGAATCTTAGCTAATAATGGTAAGTTATTTTCATTAGCTAAGGTTTGCCCACCGCCTTTACCAAAAATTTCATATTTTTTACTTGGCATATCTGGTGGAATAAACACTGACATGTTTTCTACGATTCCCAATAAAGGTACGCCAAGTTGTTTAAACATTGCTAATCCCCGCCTTGCATCTTGCAAAGATACTTGCTGTGGAGTTGTAACGACAATAGCTCCAGAAATAGGCACAGATTGAGAAAGGGAAATCTGTGCATCTCCTGTGCCTGGAGGCAAATCAATAACTAAAAAATCAAGATTATTCCATTCAACTTGATAAAGAAATTGACGGATAATGCTATTTAGCATTGGTCCTCTCCAAATAACTGGCTGACCTTCTTCTATAAGAAAACCCATTGATACTAATGAAATTCCATATTTATTTATTGGTATTAGCCTTTGATCATTACCACTACCGTCCGTAACCTTTGGATTCTGTTCAGCAACTCCCATCATGGAGGGAGTATTAGGTCCATATATATCCGCATCCAGTAAACCAGTTTTTAATCCTAACTTAGCTAAAGAACATGCAAGATTAACTGCAATAGTACTTTTTCCAACTCCACCTTTACCACTACTAACGGCTATGATATGACGAATTCCTTTAATCTGCTGCAATTCAGGCCCATTACCATCAGTTTTAGATTCAGCATTGGAGGGATTATTATCTACTTCTATTTGCACATCATTAATATCATCAAAATCCAGTAAAATTTTGCGAACCTCTTGTACAATTCTATCTCTCTGAGAGTTTGCGAATGATGGTAATGATAATGTTACGATTACTCTTGGTATTGACACCCTTACATTTTTAATCCAAGCTAATTCAATTACATTTTTCTTTGATCCAGCATCTAGAACCTTTTGTAAAGCAAAATTCGCATCTTCTATTGTGGTCATTAAATTTTTAAATATTTTGACAAGGTAGTCGACTGATTAAAAGATTAAGAACTATGTCGAACTATCAAATAATAGGAAATAAGCTCCCCTTAAGAGAAATTATAAGGGGAAACTTATAATTAACCAAAAATTTTTCTTCAGGAATCATTAAATACATGTTAAAAGAACCTCCTAAAAACTCTAGAGAAAAAACTAAAAATCTCTTATTAAATCTGCAAGACAAAATTTGTTCAAGCCTTGAGAATGCAGATGGTAAGGCGAAATTTACTGAAGAATCGTGGCTCAGAGACGAAGGTGGTGGTGGAAGATCAAGAGTATTGAAAAATGGAACTATATTTGAACAAGCAGGAGTCAATTTCTCTGAGGTACAAGGAAAAGAATTACCTCAATCAATAATCTCTCAAAGGCCTGAAGCAAAAGGTCATGAATGGTTCGCGACAGGAACTTCTATGGTATTGCATCCAAAGAATCCTTACATACCTACTGTTCATCTTAATTATCGTTATTTCGAAGCTGGTCCTGTTTGGTGGTTTGGCGGAGGTGCAGACTTAACCCCTTTCTACCCTTATCTTTGTGATGTAAGAAATTTCCATAAAGAACATAAAAAAGCTTGTGAAAAAGTTGATAAGAATTTATATAAAGTTCTCAAACCATGGTGTGATGAATATTTCTTCTTGAAGCACAGAAATGAATCAAGAGGTATAGGAGGTATTTTTTATGATTATCAAGATGGTACAGGGAATATTTATAGAGGAAATAATAAAAATGGACAAGCATCAAAAGCTTCACAAAAAATTGGTAAATCCAATTTAAATTGGGATGATTTATTTTCTTTAGCAGAAAACTGTGGTCAAGCTTTCCTCCCTTCATACATGCCTATTGTTGAAAAAAGAGTTTCTCAAAACTATTCATCAAAGGAAAAAGAATTTCAACTTTATAGAAGAGGTAGATATGTCGAATTTAATTTAGTTTGGGATAGAGGGACGATTTTTGGATTGCAAACAAATGGAAGAACTGAATCCATATTAATGTCATTACCTCCTTTAGCAAGATGGGAGTATGGATATAAAGCCAAAAAGGCTTCAAGAGAGGAATTTCTTACATTAATTTTTACAAAACCGCAAGATTGGTTAAATGATAAAGATCTAGAAAAATTCTGTATGGAAAATAATATCTTTAATTAAAATAAGGACATTAATTTTAACTAACTTTAAATGGGCGTTTTAAATAAAGAACCATCGCTCTCTAATTGCAGTTTATCTCCAAGTTCATTTTGTAAAGAGATTAATTCATCCCTATGCGCTCTTAATCGCATTAAAGTTGATTCATTATCATTTTCGTTAATCAATCTTAGTTCAAATTTTTCCTCTCTTGCTGATTTTTTAAAATAAACCATACCAGACAAAGGTCCACCTATTAAACCTAAAAGAATAGGCCACCAACCAAATTTAGGATACATTTGAATAATTACTAATCCTAAAGCACAAGATCCAAACCCTCCAAGAAATCCTAAAAAAATTGCTAAATATTTACTAGAAACCACTTGTCCCTTAAATATCAAGATTTTTTGTTCAAAATCTCCTCCAGTTTGCTTCCATCCCCTTAAATTAAGCCATTCATATAAACCATTTAAAACTTTTACTGGTTGCTGAGAAGATGAAACCTCAACAGTAGTTGTTCTATCCTTACTTGAAGCTCTTAAAAAGAAAAATAATCCTATAGCGAGAAGAATTGTGAGCAATAATGTTGAGTTTAAAGAATTGGACATTATATTATTTTTTTTTGCGACTCAAAAATAAAAATTAAAGTTACATCATATTATATTTTTAAAATTTATTCTGTAGGTTAAATATATTAAATAAAAAAACTTAATTAAATAAAAAATTTAAAAAATAACGCAATTCTTAAAGTACTTAAAATTTCTTATGGATATCATTAATAAAAATACAAATATTGATCTTCTTTCTAATGATTTAACCCCGGATTTATATAATCTTTATAAAAAATCGCCCTACCTTGCTATTGACACCGAAGCAATGGGTTTAATTCATGGAAGAGATAGATTGTGTTTAGTACAAATATGTAATGAATTTAAAAGAACATCTTTTATAAAAATCGAACTTAA
The DNA here is from genome assembly GCF_902626525.1 of uncultured Prochlorococcus sp. GTDB lineage: Bacteria > Cyanobacteriota > Cyanobacteriia > PCC-6307 > Cyanobiaceae > Prochlorococcus_A. The sequence continues at coordinate 58,120 of NZ_CACOFR010000011.1, forward strand.
TACATCTTCTTCTCCACATTTAAAAGCACTTTTTGAAGATGAAAAAATAACTAAAATCTTTCACTTCGCAAGATTTGATGTTGCAGCACTAAAGTGTAATCTTGGAATCAATACCAAAAATATATTTTGTACAAAGATTGCTAGTAAATTGGCTAGAACTTATACCAATAAACATGGCTTAAAAGATTTAATAAATGAATTATTAGGAATAGAATTAGACAAAAGTGCACAAAGTAGTGATTGGGGTAGCAACGAATATTTAACAAAGGATCAATTAGATTATGCTGCAAATGATGTTAGATATTTAATTGAAGCTATGCATAAATTAAAAGTTATCCTAGAGAGAGAAAATAGATATAAATTAGCACAAAAATGTTTCAAAACAATTTCTGTGCATGCAGAATTAGACATACAACAATTTTCAAATATTTTTGAACATTAAAAATCAATCTTCTGTTAAAAAATTATCTTCATCATCAAGAGTTTCCATAAGTTTATCAAGTATTCTTGAAGAACTTAATTTATCACCATCATTTTTTTTACAAATTTCTAAGATATTCTGTGCAACTTGTATTTTTTCTTGAACAGTTTTGGAGCTTTCTTTTGCAATTTGAATTTCTACTTTCTTCTTAGCAGAGGATAAGCTTATACTCATTAACTTTGCAATCTCAGCGCAAATTTTTAGATATTTCCTGTTATTTATTGGATACATAAAAAAATCTAAAATGCTAGTTTCTTTTACTAAGATAACAAATTAATGTTAATGGAATCTACAATTTTCTTGCTTGCGCCAGATTTTCCCATTCTTTTTTTTCCAATTTTCGCTTGCTTTAATCTATAAACTTTTTCTCTTAAAAGTAAACTTAAATTTTTTAAAAGAATACTCTTATCCTTGCAAACTAAAACACTTCCTCCTAACAATCTTGATTGCCTTTTTGCAAATGATTTCGTAAATTGGGGTCCTGAACCAGGAAGAGAAAGAGATGGGATTCCTAAGCCAGCAATTTGCTCTGTTGCAGTTCCTGCATTTGACAAGCCAACATTTGCCATATTGGCCCATAAATTGAATTTGCCTTTTCCAATCAATATATACTTCGCTTTATTTTTCCATACTGAATCTTCGTCAATAAAAAATCTTACTTTACTTTGTTTTATAAAACCGTATTTATTTAAATAACTATGAATTTTAATCTCATTCGCATTAATGCTTAAAGGTAAAAGTATTATCAAATCATTAGCTAAATTAAAATCTTGCAAACAATCAAGAAAGTTATCAAGGTTTTTAAATGCTTCAGGGTATCTACTTCCTATTAACAAAATTATCCTTTTGAAAGCAATAATATTTGATTTTTTTTTATTTGTTTCATTAACAAAATCCATCATTGGATTACCCAAGTATTTTGCATGAATATTTTTTCTTTTTAAATTATTAGCTGTGATTTTATCTCTCATAATTAAATCTTTACATCTTGGAGATGCCATTAAAAATATTTCCCAAGGGTCCCATTCAGAACCTTTCAACTTATGATAGAGATCGCTTAAAGACCAGCCTGGCCCACTATTCCAAGTATGGTCACTCTTTGGTGTTCCCAAAAAACTGAATTCGCATTCAGAACTCCAAGCAAAAAATAATGGCAGAAAATCTCCTACTGCAATAATTTTGTAGTAATGTTTTGACTTTTGTTTCACAATTAGAAAATTTCTTAAATTATCTATTAAAAATCCTGCAAACAAATCAAGCAAAAATCCCTTCAGACTTTGATTACTAAAACCTCCACTAGGGAGTTCTTTTAAAAATCCTATTTTACGGAAGTTCTTTGATTGTATAGTATCAAAAACATCTCCATTTCCTACTAAAGGCAAAACTTCGATATTTTTATTTTTTATTTTTTTCAAAAATCTTTTTATTATTTCTGCTACAATTACATCTTCTCCATGGCCATTGCATATAAATAATAGTGAATGAGTCTTCTTACTGTTAAGATCATTAAAAGATTCAATTGATTCTTTTTCGGCGGCATGGCCAAGTGGTAAGGCAGAGGATTGCAAATCCTTTATCCCCAGTTCGAATCTGGGTGCCGCCTTCTTTAGATTTGATACTAAATTAACTATAAATAATTCTAAACATTTAACTTTAATATACTTGTTATGCATTTCACAGAAGGCAATTTAGTTAAATTCTTGGTCGACAAGTTGACCAAATTTTTGTTGAAATATTTTTATAATATTTCTATTATCTCATTTACTGATTACAGAAGGTAAAACTAAATCTTTATTGTTTATTAATCCCTTTTAAAACTATCAAAACCTCAGTCATAATTTTCTAAAAAAATTTGAACTATTTTTAGTAATCATTATCTGCTACACACATTCCTAAACATCTGACACCATTGGAGGCAGTACGTTTGCAATGATTACATAGAATTCTATCTTTTTTTGAAGTAAGATTATTTTTTGAACAATTTTGAACCTTTAAATTTATTAACTCTTTTTTTGAATCAAATAGAACCATTCTTGGAGTCATTATTTGAATCGATACTAACAACAAGTGAAGCATTTGTGTTGGAAGAGGGGATATCCATAATTTTCACAGTTTCCTTGGGCTTATTGATAATTTGACTTTCTTCAACACTCTCATCAACTGCACATGCTTCAAGAGCCTCTCTAAGTAGTGAATCAAAAGTTGCACCAGGCAATCTATGTCTAGCTACTTCAAGAAAAGTTCTCGGTAGAGATTCAGAAGCAGCATCTCTTAGTGCAGGATTATTCTTTCTATGTTCTTGTTCTTCTTCTATAGATTTTATAAACCTTAGAGTAACATCTCTTTTTGTGGAAGCTTTTATCAGCGTGTCATTCTCAGGATTACTAATATTGGGCTCATTTTCAAGATCACTAAGTCTTTTTTCCAAGCTATTTAGGACTTCATTAGCTTCTTTACTTATATGAGCTAATTGACCATCAGACAAATTAGGTAAATCAGCCACAAAAACTTTCCCATGATCCCTAAGAGTCAAAAAAGTAGGTCTGGGACCTTGAGACTGTCTTCCACTAAATTCAGAATTATTGCCTATTGGTCTTTTTGGAGGTGTAGGACCAGCTGAACTACGTCTACGTGTAATTCTTTGATTATTTGCAAAAGGCATTGAATTAAAGGTTAAATCTTAATACTTAAACTTCCGATATAACTCGGCGGTGATTTTATTATATTACACCTTACTTTTTCATTTGTGTATAAAAAATTTTTTTTAAATTCAATTCAATTATATAGATATAAATTTAAGTTAAGATTTCAGGCAAAAAATTACTTATTTTTGAGTCGCTTTTACGAACTATCTTTCCAATCTCCCAACTATCGATGTCATGATCTTTGCAGATATCAAAGATTGAGTCCTTAAATTTTTTATCAATAATTAAACAAAATCCTACGCCTAGATTGAAAGTATTCCAAAAATCTTTTTCAGGAATCGTTCCTTTCTCTTTTAAAAATTTAAATAAAATAGGTATTTCCCAAGAATTAGTATTGATATAAGGAATAAAATCAGAAGGAATACATCTCGGTAAATTCTCTGGAATTCCTCCGCCCGTAATATGTGACATTGATTTGATTTCTATATTTTCAGATAACATTTGGCTAACAACATTATTGTAGATTTTTGTCGGTTTCAATAACTCTTCATAAAAATTTAAGTGAAAAACTTTTGCAAATTCTTTATCTATTTGATTATTATTTTGAATTATTTTTCTCACAAGACTAAAGCCGTTACTATGAACCCCATTACTTTTTAAAGCAATTATTAAATCATTTTCAGATACTTTATTACCGTTAATAAGCTTATCTTCATCAACTATTCCTACACAAAATCCTGCCAGATCATACTTATTTTTTGAATAGAAACCTGGCATTTCAGCAGTTTCTCCACCAAGTAATGAACAGTTATTTTCTCCACAGCCATGAGAAATTCCCTGAACAACCTTCAACAATTGTTTCTTATCAAGCTTACCGGTAGCAATATAATCAAGAAAAAACAAAGGTTTTGCGCCGCTAGTAATAATATCGTTCATGCACATAGCAACTAAATCAATCCCAACCTCAAAGTGAAAATTATTACTTTGGGCTAATTCTAATTTTGTACCAACACCATCAGTTCCTGAAACTAGAACTGGTTTTTTAAAACTATCGACGGGAATTCTAAACAAACCTCCGAACCCACCAATACCATCAATCACATTAGATGTATGAGTTCCTTCAACTGCCTGTTTAATTTCGGAAACAAATTCTCGCCCAGCTTCTATATCAACACCTGATGTTTTGTAATCCATGAAATAAAAATGATAGACTTTCCCTATATAGATATTCCTCCTAAGATTGCTTTTGTCCAGTAATTATTTATCAAATAGATTTATTTTTTAAAAACAAAGTGAAAAAAGTAATCATCAGGAAAACTGAAGAAATAGAAAATTGGAGGAACAACATAAGTAGTGATATCAATTTTATTCCAACAATGGGTAATCTTCATAATGGACATATAAAACTAATATCAACAGCAAAAGATGACAATTCTAATGTTAATTTAGTAAGTATTTTTGTTAATCCACTTCAATTTGATAACAAGTCAGATTTAGAAAATTATCCTCAAACAATTGATAATGATATTAAAATTTCCTTTGCAAATGGAGCAGATGCCATCTTTATCCCAAGTACTGAAGATATCTATCCACCGAATAATAAAAATATTAAATTCATCAAAGCTTCGTTAGAATTATCTTCTGCATTATGTGGCTTAAATCGAATTGGACATTTTGATGGAGTTTGTACAGTAATTTATAGATTACTTAATCTCATAAAGCCAAAAAATCTTTATTTAGGAGAAAAAGATTGGCAACAACTTTTAATATTAAGAAATCTTATCCTAACAAAAAAGTTAAATGTTGCTATTAAATCTATTCCTACACAGAGAGATTTTGATGGAATTCCTTTAAGTTCTCGAAATGTAAATTTATCAAAAAACGAAAGAGAATTAATTAGGGTTTTTTCAAATGAATTATTACTAGCAAAAAAAATCTTTCAACAAGAAAAAAAAGTCAACTTAAAAGAAATAATTAAAAAGCTTTCAGCAAAAAAAATTTCAATTGAATATTTAGAACATTTACACCCATATACGCTCCAACAATCAAGTGTTGAAGATAATATTTCGATACTGGCTGGTGCGATAAGATGTGGGGAGACAAGATTAATTGATCACATTTTTCTCATGAGAAGAAGGCCAATTATTGCAATTGATGGCCCTGCAGGTTCAGGAAAAAGTACTGTTACAAAGTTAATAGCAAAAAAACTTAAACTTTTATATTTAGATACTGGCGCAATGTATAGAGCATTGAGTTGGCTCTTAAAAAAAGAAAATATTGATTATCAAAAAGAAAAAAAATTACAGAATATTCTTAAAGGGATTTCCATTATGTTCAAGTCAAATGGAAATGCAAACCAAGATGTTTTTATTAATAACTATTGTGTTACTAACGAAATTAGGTCGCAAGAGATAAGTTCTATCGTATCTAAAATTTCTTCAATTAAAGAAGTAAGAAAATTCTTAGTAGAAGAACAAAGAAAAATTGGAGAATCAGGCGGACTTGTAGCTGAGGGAAGAGATATAGGAACTACTGTTTTTCCTGATGCAGAACTGAAAGTTTTTTTAACTGCAAGCATCGATGAAAGAGCAAAAAGAAGAAAATCTGACAAAAAAAGTGAAGACTCACAAAAAATGGACCTTAATAAATTAAAGGAACTTATAAAGAGAAGAGATTTTGAAGATTCTAATAGGGAAATATCACCTCTGAAAAAAGCTAATGACGCAATAGAAATTATTACAGATAAATATTCAATTGATGAAGTAGTGGATAAAATTATTGATCTTTATAATGAAAGGATTCCTAAAGAGACTGAGATTAAATAAATTCAAGAAATACTTTCCAAAAAACCGTTCACAGAGTCTTCTAAAATATCAAGGACATAATCGAAACCCTCATCACCTCCAAAATATGGGTCAGGAACTTCTTGCTCATTAAAAAACTGATCTGAAATCTTGTATTTTTTTTATTGATGCAAAATTTGTTGAAGATGTTCTATTTTTAAGATCTTGAATATTTCTAAAATTTGAGTCGTCCATCGCAAGAATATAGTTAAATTCGTCAAAATCTTTGCCAGTAATTTGGCGAGCCCTGCTTAAGATATCTATATCTCTTCTATCTGCTGCAATTCTCATCCTAGAGTCAGCTTTTTTTCCAATATGCCAACTCCCAGTTCCTGCAGAATCCACTATAAAGCCATCGGTTAATCCCTTCTTTTCAAGTAAACTTATAAAGATAGCTTCTGCTGCAGGAGACCTACAAATATTTCCCAAACATACAAAAAGAACAGAAATTTTTTTCATATGATTTCAAACTTCAATAAATTATAAGACTTTTAAGTAGTAAATAAAACTTCTTTAATTAAAGATTCAGTAAATTCTTTACCAAACAAACTCGTTAACATTGGCCTTGCTGGATCGTTATCTCTTCTATATTTCAAGTAATTATTTTGACCATTAATTAATTCTTTTTGTAGTTTCTTATTGGCTTCTTTACTCTCGAAAAGAATTTCCAAATACAAATCAAGATATTCCTTAAATGAGGTATAAAGCTGATTATCAATCAAAAAATTACTTTTTTCTTCTTTTGGTAATTTTGACCAGATTACTCCCGGAGAAAAAAAACTAGCTACATCTGCAGACATTTTTTCTGCTAATGGCAGTGATGAATGACAATGATTTTTGAGTTTTATAAGTTTTTCTAATAACTCTTTATTGTATTGATTTTGTATTTTTAATGAAGGCTGAAAATCTAGTACTAATAAATGAATACTAGGTAGAGAAACAAAATCTACACCAAAAAATGGAACGTTATAATTAGTATTAGGAATAATTAAAAAATTTAAAACAGAATAATTTGGACTATTTATACACACTGCTCTTGCCAATTGAATTCTTTTTTTATGCGTTACACCCCAAGTAGAGAGATTAACATTTTTTTTTGATTTTTTTGAACCATAAGTTGAATCTTTATAAGAATATTCTGATGGTATTATTTTTTCTAAACAGTTATATTTACTTAAATTATTAGTTAAATATTTTAGAAAATTATGCCATCTCCAATCTGGCCTGTAAAAAATAGTATCTTGTATTAACATTCAATGAATAATCTCATTATTTAATGTAAAAAGAAATTTATTGATAAATTTTCTTGTCCATTTTTCTCCAAAAAAAGATTTAAACAACTTATCTGCAGGGTCTTTTTCAAAACTGTACTTATCATATTTTATTTGATTAATCTTTATTTCTTCTGCATTTAAAAATTGATTAAAAGG
>NZ_CACOFR010000012.1 GCF_902626525.1 uncultured Prochlorococcus sp.
TGAAAAAGGAATTATCACATCGTTCTCATGAACTGAAAGCTCTTGGTTGGAATCAAGAAGACTTAACAAGATACGAAGATTTATGGGACTATAGTCAAAGATGGGGATTAATAAATTTAGAAAGAGAAGACAGACAGTTTTTAAAGAAAGCAGAAAAATTGCTACCAAAGATCCAAAATAAAAAAATATCCGTTAAAAAAAATATTGAAGAAAAATCATATTATTTATGGTTAAATTTTTACCTCGATAAAATTAAATTTTTTAGTAATACTAATCTTCCAAAAAATAAACATGGTGTTTGGACGCTCTTAATTGAAGAGGAAATGAAACTTCTTAAGGAATTACAACCAGTTATGGGGCTTCCAGATACTTTAAAAGCCAAGAATCTATTCGAAAATAGAAAAAAACTCATAAATAAAGCTTTTAGTGAATTTGATGCTAAATACAACGATAAGGGTTTCAATTTTGATGAGGTTCTAAATAAATCCGAAAAAGATGTTGTTAAAAATTGGAAATCAATTACTGAAAAAGATCCCGATGCTAATAAAAAATTTCCAATAATTGATTCTGCAAATATAGAGAAACTCAGATCTGTAATCAAAGAAGATTTGAGTTTATATATGAAAGATAATTACCCTTCATTAAAAAAGGATTTATAAATATTTATCTTTTTTTTGTTTTTTTTTTGGACTTTTTTAAGTTAAATAGATAATAGGATTATTTAAAAATTTTGAACAACCAAAAGTTCGAGACTCTTCAATTACATGCAGGCCAAGTGCCTGATCCAACTACAAATTCTAGAGCAGTACCAATTTATCAAACTAGTTCTTATGTCTTTGATAATGCAGAGCATGGAGCAAATCTTTTTGGATTAAAAGAATTTGGAAATATTTATACAAGACTTATGAACCCCACCACAGATGTCTTCGAAAAAAGGATGGCAGCATTGGAGGGAGGTATGGCGGCTCTTGCAACATCTTCAGGTCAAGCTGCTCAATTCTTGGCAATCGTGAACTTCATGACAGCAGGGGATAATTTTGTCTCTACATCTTTTCTATATGGCGGGACTTACAATCAATTTAAAGTACAATTTCCAAGATTAGGAATAGAAGTTAAATTTGCTGATGGTGATAGTATCGAAAGTTTTAAAAATAAAATTGATGATAAAACTAAAGCAATATATGTCGAATCGATGGGTAATCCTCGTTTCAACATTCCGGATTTTGAAGGGCTCGCTGCTTTGGCGAAGGAAAATGGAATTCCTTTAATAGTGGATAATACTCTTGGAGCTGGTGGTGCTTTAATAAGACCAATTGATTTTGGAGCCGATGTTGTTGTGGAAAGTGCAACGAAATGGATCGGTGGACATGGAACAAGCATCGGAGGGGTTATTGTTGATGCCGGAACCTTTGATTGGGGAAATGGTAAATTCCCACTAATGAGTGAGCCAAGCGCTGCTTATCATGGGCTCGTTCATTGGGACGCCTTTGGTTTCGGTAGTGATATCTGCAAATCTTTGGGAGTTCCGGATAATAGAAATATAGCTTTTGCATTGAGAGCAAGACTTGAATGCCTGAGAGACTGGGGATCAGCTCCAAGTCCTTTTAATTCCTTTTTATTATTGCAGGGATTAGAAACTCTCAGTTTAAGGATAGAAAGACAAACTTCTAATGCTCTTGAATTAGCAAAATGGTTAGATTCTAATTCTAATGTAAGTAGTGTTAATTATCCTGGCCTAGAATCTGATCCATATTACTCAAGTGCTAAAAAATATACTACTGGAAGGGGTATGGGTTGCATGGTTATGTTTTCTCTTAATGGAGGTTATGAAAATGCAGTGAAATTTATTGATTCCTTAAAATTAGCGAGTCACCTTGCTAATGTGGGTGATTCAAAAACTTTAGTAATTCATCCAGCTTCAACAACTCATCAGCAATTATCTGAAGAAGAACAATTATCTGCAGGTGTTACTCCCACTATGATAAGAGTTTCGGTAGGAATTGAGCATATTGATGATATAAAAGCAGATTTCGAACAAGCACTTTCACAAATTACTTAGGAAAGGAGATTTATTGGCTTTAATAATTCCTAGTAACTATCACAAGATTAGTGATGTTGAGAAAAATCATATATCTTGGATAGAACCAGAATTGGCAAAAAGACAGGATATACGCCCTCTTAGGATTGGTATTTTGAATATCATGCCTCTTGGTAAGCAGTATGAATTTAACCTACTACATCCACTTGGTTTATCTCCTCTTCAAATTGAACCAGTTTGGATAAAGCTTAAAACTCACTCTTATAAAACATGGGATCTTAATCATCTAAATAATCTATACATAACTTGGGAAGAAGCAAATAATCCAGAACCGTTAGATGGAATCATTATTACTGGAGCACCTATTGAGCACCTAGCGTTTGAGGATGTTAGGTATTGGGATGAATTTGTGAAAATTGTAAATGAAGCCAGAAATTCTTGTGCCAGTACTCTTGGATTATGTTGGGCTGGTTTTGCACTGGCTTATTTGGCAGGGGTTGATAAGAAAGTTTTTGATAGGAAATTATTTGGGGTATTCCCTTTAAAAAGTCTTGTTCCTGGACATCCTTTGATGGGTACACAAGATGATGAATTTATTTGTCCTCAAAGTAGATTTGCAGGATTACCAGATTTGGAGATGGAGAAGGCCCAAAAAGAAGGTAAATTGAATTTGTTGGCTTATGGAGAAAATGTAGGATATACAATATTCGAATCTCATGATCAAAAACAATTTATGCACTTAGGTCATCCTGAATATACGGTGCATAGAATTATTAGTGAAATTGAAAGAGATAAAGAAAAGGGAGATGTTCCTCCTCCTGAAAATTTTGATTTAAATAGTTCAAAAACCGCTTGGAGATCTCATAGGAATTTGCTGTTTCAACAATGGCTTTGGTTTTGTTATCAACAAGTTAGTCTTAATTAATTTTTTTAATGAGCGCTTTCTACACCACCAAGTCTTTCAAATAAGTTAAGACTTTCTTTATTTAATCCCACAATTTCAACTTTAGAACCGCCATTCTGGAATTTTCTAATAATTTGCTCAAGAGCAACAACGCCACTTTGATCCCAAATATGAGCTAAAGACATATCAATCACAATATTTTCTGGATGTTCATGAATATCAAATCCTTGTAAAAAATAAATTTTACTTACAAAAAATAATTGTCCTTTTACTTTATAAGTAGTCAAATTATTTTTTTTCGCTCTTGCAACAGTTATAACTTTTGCAACTTTTCTGCTGAAAAGAATTGCAGCTAATGCAACTCCTGCAATAACTCCAAGTGCAAGATTATGAGGTTTTGTAAGCATAGTAACTGAAAAAGTCATAAGCATGACTGCAGTATCGCTTTTAGGTATCTTTCTAATATTTTTTAATCCATTTATATCTGCCGTACTTATTGCGATCGTTATCATGATTGCTACTAAAGCAGCCATTGGTATTGCTCCAATCCAAGCCTTTAAAAGGATAATCATAATTAGTAGGGAAATACCTGAAGTGAGGGTTGATAATCTAGATTTACCACCATTTTCAGTATTCATTACAGATTGCCCAACTAAGGCACATCCTGCCATTCCACCAAATAAAGATGCCACTATATTTGCGATTCCCTGTCCTCTTGCTTCTTTATTTTTATTGGAACTTGTATCAGTTACGTCGTCTAATATATCTTGAGTTAAAAACGTTTCCATTAACCCTACAAGAGATATTGCAAGTGAGGTCGGTAAAATTACCCCTAATGTTTCAAGACTAAAAGGTACTTTCCCATTTTCTATTGATCCAAAAGGTAGAGAAATAGTTGGTAATCCATCAGGTAATTTACCCAAATCGCTAACTGTTGGGACATCTAGATTTAAGAATATGCTTAAAAGAGTAATTACTACAATCGCGATAAGTTGAGATGGGACTACTTTTGTAATTTTTGGAAGCCCATAAATAATTACTAATCCTAGGGCTACAAGGATCCAAACTGCTGGAATCTGAGAGTTAATTGGATATTGACTTAGCGTTTGTTCAACTAATCCTTTTGATTCTTTAATACCTATTCCTAACTGAGGTAGTTGTGCTTGAAATATTAAAAGTGCCAGTGCATTTACAAATCCACTTAATACGCCTGTTGGGACGAATCGCATTTGGTAGGCAAGTCTTAAATATCCCCAAAGAATTTGGAAAATTCCAGTTAATATTCCAGCTGCAATAAGATATGAAACCCCTAATCCAGGAGCTTGTGATTCTCCATAAGCAACAAGTCCAGTCATCAAAAGAGCTGTTGAACCTGTGGCTGAAGTAATCATCCCTCTTCTTCCACCAACAATCGCAATTGTTATAGATAAGCAAAATGCACCAAAAAGGCCAACCTTAGGATCTACACCCGCTATACCGGAAAAAGCAATTGCTTCTGGGATCATTGCAAAAGCAACAACTAAGCCAGAGAGAATATTTGACTTTGGATCATCTAACCAATTTTTAGATAAATATCTTGAGAAATTTGACATTGTAAGTTTCTTTATAATTAAAAAGTTACCTCATAAAGGAGGCAAAATACATTGTGGGTCAAAAATATTCTTTAAAGTTTTTAATTCATTCATTCTTCCTCCAAAAGCTAAAGAAAGTTCTTCCTTATGAGAATTCAAATGATTATGCAATTGGGCCAAGTGAATATTTGGATAAAACCTTTTTAGGTTACTCCAAGATTTATAAATCCAATCCATAGCAACTTCTTTTTCTTGAAGATCATTTTTTTTCCATGATGCATATATCCATGGTTTCCAAGTGCTTTTTCTGTGAACAAAAAAGCTTGAGCCATGATTTGACTTTTTAGTTTTGCAACCTAGTTGTTGAGAAGCGACATAACAGGAATTATTTGGTTTATTGTTCATTATTTCATTCAAACAATTGATAAAAATTGGGATATCATTTTTTAAATCTTCTCCAAGAAGACTAATTACTTCAGAATGGTTATTTGAATTCATCTTATATAAATTCAGTTCCTTTGGGAAGAAATTTATATTGTTAAAGTTCTTATAAAAATTTTTTTCTAGAGTAGGAAATTTGTCTAGAAGCATTAAGTATTCTTCTGTTCTTTTATCCTCTAAATTATTTTTGAGTTCAGCAAAAACATATATGTATATTTTTTGAGCATAAATCCATTGAAGACTAATATTTTCAGGAAATTCCTCTGATAGTTTTATTATTTCTGAAAGTTCATTTAGATTTACAAATCCTTCAATAACCTTAATTGGATTAGATTGGATAGTTTTAAGTTCTATTTCGGTGATGATTGAGAAGAAGGCTGCTGCGCCTTTAATTGCCTCCCATATCAATTGTTTTTCTGGATTAATTTGATTGTTTTTTAAAGAGATAAATGAGCCATTACCCAAGAAACCTTTTATTGATTCAATATTATCAATGGCTAATCCGTAGGATCTACTAAGTGGGCTTACTCCACCAGTAAGTATGTATCCTGCTCCGGGAAGTTTAGAAAGTCCTATTGGAAAACTTCGATTATGTTTTTGTAAATAATTTATTAAATCCCCCATTATTACTCCACCTCCAATTTTCACTAAATTGCTTTCTCTATCGAGGTGAATATTGCTGTAATTTTTTCTTAGATCAAGAGTTGTAAAACCATCTTTTGCACAGCTAGAAGTTGTACCTCCACTACATACGCAAAGGTGCTCGAAATCTTTTTTAGAATTGTTATATGCATTAAATAATGAATCATCAACTTCATAAATTAATTCTTTAAAATTTGCGTCCTTTGAGTTAATGTTTGGAATTTCAAGAAAGTTATTATTTTTTATCACTACTAAATATTCTTATTTACTATTATGTTATAAGTAATAACTTAATTTTGGATAACTTAGATTCGAAGTTAAATAATCAAATCGCCATTCTTATCTGTGGACACGGTAGTAGAAACAAATTAGCCATTACCGAATTTCAAGAATTAACTAAGCTTATTCAAAAAAGATATCCCAACATTTTAGTTGAATACGGATTTTTGGAATTTGCTAAACCTTCACTTGTTGATGCTTTAGATAAGTTAAAAAACAATTCCATAAAAAAAGTAATCGCAATACCTGCAATGCTTTTTGCTGCTGGCCATGTAAAGAATGATATACCTAGCTTGCTTATGCATTATTCAAGTAAAAAAGACATTGAAATAGTTTATGGAAGAGAGTTAGGGATTAATAATTTCATGATCAGTGCAGCTTGTGAGAGAGTGAAAGATGTATTTAAACAAAATAATTCTCTTAAACCTGAAGAATCATTATTGGTTGTTGTTGGGAGAGGTTCTTCTGACCCTGATGCGAATTCCAACGTCACAAAAATTACTAGAATGATAGTAGAGGGAATTGGTTTGGGGTGGGGAGAAACAGTTTTTTCAGGTGTAACTTTCCCTCTTGTTGAACCTGGTTTAAAAAATGTTGTCAGACTTGGTTTTAAGAATATAATTATTTTCCCTTATTTTCTTTTCTCAGGAGTTCTTGTTACACGAATTAAAAGGCAGAGTGATTTAGTTGCGATTAATAATCCACATATTTCATTTATACATGCAAAATATCTTTCTTCACAATCTTATGTGGTTGACACTTTTGTAGAAAGGATTGAAGAGATTCTGAATAATGAAGGCAAAAATTTTATGAATTGCTCCACTTGTAAATATAGGTCAAATTTATTTGGTTTTGAAAAAGAAGTCGGATTGGTTCAAGAAAGCCATCATGATCACGTTGAGGGGTTGGGTATAAGCTGTGATTTATGTGATCCTGAATGTAATGGTGCTTGTGAAATACAAAATCAAATCCAAACCCCTAATCAAATTGAACCAAATTTATTTAAAGAAAATTATCTAGAACATGATCATGAGGGAGGTCATAATCATCATCACGATCATAGTATTTATCCAAATTCAAAACATCCTTTAGGGCCTGTCACGCTTCGCTTGCTTAAAGAACATCAAATCTTAAGAAATTCCGTTGAAAATAGCTGAATCACCTGTCTCTTTCTTAGTCAAGTCTCAATAGACTCAGTATATATAAGTATTGCTTATCTAATACTAAGGAATAATATATAGCCTTCTTTTCCACAAATTTTTAAAAGTTTTCCACGTCCAACTCCACATAGGATTAGAAATGCCAGTATTTTTTATAAAAAACAGGACATCAACATTATTGTTGACTTTTTTTCTATATTTTTCCAATTTACTAATTTAAAAAAACACATTTTAAAAAATCAATTTATTACTTGAGTCTCATTTGATAGTATAAAAAGTTGCTTAATAAAATTTTTTTGACTTTTTTAAAAAAAAACATGATGATGATTGGGGAAAAAATAAAGTTATGAATCAAATCAGTCAAACAAAACTATCCGATGTGAAACCTGAGGAATGTACTCCAAATAAAATATCTCTAGAAACAGAGCTCTCAGAGACTTTATATACAACAATGAAAGATTTTGTATTAAGTAACCCTACTTGGGATCAATATAAACTTATAAATTCTGCACTAGCTACTTTCCTTGTCCAAAACGGATGTACTGATGATTCTGTTTCAGAGATCTATTTAAATCAATTATTTACTCCTTCTAAGTCTTTTTAATATTTAAACAAGCCCTTCTAGTTACTGCCATCATAGTTAAAGTAGGGCTTTGCCATGAAGAAGTTGGCCAGCAAGCACCATCAAGTACAAGTACATTTTTGCATCTCCATATTTTATTAAACTTATCAACTACGCTATCTTCTTCACTACTTCCCATTGGAGCGCCTCCGACTTCATGAATATAATATCCTGGAGGAGGAGGACTATCTGAAAGCGCTATCAAATTTTTTGTGAATATTCTTCCTAATGGAATATTTATAAGTTCATCAATATTTTTTATTTCACCATTTGCAGCCTCTATAGATTTTCTTATTGTATTTTCCATATGTTTAGACATATTTAATTCATTATCGCTCCATTCGAAATCAATGTGGGGGATAGGAACTCCCCATCTATCGGTTTTTTTTGAGAGAGAAACTGAGTTTTTCTCTCTAGGGAGGACTTCACCATGAGCGATAAGAAACCCAATAGATGAGTTTGGATCTTTTTGCAAAAATTTAGGTATACCTAATCTATCGATTGCTCCCCAGATGCCGTAACCTCTAAGGAATCTGAGGTTGTCAATTTTTGGTAAATTTGTCCCAAATGGAATGAAGAAGCTACCTGCTCCGGAAAGATCGGGAGAATTATCTAATGGCTTTATTGAGTTTTTTGCTTTTGGGACTGAAAAAAATCTACAGATAGATATATGATCCATTAGGTATTTTCCTAATCTCTCAGAATTATCTTTAAAACCTAAGGAATTTGATTTATATTCTGAGTTAAGTAGTATCCTTAATGTTGAAATTGTTGATGCGCAAAGGAGAATTAAATCACAATTTAATACCTCTTTATGCCCATTTGCCAAGTTTATTATGGTTAGTCTTGATGCAAGCTCAGTCAATTTGTTAATCTCAAAAGACTCTACTAGGTGATTAGAAATTATTTGTACATTCCCTGTATTTAAAGCCTTTTTCAAAGTGCTTCCTATACTCGACGATTTTGGCCATTGTTTTTCTTTTATGGATGAATTTCGGTCAAATCCTCTTGACTGTATAAAAGGGTAGTTTAATTTTGACTTTACTTTGCGGCCAAAAATATTTTCGTTTTCTGTAAGAGGTATTTCACCTATATATTTACCGTTTGGAACTTCTTTGATACCATCTTTTCGTCCATAAATTCCACAGAAATTTTCAACAAAATCATAGTGAGGGCAAAGATCATTGTATGAAATAGGCCAGTTAGGTCCAAATCCATCTTTTTTAGCGGGATGAAAGTCTTCTGCAGAAAATCTTAATGTGATACCTCCCCAGGTTAATGATCTCCCTCCAATTTGTTTACCCTGAGTCCATAGGAAAGGTTTACTCTCTTGGAATTCATAAGGATGATTTAATTCATTTGAATATAAATCAGGATTATTTTTCCAATAACCAGGATGTTGACATTGAATGGAATGTTTTTTTGTTAGAACTCCTGATAATCTTTTTATGGTGCTTTTTGGCTCAGAATTGCAAGCTTCAAGTCTTTTAATTTTTGGTCCTGCTTCTATTACTAAAACTTTTATACCCTGTTCGGCTAATGTAAGTGCTGCTATTCCCCCTGTGGCGCCAGAACCAACGACAATAGCATCATAAGGATTTATATCCAAAATCTATTTTTTATTTGAAATTTCAATAAATATAGCATTCAGTAAATTATTAATTTCTACATTACGGCTTAAGAAGTTAGAATTTTATTGAAACTTTATTCAAGACAAATGAAATTTATAATTTTAACTGCTTTATTGATTGTTTTAATCTTTCCTTCTAGAAGCTTTGCAGCATTAGATTATGGTAAACAATCCTTGTTGGGAGCTGATTTTTCAGGTTCTGATTTAAAAGGAGCAACTTTCTATTTAACTGATTTACAAGATGCAAATTTATCAGAGTGTGATCTTCAAAATGCGACTCTGTATGGAGCCAAATTGAAAGATACTAATTTAAGTAATTCGAATTTAAGAGAAGTAACTCTAGATTCTGCTGTTCTAGATGGTACAGATTTATCAAATACTAATTTAGAGGATTCTTTTGCATATAGTACACAGTTTGAAAATGTAAAAATACAAGGTGCAGACTTCACAAACGTTTTCTTACCTAAAGATGTTGTTAGAAAATTTTGTGAAGATGCTTCTGGCACTAATCCATTTACAAATAGAGAAACCCGGGAAACTTTAGATTGCGATTATATTTAATTCATGCACAAAGAAGTTCTTTTTTTATTTTTCTTTGTTTATAAAGTGATCTTCCAACAGGCCATCCTAGAGTACATAAATGTCTTATTAAAGAGCTAGAGTATTTGAAATAAAGATTGTCTGAATATTTGAATCCAAGTTCTTTTAAAGTGTTTACTAACAAAAATAGATTTTTATTGTTTCCTTTTTTTAATTCCAATAAAATTAACGTATCACTTGATAATTTATTTTCTAGAACTCTTATATTTTCAGCAAAACCTAAGTTAAGTGAATTGAACTCTTCAGAATAAAGAGTATAAATTATTCCATTTTTGAATTTTTCTGTAGAAGTATCTACATTAAAAGCCGATGATATTAATGTTTGGTCCCGTTTAATGATTTTTCGGTTATTCATAATTATTTGATTTCAACCTGAGCTATTTCATATTTCTCTAAAAGATTGTTTACTTCTGCTAATGCAATCCTCTTTTGACAGGCAGAGTCATATCTTTTTATCGCTACAGAAGGTATTGAGCCTTTACTTTTCATTTCCCTTAGTCCAGTTTCTAAACACTGAAAAGCAACACTCGATAGATCACGACCCTCTGCTGCAGCCCAAACCTTTAAAAGATAAGTAAGATTTGATGGTACTGAGATCTGTACTTTATTTGAATTCGAAGTGTTTAATGCAATATCATCGAGACTAATTTCTTTGGAGGAGATAGTTTCTTTTACTTTTTTCCTCAAAATTTTTACTTGGTTTGTCGCGTCCTCTTTATTCCTGATTTTTTGTTCTATTTCAAATAACTCATCTTCAGAATTAATGAAAGCTTCTAATGCCCATTTAGCATCATCTTTAGCAATAGCGGTGCTATCAAGCCATTCATCTCTTAGTTTTGACCAATTACTATGCATAAGCTTAATGGGATAACTCTAGAATAAGTCAATCTATATAGATTGTCTACTAAATCTATATAGAATATATTCTGATTATGTAATAATCAAAGTTAAGCTTACTTCTTTATTGCTCCTCATTGTAGAAATAATGTGATTGAAAGCTTAGTCATCTAAAAAAAAATTTCGAAATAGATTTCTGGGAGTAATTCTATAAGGAATATATTCTGAATCTTCTGGTAAATGATTATGATAAATAAGATAATTACAAATTTTCTGTAAAAAATATTTGTTATTGGTTTATTAGTTATTTAGTGTTTTAAAAGCCCTAAATTTTTAATCTCTTTCGAATTAGTGCAATTTTATCTATATTAGGATCTTCAATAAGCCCTAAAGAAGATTTACTATTTAGCTCTGTGTTAGGTTTGGTTGTTAATTTATATCCATTATTTTCTAATTCTTGACATATAAGATGAATATCATTTACCCCCTCCCATATATATCTTATCTTTAAGATTATATTTGTCTGAGTTTTTATCCCAGTTATAAGTTAATTAAATTACTGTGTTTTCTTTTTCAGAACCATAGCAAACAATTGCCAAAATGAACCGTCTATATAGAAAATCCTTTTTTATAAATTCATTCCTAAATTATAAATCTAGAAATTAATGGATTTATCTAAATCATCAACTCTCTATATTGTTAAAGGACACTCATCTGGAATTATGAACCTATATCGATCACCTAATATTTAATAACCATCTGAAAAGGTTTATATTTCGACACTAAGTTTTAATTTAAGTTTAGAAAAATTCGGTTAAGATATAAATATCCAACTCTAAGAATATTGAATCAGATATTGCAGAGACTCTCATCAGTATTTTTGTATACGCTGCCATTAAAGGCATCAATACCTTTTGGATATTATTTGTTTTATAAATATTCTTTTTTAAAAGTATTGTTATTAATAACATTCCCAATAGCAATAATTGAGAAATCATTTCCTTTTGGTAGCTTTTTATTATTTATAATCTTATTTGCAGGCTTAGTAAGAAATCCAAAAGTTCCCTACTTCGTTAGGTACAACGCATGTCAAGCATTACTTCTTGATATTGCTTTGATAATAATTTCGTATCTCTTGAGAATATTGCCTATAGTTGAACTTGGTTCAATTATTTTTATATTTACGCTTTCCATTTTTATTTATTGCATTTCTCAATGTATGTATGGAGTTGAACCTGAAATACCCTATTTTAGTAAATCTGCAAGAATGCAAATTTAGAAAATGATTTATAGATTTTTTAACTTTTCTCAGCACTCATTTAGGATAGATTCCCATCTTTTTTGACTTGATTTTATTGCTTCCATTGGTGGTTGAGCTCCTACTGTTTCAAAGGCTTTAATCAATGATTTATTAGCTAATAAGCCCAATCTTGCGGCCTCTCTTTGCCTTGAGCATACTTTTTTTCTTGATCCGTCTTTTAAACTATTTTCAATTTCCTCAAGAATCTGACTGGCTTCATTAGATTTAGAATAAAAATCATTCATATATACATCAAGTACGGTTTCAGCAGAAATTTGAATAGGAGAGATGATTGTGATTAAGATTAAGCACACTATAAAACTCATAAATATAAATATTTTCATAAAATTTTTAAGTAAATGTTTTGTCCGATCTTTTCAAGACTAAATAAAAGGTAAAAACACTTATTGTTCCAGATGGGCCTATTAAAATATGCCAAAATTGATCGCCACTAGTTGAGAGATTTGTTCCGAAGAAAGTTGTAAAAAAAATACCAAATATGGGGTAGAGGATAAAAAGCCAATCTTTAAAAGTTCTTTGCCAATTTATTATTAGAAAAATACTTATAATTGCTTGAAAAATGAGAGCAATTCCCTTGTTGAATAAAAAATATGAGATAACGGAACAAAAGCAAATGCAAATGTTAGTTGTTAGAAAAAATTTATTTTTTACAACTGATATGGATAAAAATGTTAGGCCTAGAGATAAGAGAGAATAAAATAACCAATTGAATAAAGAGGAATGGTCAACGTAAATCCAAGATGTTTGTGTATGATCTATCATTTCACAAATTGATGCTAATCCTAAAGAAATAAAACCTAAAGGGATTATTTTGCACTTATTTAATTGCGTGAATTTATTAATTGATCTAATCCCTAATATAATTGGAATGACTGCTGCTTGTATATGTGCTAATAATAAAATTGAAAAAAACAAAATAAAATCTCAAAATAAATTCATCTTAAATTTAAATGCAAAATTAATATTAAGTTATCTGAGTAGAGAAATATACCATTGGCCTATTACAATAATTATTACTGTAAGTACGAAAGGGAAAGCAGGATATTTTGTTTGAAAGTTAGCAGGTGGCCAGGGAGACCAGGATATTAGTCTACCTTTAGGTTCATTAGAAATAATTTTTTTTTTTATTTTTTGAGATACTGAATTGTTCGTTGCGAATCCTTTATTCATGATGCAAAAACTAAATATAGCAAAAACTTACTAAAAAGGGGTTTATCTAAATCAGTTTCTTTAAAGTTACTTTATCTTAATTCACCAACATTATTTAAAAATCCACCAACAAATCCAACAATAAAATTTGACCATCTATGAATACTTATGGTGCGTTAAGAAATAGCTAAGATTTCTAAATTTTGCAAATGTGGCTTCATAGCTACTCTTAAAAAAATTTTGAAAGTTTATGAAGACTTATGACTTCATATGAAGGCTTTCTTAAAACGGAGGGGGTGGGATTCGAACCCACGGTGCCCTTGCAGACACGCTAGTTTTCAAGACTAGAGCCTTAAACCACTCGACCACCCCTCCAACGGGTTATTCTGTTGTATCCGAACCATTAATATATATCATAAGAAGTCAGTCATAGTCAAGTAATTTACCTAATTGCAGGGGTTCTTGGGAGTTATAAATGGATTAGTAATAATCGCTCCAATACTAAAAGCAAATATTGAAAAAACTAGTTTTAATTTTTTGCTTTTAGAGATGCTTTTGTGAATAGTTTGGTTCATTTTTAAAAAAAGATTTCAAATTCTATTAGTTCTAAACTTTTTAAAGTGATTCCAAAATTAATAAGAATCAGTTTCATAAATACAGAACAATACATTAATAAATCAAATTTATTTATGAAATTATTAATTTATTGGCTATATGCAGCTATCGTTTCTGGAATATGGTTTTTCTGGAGATATAGGATTTATGAAAATGAATTTTTAATTATTGATGATGCTTTAAAGGATTGTGTTGATTGGGGAAAAAGAAATGGCTATTTACTACCTGAGAAACCTAGTTATTTTCAATTTTTTTTAGTAGAAAGACCATGGAATATTTTAATTTTAAATTTTACGTTTTTACCGCTTTTTCTGATTAATTTAGTGGTGATTTTGCTACTAATATCACCCTGGGAAAGGAAAGTAATGAGATACAAAAGAGTAATGAAAAATCTTAAAGATAAATGGGAAAAGGAATACTTTTAAAGTTCAGGTCATGATATCTAATGGCTTATTTACTAATTAATGACTCTCCAATCTCCACTTAATTGAAATGCTGCCCAGACATTTGGATGTCGCCAAAATTCGACGATATGGTTTCTAAACTCCTTTTGTGTTTCGAATAATGCCCTGTTCCTACTAACCCCAGATTTTAATTTTTTATAAAAACTTTCCATAAATGCTGCAGTAGGCTTATCTTCTACTTCCCAAAGAGATAACATGCTTGATCTTGCCCCCGCCACTGCAATTGATCTTTTCAGGCCATAAACTCCATCACCTGTTTTATTTACGCCTATTCCTGATTCACAACCTGAAATTACTACTAATTCTGTACCTAGCCAATCTAGTTTACTTACTTCTAGAGCAGTTAAATAGCCATCATCTAATTTATTAAGATTAGGAAAATTTGCACCCGATAATACTATCCCACTCCTTAAAAGTGGATTTTCAAATTTTGTATTTTTTTTATTCAGGTTATTTGAAAAAAGTAATGAAGATAAAATATCATTCTCTTCTTTATTACTTAAGAAGAAAGAATGAGAAGCGATATGAATAATTTTTGGTGATTCTCTTTTTTGTATATTTAATGTAGACGCTTCATTTCTTAATAACAAATTAGCATTTATTGCATCAGCTATAAACTGACCTTCTATTTTTGTTGCTGGTAATGGATCCCATTTTTTTGAGTTTTGGTCGAATGAACGCTTTTGATTATAAATTCTTTTAGGCTTATTAAAATCCTTTTCATATTTAATATTTTTGGTTTTTAAATCGAAATTAGGATCCGCTGCCACTAAAGATTTATTTTTTTCAAGCTTATTTTTTTTATTTAAAATTACTAATTCTCTACCAGTGGTTATAAGTCTTAATTCGAACTGTTCTGCAAGAAATATATTTTTTTTATTTGCCATAGCTGAAAAAGGTATTCGATTTAATTCTGCATCTGGAGATATATATAGTATTTCTTTATCATTTATAAATTTTTCAAGCGGTTCTATTATTAGAGTTGCTACTTTATTCCACATTATTTGAGCATCAGGGAGATATTCTTCTGATGAAATAAGCGCATTATTTATATAGTTTTCTATTTCTGAACTATCCCCCAAATCAATCGTTTCAACTTCTCCATTTGGGAATAATAGAAGAGCTTGATATCTAGGCTCTTCCCAATTATTTTCATTTAAAGCATCCTCAGGGTTCTCAAATATAAAGGGTCTATATTTTTGATACTCAATTAATACACTATTATTTGGAATTTCATTTGCTATTTCCTCAATTGAGTAAATCTTTGATTCAAGTTTTGGTAATGACTTATATAACTCTCTTTCTAAGTTTTCTTTTTCAATAGTAAGACTATTGAATAAGTTCTGATCATTTGAAGTAACCGATGAAATTTTATTTGTTATTTTAAGAATCTTATCCTTTAATATTTTTTGAGAACCTTCAAGTGATGTTATTTTAGCTTGTTTTCTCTCGATTTCCTCAAGTAATCCATGACGATTTAGCCTCGCATATAAGGCAAGATATTTTCCTTTTGGATGGATAGTAGATGCAGAAAAAATTGCGGGATATGATATTCCAAGTGTTTTTATAAACTGGTCTCTTTTGGATAATGGTAAAAATGGTATTTGTTTTTGAATAAATTTAAATTGTAAATCAAGACTTTTTCTTAAATAGAAATCTGTTTTTTCATATTCGCCATCATTAAAATGTACCATCGCTAAATTTATAAAGGGTTGAATCAATATTGGATTTTTATCCCCATATATTTTTTTAAAGTTTTCGAGTGATTCTTCGTGGTAAATTTTTGATTCTTTATTTTTTCCTTGAAACCATAAGACGCTCCCTATCATCCCTGATAAATATGGTTCAGGTTTTTTAAATTTTGAATCTTTAAATTGTAATTTATAAATTCTTTTTAAAATCTTTTCTGCTTTAGGTAATTTATTTTCCATGAAAGCAATATATGCAAGATTAAATTGCCCTTCTCCACTCCAGTAATCTATGATTTTTTTTGCTTTTTTAAATTCTTTTTGATCTATATAAATACCAATAAGAAGGTTCTTGCAAGAGCTGTAGTAAAAGGAATCGCTTCTTTCTTCTTTGCTTATATTTGACAAACATTTTTCCAGTAGTGATTCTGATTTATTATTATTCCCAACATAAGAGTTATAAAGGGATTCTCTATAAAGTAAAGAAACATAACTTTCTTTGATATTTATTTTATTAAGTAGTTTTTTACCCTTAACTAATAATTCTGGGATCTCTTGATACTCTCCCAACTTTAAATAAGCATCTATTAAATATGTAATTGATAAAAAAATTTCATCTTCATTACCAAATTCGAAAACCGATTTAAAATCTGAAATGGCGCCATCTAGATCATTTAGTAATTCTTTATAGTAACCTCGTAAATTAAATAAATAGGAATCGCTAGAATTTCTCTCAATGGCAAGATCTAAGTCATCAATAGCTTCAATATATTTGCCTAAACTGCCTTTACTGTAAGCTCTTGCACCATATGGATAAGCTCTTCCGGGATCAAGCTCAATAGATTCAGTAAAGTCTGATATTGCACTATCATGATCACCAAGCATTTGTTTGCTAAATCCACGACCATTAAAACTTGGTGCCCAGAGATTAGGATTTAATTCTATCGATCTAGAAAAATCTTTTTTTGCTCCTTCGTAATCACTTAAGTTGTTTTTGCTAACCCCTCTATGAAAATAAGCTTCCCAATTCGTTGGATATTGTTTAAGGAAGTCATTAATATCATCTAATGCACCTGAGTAATCAGTATTTTCTATTTTTTCTATTCCTTCTAAAAGGAGCGAGTTGTGCGAAGCTGCTTTCCCTGATTTAAAAAATGTAAAATCTAAAAAATTACTACTGAATATAAAAGTAATTAAAAAAAGTTTAAACATTCAAAATTTGAATTTTGTTTTGTTAGATAAGCCTTTTAAATTTACGCCTAATAATCCTGCAGCATCTTTTTTGTATGGTGTTGGTTCCAAATCAACTGATCTCCCTGAACCCCTTGTTTTAGAGAATATTTTATAAAGTGGATCGTCTATCTCATTCTCAACAAGTTTATCTATTGAGGCCATAGAGCAAGTTGAATCAACTCTTCCCATACCAGACAAAAGAGCATAAGCTCTTTGTGCGCCTGTCCCATGACTATCGCTCCCAATAGCATAGGCAGCAGAGGCCATTTCTAAAATACTTTCTCTTGTTACTCCTAATTCCTCATTACCTTTTTGAATAAAATAACCTGCTAAACAATCCGCTTGTAGTTCACTATGAGGTTTTTCATATTCAATTTCTAATCCTTGTTGTAGTGCGTGTGCAAATTCATGAGCAATTACAAAAGCAATGCTTGAATTGCCAAAATACTTCACAAAACTTTTAAGTTGTTTTGGATCAAGAACGATAGTATGGGTAGCAGGACAATAATATGATCCACCTACATCAATCCCAGTTTTGTAGTCACCGCATCCACCGTATACCTTTGTACCTGTATTGGTGGTTATAACTTGCGGAGGGTATATCCCTTTTAAGCTTTTATCTGAATCCCAATTATTCATCAGGTAAACAGTTGTTTTATCTATGATTTTATTTATATCACTCGCATTTGCCGCATTCGGGAAGAGAAGAAATATCAAAATTATAATAAATTTTCTCATTTTTACTAATTAATTGCACTTATTGTAGATCAACAGTCAATATATTTTTCCTACATGTGAGGATATAGGGTAAGTATAGAATGTACTTAACTTATACCTATAGAAGTAGGAATATTATTTCCAATTTATTACTATATTTTGTCTAGTATTTAAAACTCGAATTTTAAACAATAACAGCAGGAACAATTTCGACTAATTGGCAAATAGGGAAGGAAGGGAATTAAAAATATGACTTAAACGCGCATTTATTTAAAAGTTCTTAATATAAAAATAAATATTTTAAGTTAATGTTTATTAAAATTATTAAAATCACAATTTCAACCTCTTTTCTTTTTCTTGTGAATCAAAGTTTCAATCCTGTTAAAGCTGATGGATGTGGGATTGTTGAGGGTCAACTAACAGAAATTGGAGTTAAGAAATCGAAGCAAATGGCTAGCCAAAGATTGGGTATCGAAGAATTAGAAGTAAAAGAAGAAAAAGAAAAACTTTAGTCAAAATAAACATTTAAAACTTTAAATTAGAAAGTAGCAACATATCGTCAATGCTATAGAGCTATAACAGCTTTATAATATCTTGGATCTTAATAAGAAGTTAGTTATATTTGTTATTCTTGAGGAATATATTTTATCTTTTTAAAATATTTACGTTAGTTTTATAGACTAGATCCTTAAAATATTTTACCACCCCTCCAAAGGTTTTTTTAATTTTATGAGCTCAAAATTTTAATATAAGAAATTAGTCTCAGTAACTAAATTTGCGAAGAAATTATTTGAAAATTGTAGTTTTGGCTATGAATATTTTTAATAATAATGAGGTATTAAATATTCATAATTTTCTAATATTAGGAAGATTATTTTTTAAATTTAATCTACCTGTGAAAAATTTATTGGTCAAATTTATTCGTTTATTTTTTTTTATATATTTTACTCAATCTAAATATTTCTTCGAAAGATCTCAGTATTTTATAATGGCTTTGACATCTGATTCTAAGAAAATTTATTTTTCTAATTTTGATTTCTTAACCTAATATTGGGTCTTTCAAATTTTGGCTCAGTGTGTGAGTGATCAACAAAATGTGACGGTAAAGAGTGTGCTTCTGTTTTCGTTATGTGCGAAAAATTAAAGATTAGAAAGAAATTTAATATTAAAATCTTTTTCATGTTTACGAATAAAATGTAAGTATGAAAATTAATTGGAATTTTTTTAATTTAATTTTATACTAAAAAAATTCCTACTAAAGTAAATTTAAAGAACTTTTTCTAATATATATGTTGAATTTAATAAATAATTATCTTAATAAAGCCAATCTAATGGTTAATACTGCACTTACATTGATAATTTTATTTGGTTTTAATTCTATTTTATATATAAATACTCAAAAATCTCTGTTAGTTATTCTTGCAAAAAAAGAGGGGATAAGAGCAATAGAAATCTCTGCTGATATTGATCAAATTTCATTTAATAATAAAATCGAAAAAAAAATATTTGCTTGTAACGATATCAAATCTGATTA
Organism: uncultured Prochlorococcus sp.; assembly: GCF_902626525.1. Classification (GTDB taxonomy): domain Bacteria; phylum Cyanobacteriota; class Cyanobacteriia; order PCC-6307; family Cyanobiaceae; genus Prochlorococcus_A. Next base: position 19,446 of record NZ_CACOFR010000012.1, read on the forward strand.
CTGCGAGGATCTTCTCGAGATATTAATTCAATTAAAAAATAGAGTTTACGACTATAGAATGATTCTTATTAATGTTTTCGATTTAGGAAAAAGTTCTAAAGAAATAAGAAATTTTATTGATTATGAAAATTCTATTGATTTCGCAATAGAAGGATTTTTTGGACTATCTCCTAAAAATGCTAGGCAGAGAGGGATAAAAAATTTGAACGACTATAAAGATGAAATAATTAAATTAAATCTTTTTAATAACAATCTATCTACAAAAAATAAAACTGTTAGTAAACTTAATTCAATAACAAATAGTGTTTTTAAAGATTTAAATAAAATTGTTTCTACCTATAAATTAGATGGTTCAAGATTAGAGAACTTATTTGAAAGAATCAAAATTTATCTTTTTATTCTTATTACCTCGGAAATCATCTTATTTCTATTAATCTATAGAATTTTGAAAGTTAAAAAAAACAAGAATGATTTTATCAATTTAAATAATAATAATTCATGAAATTAAAATTTGATTCACTTATTATTGCTGTATCTTTGATCCTAGCTGGCTTAATAATAGGACAAGTACTTCTTTATCGAGAAACAACGAGTGCTTTAATAAGTCATTGCAGAGAACTAAATAAACAAAATATTTCTTTTTTTAACTTACTTGGAGGAAGTTCACTATTACCCAGTGGGGATATCAAAAGTAAAACAAATCAACCCTCCTATTGCTTAACTTATATAAGTAAGGATGCACAGCAATTTTTAAATGAAATTGACTCTTACAATACCGATGATTTTTATGAAGAATTAAATTTGGCATCTGAAAGAATCAGAATATATTCCGATAACTATCAAAATCTCCAAAAAAAAAGAACTGAAACCACAAAAAAATTACTAATTTTCATAATAATTCTAAATATATTAGGTTTATCTGTAATAACTATGACATTAAGATTTGACAAAAGACTTTAGTAAATTAGAGAATAAAAAAAAAAAAAATGAAATCAAAAATTAAAAAAATCTCTAGTGCTTTTATAGCAACTGCAACTTTACTAAGTTTTGGGAATTTTAGTCCTGTTCTCGCAAGCTGTGAAAATGCTCCATCAGCTGGTTCTAAATTCAAACTTACAGGACCTGATTCATTCAAGCTTAGAACAACAGTTCAAACATTTATTGCAACAAAGAGTGCTCGGAGATTAAATTTCATACTTCAGAGAACTGATCGTCAAACTCAATCTGAGCTAGCTGAATTCTTTAAACAAGTTTTTAACGGCACTATTAATGTTGAAGGGGAGGGTAATAACGAATTCCTTGAAGGAGAGCAGGATATGACTGAAAAAGACAAATTAGAAGGCTTTCAGAAGGCTATAACAAAATTTAATACAGAAATTAAAAATTTTGATTTACCTGGTACAAGAAAAGTTGGTCAATGTGTTGACCCTGGTAGAATGATAGTTGTTACAAGGGAAATTTCATCTGATGCAATTTTTGCCGCATCAGGAGCATTTTCTCCAACCGGTGATAAAACAACTGATGTTATTCCTGCAAATGAAACTATAAATAGTGATGGAAATAAAGGTTTTAAACCATACAAATCACAAGTAGATGGTGGATATGATGGTTATTTAGATATGGAAGAGTTTTAATCACTCTTCATAGGTAGAGAATCCCTTATATTCAATATTTTCTAGTTCTTGATTTTTCTTTTCTTCATTCTCTTTAGGAAGTTCTTGTATGAAAGTAGTTATTGTTTTGAGAGCTTCAATTGTATAAGTCCTAAAAGTATCGCTCGTATAAAGTAGAAAACCTATAAGGCCAGCTATAATCAATTTCAGCATTGGATTTTTTTTAATTTATGTGATATTACTATAAATTAAAATAAGTCTAATCTTAAGAAACTTAATTAAAAAAACATTGAAAAAATATTTTTCAACAGTAAATAATTTTTTTGCTTATTTTTTCTTTGCTTTAGGCTTTATCTTTCCATCTACTGCAGGTAGCTTTGAAATTTTTAAAGATAATCAAATTCACAAAGAATATTTAGTCCTGAAAAATAAGGAAGTGAGGATAAAAATTGTAACAGGTAAGGGAAAAACAAAAGAGAAGGCCGAAAAAAATGCGGCAAAGAATGCTTTGTTAGAGATGTCACCTAGATATCTAAAAGAAAGATACGTTGATCGTTTTGGAGAAAGTTTTGTTGATGGAGAATTTGATGAATCAAAGACTATTGATAACGTTAGACATAGTAATTATGGATATAATCAAGGCACTTTAGTTTCGTTTGATGTTCTAAATTATTCGTTGAAAAATGGAATATATACTGTTGATGCGGTAGCGAAAGTAATACAACATACAAAAGATATAAATGATCCATTGTTAAATCCTCCTTCATCAAATAGTAAAAACTTAGGATTACGAAAAGTATTTAAAGTAGGAACTGGCGATACAGAAGAGGCTGCCATAAATAATGCGATGGCTCAAGCTTTAATGGAAGTTATCGCAGATAATATTAATACTGATAAAAATTATTATTCAGTCGAAACACTTAAATATCTAGTAACAAAAGCTAAAGAGAGTGCTGTAATTAAATCTAAAGAAAAAATTGATGATATGAAAAGTTTTTATACTGAGGGATTTATTGAATCATTCAAAAAACTTAATTCGTACGATATTGCTGGCGGTAAATTGATAAATGTCGAAGCAGAAATAACAGTAAGAAGAAAAACTTTTTCAGCTTATCTTGATGAAATCGATAGTAATGTAAGAGATTATTAATCTTGAAGAAAATAATATTTTTAAAAATAAAAAATAAAGTTATTAAATTTTCTTATTTAATGTGCTTTATTTTTTTAATTGATTTTTTTCAAATATTTATAAAGACGAGTATTTTACGAGCTTCTGAAAATACTGGAGTTGAAATTAATTTTGGAACTATGTCAGAAGCTAATATTGATAACATCAAAAATAAAGGATTGCTTTATGAAAAAGAGGTTATTGAGAAGGTAAAGGAAGGAAGATCATTAGTTTATAAGCTTGGAAAACCTATGCTTGTCGAAAGCTTTTTCTCTGAAGATTACTGTCAAAATATTGGTGAGTTTGATATAGTTGGAACATTTTCTTATCCGACTTGGTGCAATAAAAAACAAGGCCCGTTCAGTATAGTTAGAAACCCACTAAGTGCGGTAGTTATTCCAATAACTGCAGAGCTAAAAAAAGGATTTAAATTAAATTTATATGAAACATTGGAAAATGATAAAGAAGCTAATTATATAGGAGTAATTAGAGGTCATTATCATAATCCTACGGATCTTACAGGTCCAAATTTTAAATATAATCAAGATATGTTGCTTGGTTTAGTTAATGAATCGCAGAAAAGAATGATGATTTGGAATATCTCAAATGTTGGAGTATATAGAAATTTTCAAAAAGTTAATAAAAAAAACCGTAATAGTTTTTATGATTTAGGGTTTGATTTATTTAATAAAAAAGGTGAAATAATTGGTGGCGTTTCATTTGGGGAGGATAAGAAAAATTGTTCGCATCATAAAAAGTGCCTTTTCGATGAAATACATTTATTGGAGTATCGGAATACTATTCATACTCCTAAACTTGTTTCGACAAAAAAATGGGGATATGTAACTGGCAGAGCTTACCCTATTCATACATTGATTGAAGATCATGGCAGTATGAAAAAAATATTTTTTAGCAGAAATTATTATCTCTTAGTTGATATAAATTCAGATCTGATTAATCAACTTGGACGGGTTAAGCACAGAGTAATTCTGAAAAAATGAAATGATGCGTAATTTAAACTTTATAGCGGTAATATTTTTATTAATTGTTTTTAATCAATCTACACATGCTAAAGAAAATAATTGTGAAAATTATCCTTATAAAGAAGGGCTTTATATTCAAAAAGGTTTAGGTAAATTCCACAAATTTATTTATACCAGTTCTAATAGTTTTAATACATTGCAAAGTAAGAAAATTAACTACATAAAATTAAAAACAGACTCTTACACTAAGTTCCTTCTTAAGAATTCTATAAAATTAAAGGATAAAGATAAAAAAAATAATAAAAATCCTTTTTATAAATTGTTTAGTTGCATTAGCCTCGAAAAAGGAATATATAAGGTTTCATATGCTCAAATACAAGAACTTAATCTCTTTCAAAGATTAAAAATTTTTTTTTCCAATAATCATTTAAAGCCTTAATTATGTATCATGGGAAAGATTTCACGTTAAAATTATGTCATATATTAGTCGCATTATATTCCTGTCAATTACTTCGTTTTTATTCTTTTCATTATTGCCTCTTAAATCGGAAAATCAAACTGAAAAATGTCCTAAATCAACACTAATATCCTTTATCTTAAATTCAATTGAAGAATTTGATTTAGCTGAAAACTACGATTTATCCTGTTCTCAGTATGAAATGATTGATTTGATTCCAGAAGATTCATTATTTATATCTACAAAAAGATCCAGAGGAAAAGATCAAATTTGTTTAACGAGTTCAAAAACAACAGGAAAATGTACTCATAAAATTGGGTTCTTTATTGGTAAAGGTAATCCTTCTAATAAATTATGTAGAATGTTCAAAAAGAACTGCTCTTTAAATAAAAAACCTCTTGTTTTGACTGAGACTGTTGAGAGACTTTATCTAAAACCCTCTACACTATTAAGATAAAAATAAATGGATGTTGATCTATTTAAAATTGATTTTAAATTTATAAAAATTTTATTTTTAAGTATAATTCTTGGAAGCCAGTTTACAGATGTTTTTGCGAGTGATCATAGAGAAATAGATAATAGACCTAAAATCGACCCAAAAGTATTAATTAAACAAACTACTGTTTTAATAGAAAATGATAAATCTGATACTGGATCAGGTGTAATTGTGAAAAAAGAAGGTGATATTTACAATGTACTTACAGCAGCTCATGTTGTTTGTAATAGAACAAATCAATTTGTAGAAACCGAAGAATTTAACTTAAAAACTGCTGATGATTATTGGCATAGTAATCTTGACGGAGCAGATTTAAAAGTAATTTGCCCGCCTATTTTAATGGAATTGCCAGAAAAAAATTATTGTAGTCCTGGAATGAATAGCAGATATCCTTGGCCAATAGATCTTGCAATTTTGAAATTTAGATCAGAAAAAAAATATATGGTTGCAAAAAAACAAGGCTCTATTAGACGATTGGGTAAAGATGTTTATGTAGCCGGATATCCTTTTTCTGAGGAAGGCGAATTCTTTATACGCGAAAGTGAGGGAACTGTTGATATCCCCCCTTCATCTATTACTGATACTTGTAAAGGATACGGATTAAGATATATTGTTCCCACTGAAATTGGTATGAGTGGTGGAGGTGTTTGGTCAAAAAAAGGTAAGTTAGTAGGTATCCATGGTTATCGTGAAGTAAGTAGAGATAATAATTTTGTCTTAGGTAGTAGAGGTAGTCATGGGACTGGAATTCACCTGCCTTACTGGAAGCAAATGGTTGATCCATTTGATCCTTCCCAAGGGTTTCCAGAAATTTTACAAAAAACTAAAGATAAAGAAAATGTTGCTGCATTAATAAGTAGAGCAAGATCATATATAAATATTTCTAAATCTAGTTCAATAAATAATAATCCTCTTCTTGGAAAGGGTGAATCTTTTCTAATTTTAGAAAGTTTAAAAAAAGCTCAGAAATTAGATCCTAAACAACCACTAATTCCAGCATTGATCGCCCAAGTATATATACGTAAATTTGAAAATGTAGAACAAAAAAAAGAATATTCAGCAGGACAAAAAAGAGAGTATTTAATTGAAGCTCTTAATAATATTAATAAAGCAATAAGACTTTATAATCCATTATTCTTGGAAAAAACGATGTCATATGATGGAAGTTTTGAGAAAATAAGGGCTTATATCCATTTTAAATATGGAGAATTTATAAATAATAATAAATCTATATTTTCATATCAGGATGCCATCGAAGATATTGATGTTAGGTTATCTGCAAAACCAGATGATGTTGCAGCATGGAAAGATAAAGCTAAATATCATTTTTATGCAGGTCAATTAAATGCTGCTTATCAGTCTCTCATCAAGGCTTCAATATTAGCTCCTAAGGATCCAAGTATTGTGATTGATATGGGAATTGTTTTATATAATATTAAGGACTATAAAAATGCTTGTAAAGAATTTAATAGGGCTAATATTCTGATTGAAAAGGGTTTTAGAAAGCAAGGCGATTATGGTGCTTTTGCAAAGGATTATAATCAACAAAAAGATCGTATAACTCCATATAAAGAGTATTTAGGCTGTTAAGATCATCGTTTGAGTTGCTTAAGGTTTTAATATTTTATACATTAAATGTTCATACAACTTAAAAATGCTTGACCAAAAGATTAATAATAAGCAAACATAATCAAATAGTTTATTTTCTAAAAATTAATGAGGCGTACATTATTAAGATCAACTTCAGCATTAATTATTTGCAGCACGTTGGGATTTGGAGATGCATTAGCATTCGGACCAAAACTACCAGGACTTGGCGGTGGAGGCGGAGGAACAGATTCTATTACTTCTAAGGCTAAAACTAAAACAGTCAATAAAATTCTGAAGGATGTCGGCAAAAGTGCATTTAGAGGAGGAAAAATTATTGCATCAAAACAAAAGTGGGCATGCGATAAACTGGCAAAAGCTCAAGGAATTGTGAGAGCAATCAATAATGCAGATCTTGAAAAAAAAGTTTCTGATTTGCGTGAGACTTTATATTGTGGAATTACAGATCCCATACCGGCGAAATTGTTAGCCCCTGAAGAAATAAAAGAAGATGAGAATGAAAAATTCGCATCATAAACTTAATTGACTTGAAAAATTAAAAATATTTTCAGCTTGATTCTAAGAAGAACTTAGAAAAAATTTATATTATTTACTTAATATTAGTAACACTCAGCTTTTCTTATTGCGTCTGCTCCTCCTCCTATCCTTCCTTTTTTAGGTGCAGTCCATTCTGCAATATTTGTATTATCAAATTTCTTAAAAGTAGAGTGAAGTTTTTCTTTGCAACTAACTACTATCCAACCAAATTTATATTTTGATGAAATATAAGGTGAATTTTTTTTATATAACTTTTTTTTAAAGTAATAAGCAGCCAAAACAGAGTCAGATGATTTGATTACATTTGAATTATATTGAAATTCACTTGAACTATTTTTATAGACATTAATCCATTCGCCTTGGAGATTAAAGGATGAAGCGTCTAAATTCGGTTTTTCGATACCCCATAAATATTTCGTTTCTGCAGTGTAACCCCAATTTGAGGCAGCACTAGTTTTTTTGCAATAAAATTTTGCTATTTCTTCAAAACTAGAACCTTTCGTAATGCTATTCCAATTTCCTTTTTGAGACATTTTTCCTCTTTTCCTGAGATAGTAATCTTTATTTCTACAATTAAGATCTAAACGACCCAAAATTACTTTATTTTCTTCTAAAAGTTTCATTTGCAATCTAAATGAATCTTTATTTAGGGTTTTAAAACTTGATATATTTATCCACTCTGTAATATTTCCATACTGATCTACTCCAACAGGATACCATTCAAAACTTTTGCCATTAGCAAACAACTTTTCTCCAGGGTTTAAATTATAAAAAAGTAAAATTCCAAAGATGGGATAGATTTTTTTTAAAAAATTTTTCATTTTTGAATTAGTTTTCATTTCTATTGTCTTATTATCTCAGTGAAAATACAAATCACTATTGAGAAATGTCTTTAGAAGTACATAGTTAAAAATCAAAATTTTAATATTGAAAACAACTCAAATATTATTAAATTTTCTAGTAATCAATTCTTAAATATACTAAAGGTTTGCAAATATGAATATCAATTCCGCTTCAGCATCAAAATTTATGGGACATAGTGAGTCAGTTCATAAAGCAACCCATCAAAAGGGATATGACAAAGAATATGTTTAACAGATATTAAATTTATTAGACCACCAACAGCAATTATTAAATGACAAAGATACACAGCAATAGAGCTATATTAAGCAACAAGCTAATTGTCTTGGAAGTATTCTGCATTAATTAAAAAGGTTTTTGTACTCGTGTGTAGGAGTGCGGGGTTAACCTTGAAACCGCTAGGCTCAAGTCCTTAAACCACTTATACCGATAAAATATATTCACAACAAGTGGAGGTGACTTGATGCACTAGCCAAAAATTAATTAAAAGGAATGTAAATGAACATAAAAGTCACATAATACTTAAAGTTAAAGATACAGAAGTATTTGGTTCAGCTACACGTACTCCAAAGATGAAAGAGTGGGATAAAGAAAATCGTTACAATGACATTTTTTCACTAACGCCAATTGAATAACTTTAAACGCTTACTACTCTCACTTAAAGCTCCTTTTGCTTTATATAAATCAAACCTATTTAGTTAATCAGGCGAGTGATTTTTCAATAAGATTTCTCAAGACTTCTTTAGCGTTTAAAAGTGTGTCATTAAATAAAGACTGGCCAATTGAAATTGCCAAGGGAACACCTAATAAAAGACCACTAAAAACGATAATGATCAATAAACATGCAATCCTGATAAGCCAAATAGTAAAGGGGTCAATAATTTTTGTATTATTTTTTATTTCTTCAACTGGTTGTTTAGCTTGATTTGTTGCAAACATTTTTAATTATTAATTTTGTAGGACATTAAAATAGATCTAATTTCTAATCAAGCCAAATTTATACCATTTTATAGCAAATTATTATATCGTGAAATTAATGAAGCTCTTACTACCTGCAACACTAATAACTAGTAATTGACAGTCGATCTAAAATGATAAGTAACTAGCTATTTTTTTATGTCTTGTTCGGTCACCTCCGTTTTTACTTTTAAAATTGAAAGTACTTTCGATGAATGGTCTGAAATATTTGATAGTGCAGAAGCAGATAAAAGGCATTCAGAATTTGATATTAAGCCACTTTTCAGAGGAGTAAGCAAAGAAGACCCTCAAAAAATAATTGTTATTCATCAAGCTCCAGAAGGTAATGTTCAAAAGTTTGTGGAAGCAAATGGTGAATGGATGGCAACTCATAGAGTTGACTTATCAACAATGGAGGAATCATCATGGGTTGCTTCATTAACAAAGGATAGTTGTTGTGATTAATTAAATGGAAAATCCAGATTTTTAATTAGTTTATCTGTAGATATTTTTAGCTAAAAGTCGGCTGTCAATATAGTTAAAAATAATCAATTACATTCTAAAAAATACAAACTATTAGGCATAGAAAAAAGGAGCTTACTTACCCTTTTTATAGATCAACTGTAAATATATTTTTTCTACATTTGAGGATATAGGGCATGTATAAAATGAACCTAACCTATACCTTTTTGAAGTAGGAATATTATTTTCAATATTTAAATTAAGGTCTCCCAACCTTGTAAATAATTTCTATAGCTAATTTATAAAATCACTTTTTATATTTTATCTATGTTTTGGTAAAAAATGATATGACATTAGTATAAAAAATAAAGAAATTAGAATTATAAACGTGTAGATTTCTTTTTATTTAATAGACATGCATTTATTCTTTGCGTTTACCGAAAATAATATTGATACTAAATTTTTTTTTAGTTCATTAATTGGTGTAGGAGTAACAGCTTTTTTTTTCTATTTAATATTTTGGTTAACTAATCAAAAGGCTATGTTTAACCGCTCAAAGTAGGTTTACAAAATTACAACGATATTAATATATTTAATGTGCAAATCTAGAACTTTAAATGAATAAAAGAGGAGCTATAGAGTAATGACTTTCTAAGCAGGAATAATTAATCAGCAATTATTTGTTAAATATGTAAGCAAAGTCATTCCATTGCTAAAACAAGTTAATGAATAAGTCTTTGCTAATGATACAAAGTTATAAGGAAAAGGAAAAATTTAAGATACCAACGTGGCGGTTATTTGTGAATTCCCATTAATGAGGCAAGCAGTTGAAGCTTATGAATCTGGAGAATATAATAAAGAGCTTTCAAAGGAAAGGAAAGAAGCTACTAAGAATTATAGGTTTACAATTATGGAACGTTTAGATGAAGCGGCAAAGCTAATAAGAGAAATGGATAAGTAAGTTTTATTTTGATTGACAGTCAATATACATTAAGGATAAAAGCTACTATTTTTATGCAACTTTATAAGGTTTTTCAGAAAATATAAAAGAGCATAAAATAGGTTAAAGAACATCCTTAAATGCATTTAATAACCAACTAAAAAAATTAAGAGGATTTAAAAGATCTCTTATTTTAGATTTTAGTTTGTATTCTGTAGGAATAATTAGTGCTAATAAAGTCCAAGAAACTACTTTAATGAAATTAAAAATTTCAAAAAATAAATCAATTTCCTCTTTGATTTCTATATTTTCTACAATTTCTCCGTTTTCATTGAAGATATTTATCTCTTCTTCAAAGAACCACTCCTCTTTCCCGTTTGATAGTTTTAAAATAACACCAATACCTTTACCATCGGTGATTTTAAAATCAACTATCTGACATATTGATGAAATCTCAATAGCTTTTATACTCTCTTTTCCCAACCTTTTTTTTGCTAAATCAATTTTAATTTGAACATTCGACCCTATTTGAACTCTTTCATAAATTTTCATTTTTTAAGTAATTATACTTATTCATAAATTGAAATAGAGAATCAAATATCAATAAAGAAAGTAAGGGCTTTGAAATAATTTGAATCATTTGTACTTTCCCGATCAAAAAAATATTTATAAATTTACATATGAGAATACCTTGATAGAGATGGAATGTTGGCAAATTATTTTTCTAAATATTGCAATAATTGGATTTATTTCCCAACTTTTCAAATACATATTATTTTTTAATCGAAACTTGGCCTCGAAAAGAAATAATGCTAGAGATTTATTAGAAAAAATCTATAGCAAACCTTCTTCCTATGAGAGTTATATCAGAAATCTAAACTTTTAAATTTTTCAAGAGATCATGAATAATTAATTTTATTTAGTTGGCTTTTCATTTATAACTTCAATTGTTTTTTTATTCTTTTATTTAAAAGTAACAAATGGTTTAAAAGAAATAAAAAAAGAAATTAATACTATTTTTAGTATCAAATATAATCTGAAATTAACTCTAAAAGATAAAGAATGAATACGTCTCTAAAAATATTATTTGAGTGGCCAAGGTCGCCATTTTGAATTGTTGATTTTTGTCAAGATCAAAATTGTTGGAAATATTTGTTAAAGTCTTTATAAAACTAAAAGTTATGAAAGTTATTAATAAAATCTTACCTTTCAAGTTAAAAGTTCAGAAGTTAGTACCATTTTTTATAGTTATTAAATTAGTTAGCTTTGCGGGTTTTGCAATCTTTATGATGAATCGCTAATGGATTCAGAAACTATCAGAACCATCTTTTAGAAAAAAAATTAAAAAAATATTTAAAACATGATTTAAATTATCATCGGAAAACGATTAAAAATGATTGTTCTAAAATTATCAAATTAAATAGTAATGTATGTAGAATGATTTATTGGGATTATGCAGAATATACTTTAATTAATATTTTTTTTACACATAAGTATTTTTACTCTTTTAAGTAACAATAGCTTTTGTCATGCTTGTAGCTTATTATAAAAATAGCTCTTATGAAAGAAAGAATTAATAAGCAAATAAATAAAAATTTATTTAATGAGATAGATATTAATCTTCTTTTTGGGATGCAATGTTCAGGGAATAATAAATTTCAGCAAAACTATTTGTTTAAAATAAAATCCCAAACTGAATCTGCATTTATGAATAAAAAATTTAACAATTTTAAAAATTAAATTTATTTACTTTCATAAATATGAATATTTGTGTTAATTAAAAATTGGTCGACAGGTGTAATACTTATTCTGAAAAATTATCATGAAGTTCAATATCTAACTTCTTATAAAGATGTTAATGCTAAAAATTCATTAATTTATATAAGCTTAGTTTAAGGTAAAATGGAAAACTTTGAATGGAATGGAATGTTAGATCTTATTTTAGTTTTTATGAAGAAATTTGAAGGTCGTCAAAAATTAAGCCTAGATATATTTTCCTAGTAACTTCATGCTTAACGGGATCAAATATTAAAATATTTTTTTCCACTTCCTAATTAATTTTGGATATTAAGAAATAAAATTTAAACATCATATTGTGATAGGAATATAGAAGTCTCACGAGTATAAATACTTAGTTAGAATGCTATTGAATTTTAGTCTTTATGCTTATGAAATATTTTATTTATACAGCATTAAAACCTTACCAAGATATTTTTGAAATCCTAGAAAACCTTATGAGGATGGAAAAAATAATGGGTACAAATAGTGAATATTGGAATTTTTACAATGATAAGATTCCAAATTGGTTTTATAAAATGATTACTATGATGGGGGTTTCTGTATTCTTAGGTTTTTTGTTGATTTTAGTTGGATCAATTTAAAATTTATTTTTTAAATATTAAACCTGCAATTTTACTTTTAAAGCATATTTCCAAAATATTAGTTTTTAATAGATTATTATGGCCTACATATTAAGGGTTTATAAAGATTTTCAGAGGTAAGATAATCTCCTAATTTAAGGGACAAAGCAATAACAGTTAAACCATGACCAATGCTTGGGCAACTTGGGAAAATACTTGCATCAGAAATATAAAGATTATCAATGTCATGACACTTCCCATTCTTATTAACAACTGAAGTTTTTGGGTCATTTCCCATTTTGCAAGTACCACAGGAATAGCCAACTACGCTTAAGGGCGCTAATCCTCTAGGGTGTGCCGGTGTTTGAGTTATTGAAACTAAAAGCGGATTATTCTCAATAACTTTTAAAGTATCGAGCCACCTATAAACAAGTCGATCGTGTGCCTCAAGATTATTATGTATGTAATTAATTTTTACCCTATTATTTTGAATTGTTACTGAGTTTTCTGGATCAGGTAAGACTTCTGTCATAGCCCACCATGATATTGATCTTTTTGCTAAATTCTTTAATCCAAAGTCAGGAATAAATCTTGTAATTAAAGATAGTACTGGGGGAGATTCCGCAAAAAAAGCATCTCTGAGTACACCTCCTCCAGTTTGAATATGACCTAATGGGAAATTAACATTTTTATCTCCAAAGTAAAAATCATTTAATCCTAAAGATTTTGGAAAATATCCACTTGTAAGATTATTAGCTCTTTGAAGAATACAAGTCATTTGAAGATTCATTAAATTTTTGCCAACCATATTTGAACTATTACTTAAACCATTAGGATGTGATGAAGATTTTGAATTCAATAAAATTATTGGTGTATTAATTGCTCCAGCTGCAAGAATAACTACATCTGAGGAGAAAAGCCATTTATCTCCATCTATCTCTGCCTCAACGCCCTTAATTGATTTCCCTGAAGAGTTTACATCTAGCTTTACAACTTTAGCGTTAGTTTTGATTTTAAGAAAATCTTGATTTGAATTATAAATTCCATAAAGTTGAGAATCGCCTTTTTGAAACATTGCACAATTATCAAAATCAATATCTTGCGAATTTTCAGGCCAGCTTATAGGTAAATAATAAGGATTAAATCCTTCTTCTATTAAAATATTTTGTATTTCATTAAATAAAGGTTCAATAGATTTTGGTGGATTCTTATATCCCTTCGATCTGTAAGGCTCTGTTTTATCTATGCCTTGGCTGCCTTTTACATTATAAATTTCTTCTGCTTTTGCATAAAACGGTTCTAGTTCTGCATATGATACGGGCCACGAAGGTGAAGTCCCATCTTGTAAAGGAAGTTCTTCAAAATCTTCAATTCTCATCCTCTCCAAAACCGCACCCCAGATTTTAGTGTTTCCTCCCAACGCATATACCGTTTGAGGAGCGAAAGGATCGCCATCAGGGCCAAGCCAATTTTCCCCTTTAGGGTGATACCTTGTTTTTCTAAATAAATCAGTGCCTACAATATTTTGTTCTTCTAAAGGGAGTTGACCTCCTCTTTCCAGGACGAGTACCCATTTCCCCTTCTTTGACAATTGGCGGGCCAAAGTTGCTCCACCTGCACCGCTTCCAATTATTATGAAATCATAATGATGATCATCAATAATCATATATTGAAAATTTTATAATTTTCATTTAAGAACTATGATACTAAATTTATTGCCACAAATAAATAAGACCAAATAATAGGATCCAAATCACATCAACAAAATGCCAAAAAAGGCTTACTGATTCAACACCCATCTCTCCGCTTTTATAATTATCTGGAAGAAATGATCTTAATAACATAATCCCCATTAGTAATATCCCTGTAATTACGTGTAGGCCATGGAAACCAGTAAGTAAATAAAACATTCCTCCAAATGCTCCACTTTGCAAACTGAAAGAAAGTTCAGACCACTCAACGTATTGACCATAAACAAAGTAACTTCCCATTAACATAGTTATGAACCAAATTATTCTGAAACCCCACAGATTTTTCTTATGAAGATATTTTTCTGCAAAATAAATTACGAAACTTGAAGAAACCAAAATCACAGTATTTATAAGCGGCATTTTTACATCAATCCCATCAATACCCTCGGGGTACCAAACAGGTGCACTAATTTTAAGGACGCTGTAACCAACAAAAAAAGCAAAAAATATAATACTTTCTGAACATAAAAAAATAATAAATCCAGTCATATTATGACCATCATGTTTTATATGACCGGGCTTATGATTTAAAGATATATTCTGGTTTTCAGTGAGCATTTTTAATGTTTTTTTAGGGACTTTTCTACATAAAATTGCTCATCTTCTACAAATGGTTTATCTAGGCCATAGCAATATGGTTCATTTAAAACAGTTGGGATATCTTCCTCAAAATTTTCGTGAGGAGGTGGAGAGGGAAGTAACCATTCTAAACCTATAGCCTTCCAAGGATTAGGTGGCGCTGATTTTCCTCTTACCCAAGAACTAACCATATTCAAGATAAAAGGAATAGAGGCAACGCCAAGAATAAAAGCTCCAATACTCGCTAGTACATTCCATATTGCAAATTCAGGATCATATGATGCAACTCTTCTAGGCATTCCCAATAAACCAGCCCAATGAAGTGGTAACCAATTTAAAGTTGCTCCTATAAAAGTAAGAGCAAAATGAACTTTTCCTAAACCTTCATAAAACATCTTTCCTGTAAATTTTGGGAACCAGTGATAAATACCTGCAAATATTCCAAAAGCAATGGTATTAAAAATAATATAGTGAAAATGAGCAACTACAAAATATGTATTTCCAACATGTATGTCTACTGGTACTGTCGCAAGCATTACTCCAGTAATACCTCCAAAGATAAAATTAAATAATCCTCCCAAGCAAAAAAGCATCGGTGTGGTTAATCTAATATTTCCACCCCATAATGTAGCTATCCATGCAAATACTTTTACACCTGTTGGAACA
Source organism: uncultured Prochlorococcus sp. (assembly GCF_902626525.1). Classification (GTDB taxonomy): domain Bacteria; phylum Cyanobacteriota; class Cyanobacteriia; order PCC-6307; family Cyanobiaceae; genus Prochlorococcus_A. Next base: position 34,884 of record NZ_CACOFR010000012.1, read on the forward strand.
GCAATGAGCATAGTAGTAAACATAAATAAATTTCTCATCCACATTGGTGTACCTGTATAAAACATATGATGAACCCAAACAACTAACGAAAGGATAGTGATCCCAAAAGAAGCTACAGCAACAAATTTATATCCAAAAAGAGGTTTTCTTGAGTAAACAGGAAAAAGTTCAGAAAATATTCCAAAGACAGGTAGAACCATCACATAAACAGCAGGATGAGAATAAAACCAGAAAAAATGCTGAAATAAAACTGGGTCTCCTCCCCCCTCAATCCTAAAAAAACTTGTTCCAAATGTTAGATCAAAAAATAACATTATCGCACCACCAGTTAAGGCCGGTAATCCAAGTAATTGCAATAATTGAGCTGCTAAGACAGTCCAAATAAAAATTGGCATTTTGAAAAACCCCATTCCTGGTGCACGCATTCTTATTATTGTGGTTACAAAGTTGACAGCACCAATGATCGAAGAAATCCCAGATAATGATATTGCTATTATCCATAACATTTCACCATTTATCATTTTACCTAGAGGATTCTGAATACTTATAGGTGGATAAGACCACCAACCTGAAGAAGCTGGTCCACCTGGAACAAAGAAACTTAAAAGTAGTATTATTGAGAAAACTGGTACTAGCCAAAATGCTAAAGCATTGAGTTTTGGGAAAGCCATATCTGGCGCTCCTATCATTGGAGGTACTAGTAAATTTGTTAAACCACTCAAAATGGGGAAAAGGAACAAAAAAAGCATTATTGTTCCGTGCATAGTATAAAGACCGTTGTAAACGGTTGGATCAAAAAGATCTGATGGAGGTGTTATTAACTCTCCTCTAATCAACATCGCTAAAAGGCCACCTATTAATAAGAAAAATAAAGCTGTGACGATATATTGAATTCCAATTACTTTTGCATCTGTATTAAAACTAAAAAACCTTTTCCAATCATTTGGCCCCTTTGGATAAGGGTTTTTACTCTGTACTAATCTTGGATCATAATTAACGATTGTCATTGCAGATTTCAACTATCATGAGGTCGCGATTTAATACCGGCATCATTTACTTTTGGATCAGGAGCCGGTTTTACTGTTGCCCAACCTCTATTACCATTTTTTAGCCTTTTCTGGTACAAACTGCCAGCTGGATTTAATCCATTTTGAAGTTCTTTTTTTACAGTCTCTTTAATCCATTTGTAAAAAATTTCTTCAGACTCTACGATTACATTTGTTTGATTTTCTGAAAAATATGCTCCACTAAACATTGCATCTCTTAATCTAAATACTCCCTCTTTAGTTGGTGTAAGAGAATATGTAATTACACTTCCAGGAATAATATCTTGCTTTAATCTAAATGCTGGGACATAAAAGCTATGAATAACATCTTCTGTTATTAATCTAAAATTTGATTTTTTATCAACTGGCAAATGTAATTCAGAACTATGTATTCCATTTGGATAAACAAACTCCCAGTTCCATTGCCTCGAAATCACATCAATTGGTCCATAATCAAAAACTTTTTTCTCCTCAACAAAAGGGACTTCTGCACCGTAATCATATTTTATTTTTGACCCTAAGTTTTCAAGTTTATAATTAACGCTTGTTGAGTATGTTGATATTCCCAAAACTAAAAGAAGAGGAACTAATGTCCAAATAATCTCAAGTTTTAAATTGCCCTCTAAAGGTTCTCCATTACTTTCATCATACTTGGGAGCTCTATTAAAAACTAAAATCCAAGCCATGGTCCCTGTGCACCCAAGAAAGATAAAAGTACCAATAGTAGTTTCAAATGCAAAAAGATTATCTACATAATGTGCAGCTTCTGAAGCTTGTATTGGTAACCAACTATAGGACCAATATCCCATTAAGAGACTTAATATGATGTTTAGTATTACTGCAAAAATTATTATAAAAGTTTTTGAAAAACCACTTTTCTTTATTCTTCTTATTTTAGTATTCATTGGAAAATTTGATTAAGATCTTCTCCTCTTACAAGAAGTTGGTCAGCTGTAATATGAACTCCAAAGTCGCTTGCAAGCCATGCTCCTAAACTGCCATGAATCCCCATCAAAATTAAAATCAAGGATCCACAAAAAATATAAGACCAAGAAACTTGTCTCCCGAAATCCTTCCTAAAAATAAATCGTTGATACCCCCGCCATATAGTCATTGAAATCATTACAAATAAAATTGCCACTCCGCCAACAGCATGCCAAAGCATCGTAGAAATAGCATTTTGTCCTAAAATACTTTCCACTTCAGGTATAGGAACTGCTAACAACATTTCAAAAAAACCAGTTGCAACTGTAAAGAAAGTTATAAACGAGGCGGCAAGAACGTTATACCAACCAACATCATGAAATCCAACTCTTGTTACAGGAAAAGCAAAAAATCTTAGAATTCTTTTTTCAAAAGGATAAAAGGCTCCTGCGATATCAAAGAATATTCCAATAGCAAATAAACCTATAGTTAAATGAACAAGATTTGGATGTAATGGAATTTTATAAGGCAAATCATTCGGACCTAACTTGTCTGATATTTCGCTGATTGGTGATTTTATTAAAAGACAGAAAAGGTAGTTAATACATTTCAAACTACTTAATTCAGGAGAAAAATTAAGATTGAAAATTATCATAATAATCCATCCCTCACCGCTTGAACGACGGGCACTGTGTGCAATCCATATATCCAAACCAACATATCACCCAAATAAACTTGCGTACAAACTAAGAGTGCTAAAATAACATCTATAAAAATAAATCCTTTTGATAGAACTTGAGGGTTATTTTGTCTTGATACATATCGCCATCCTGTAATAACCGAGAGTACTCCTGCTAGAGACCATCCAATGGTGCTGTGATAGTTCAAAACATCTCTTGATATTCCATATGGATTACTTAACCCCGCTTCAATTTGACCAAATACAATGGCAATAAAGATAGCAATCGTAGCAACGGTTAAATTTAAAAAACTAACTTCAAATAAATTAGGTTTTTTGAAAATTATCCCAACAAAATCAAAGAATACAGCACCTAAAGCCATCGCAATTACAAAATGAACTACAATAGGATGAATAACATCAACCCAAGGTAGATTTTTTTCGTTCAAGGCAGGAAGCAAGTTTGAAAATAATATAAAAGTATTGATCAAAATATTGCCCATAAAATTAAAATATTGAGCGACCATATTTGAAATTTATTTTCTATAGAAAAATAGCTTCCTTTTCAAATTTATATATAAATTTTTAGATAAGCAATAATTTTCGAAACCTTTTTATGTATTAAATTGCATGCAGAAAATATAACCTTATTTGAAAATCTTTTTTACTCTTAAATATGAATCATTTATTTACGGAACGATTTTCTATTCATTAAACAAAAAATAATTATTTATGTTCAAATAATATTAAAAGAAACAGAACTTTATCTACAAGTAAAAATTTCTTATCAGTTAAATATCACATTTTTGATAACTTGATAACAATGCCATTATTACTCATTTTATTAATTTAACAAAAATACTTTGAAATTTTGGAAATTATTGTTGTTGGGCTTGGTTTATTAATTGGTTTGATCTTTAGTTGGGTTTTGAATTTACCGAGAGGAGCTGCTTTTAATTGGATTTGCTGTATTTTTCTTGGATTAAAGGTTGTAGAAATAATTCTTTCAAATGAAGATAAAGATTATGATTTTGGTGGAGTAATTTTAATCTAAAATTATCAAGGAATATAATTTTTGGATTAGAGTCCAATTTTAAGGACTAAGAATTCATATCAGTTATAAAGAAGTAATAAAAGTAGTAAGTTAAAAATTTTAAAATCTGAAAAAAATATTTATTTTTAAATGTTTTTACTAATTTTTGCTATGAAATAAATAGAGTCAAATTAAATTATGAAAGCAAAAAAAATTAATGCAAAAACATTTAATTTTGATAATGCATCAAAAGATCAATTAATTTTTTTAGTTGTTTCAGGGTTGATTATTTTCTTTGCTAAAGCTATTTATGACCTATATCTTCATAATCCTACTTTTCATATGTTTATACAAAGTAAAGGAATATTTTTATAATTAAAAAATTTCCAAAAAGAATTTTTGTCATATCAAAACTGTAAATGTTTCTTTAGCTAAAACTTTTCTATCTTCATATCAAGGGATTTGGATTATTTTTATGGGATTCCATAAGATGTTACCCAAACTTTTTTGTTTTTAATTTATTATCCATTAAGTTTGATATAAGAAAAGTAAAGGATTAAAATCAATCGCACTATATAAGCTTTATGTAATTATTAACATTATAAAATTCTATTCATTAAGTATTATCAAATAATTATTTATAAGTGATTTTTATATGCAAATGATGTATTTTTAGCGATTTATTATGTAAAAGTTGTTCTTGACTCTTTTAAGAAATATTTTTATTGTCCATAGATAATAAGTTTCTATTTACAGATGTATCTTTTTATAGTCTTAGGCTTTTTTGCTGCTTTTGTTGCTTTTATGAAAATCGGATCAAATGACTTTGGTATCTCATCAGGTAAATCTCAATTAAAAGATTAAAAAACTTCCTAGTCAAAAATTATCAATCTATTATGGAAACTCTTTCTATTTTTAGCTTTTTTATACTAGTAATTACGTTCTTTGTTAGAGGTAAAAATGATTTTGGTCTTAAGCCTAAATCAAAAAAGGATTAATTCATTTTGATGTATCTTTTATCAAGGTATCTAAATAAAAATGAAGTTTATTAAAGCTTTGAATCACTTTTATGAAATCATCAGAAGCATCGAATTCACTAAGAAAAAAACTACAAAATAATTTTTTTAAAGTTATTCTTATCTCAATAGGTATATCTGTAGTTATATTTTCTTATCAAAAAGACGGTTTCTTTTTTGGAATTTAGTAACTTATATTTTCCAATTTATCATTATTAAATATGGGGTAAAGTTATTTAAATTTGCTTAAAATTTTGTGTGCCTTAATTTATCAGGTAATTAATTCCTTCCCCTAAGTTTAAAGTGGATTATTCCCACTTATCACTAACCCGTAATAAACTAGCACTCCAAGTAAAAGAAGAATAAACGCTATTTTGTTAGAACTGTCTGAAATAGTAAAAAAAGAATTTTGAACATTCTATATTAAACTTAAACAATTTTTTAATTTTTTTTCTATTTAGCTTGTCTAAACTGATACAAAAGATAATACTTTTTGAATAGCTAACTTATAACTTATTTACTTAAAATCCTTTCATAAATAATTAAAATCTATCTTAATTATTAATTTTTAATATGATTGCAGCTAATAATGATCCTACGCTCATTTTTGTTCTAGGTAGCATTGGACTATTACTATTTGGTGCCATTGGTTATGGTATTTATACAACCGTTGGTCCTAAATCCGGTGAATTAAGAGATACTATTAAAGAACATGCAAGGATGCATGAGCTTGGAATTGCTCATGGACATAATAAAAACGAAGCAAATCATACTCATTTAAAAGATATCCTTAAAAAGGAAGATAATACTTCTACCGCTAATAAATTAATAAATGAAAAACAGTCCCAAAGTATTAACTGAAAATCATTATTAAATCATTATTAAATCCTAATTTCTTTAAAAAAAGTTAGAATGTTAATACTTTAAAGGAGTTCTTATTAAGTTTATTAAGCTTTTAATTTATTTTCTTAATCAATTTTTTAGTTTTCTCCTTATTAAAATTATGAGATAAAATAATTAACTTGAATTTAAATATTTACCCCTAGATTTTCCTCTTAGAAATTTCTTTTAATTCTTTACCAGTAAATTCAAATCCATAATGTGAAGCTATTAAATTGATCTCATTAGAAATAGCTACAATTGAAACTTCTCCAAGTAAATTTTTTTTGTTTTCAGTGCAATTTTTATTAATAAAAACATGTCAAATCTATAAAAAAGTCAATTTTTAGTCAAATTTATTTTATAAATTAATTCCATATTTATTTGGGATTAAATGATTTCTCAAAAAGAAATTACACTTTATGTATTTTTTCTATAATATGAACTTATGTTTTAAAAAATTGTAATGGAAGGAATACATCAAAAAGTATTTCTTGATTTAGATAGGTTTATCAAAAGAAATGGTTGGATTCTTCTCTTTCTTGCCTGCTTTTTAGTTAGTGCATACTTCATGAGAAGTTATTTAGATATTTTCTCCAGGGATACAGGGACTGAAGTCTTGAAACTTAATGATGTTAATGCAAATATATCCTCCTCAGAAACAAATATTATTAAAAATTTTACTTTTTTTCTTAGTGAAATCTCACTAAAAGAAATTATTAAGTTCCCATTTAAATATATTGATTTTATTTTCCCAGTTTCAGTTATAACTACTTTTGAATTAATAACAAAAAGGAAAAATTTAAGAGAACGACTCACTAATACTAGTTTGGGTAAAATGGTTAATTCAGAAGAAAAATATGCAGATATTTGGTATTTTTTTCTTTATACTTTTGTACAAAAAATACCATTCATAGTAGGGTTATTAACTTTTGGATTATCTACGTTTTCTGTGAGTGCTAATAGTTGGTTTGATTCTTTAATAAAGCAATACATTGTTTTGCCTTCTTCCATACTTGGAAGTACTCTACTATTTATTTTTGGAATTTTATTCTCTGATTTTTGGTTTTATTTTGATCATAGAATTTCCCATATGAATCAATTTTTGTGGGATTTCCATGAATTACATCATTCCGCTACTGAGATGAATATTTTAAATGGAAAAAGATTTTCTCTTTTAGATGGTCTTATCCCAAAGATTGTTCTAGCTCCTTTTTACTTCTCATTTAGTGCTTTTGCGGGATTTGCAATCTCTCATTATTTATCAATAGGAAATTTTATTCCTTTCATCATGTCTATAATTTGGGGAACTTTAGGCCAAATCAGTAATATCGCTGGACACTCCTCTTTCAAAATAATTTATCCTAAGCCTTTTTCCTTGTTTTTACTTAGCCCTGCGCTGCACTGGATTCATCATTCAAATAATGTAAAACATTACGATAAGAATTTTGGGGGAGTCTTCTGTATCTGGGACAAATTATTTGGTACCTATCTCGATGAAACACACTTAAAAGATATAACTTCTTTTGGGGTTACCAACACAGATTACAATAAATACCATCCTTTGTACTCATGGGGTATTTTACCAATAGTAAAATTCACTAAAAGATTTAGTAAAGTTTTTGTATAAATATTGAAAGTTAAGGGGAAGATAAGAGTAATTTGTTAATTACAATAAATAAATCTAATAATTATTTGATTTTTTTAATTTTAAAAATTATTTTAAATTCAATTATCCGAAATTTATATTTTCTTGGAATAAACCAAACAAGTTATTACCAACTATGGCAGCGATTATCAAAACAAAGGCAACAATTGCAAAAAGGGCACTTACATCTTTTATGTCATAAGGAGCCTTAAATAGAGGTTTTTTATCTGCCATTGTTATCAAATCTTTAAAAGCTAATGGTTCATATTAGTTTAATGTGTGAATGGATATTAGGTGATTTTTTATTCTTACTAATTATGTGCATTTTATAAAAAGGTACCAAATTAGGAAATTTATGGGAGATTATTAACTCTTAATGAATATTAAAAATTTTAAAGAAAGAGATTAGACAATAAAAAAGCCACCTTTCGTGGCTTTTTTATTTATGAGATGAATAAATTAGCTTGTATAAGCTTTTCCTCTATAAGTAAGTTCGTTGTGCTGCTTCTTTGCAACTTCTTTGTTTTGGACGTACTTTTGTCCTCTGTAAATTAGAGTCATTTTCTAAGCTCCGGTTTCGCTTAAGTCCCCGTTCCATGGCTTAAGTCGATTTGCGGCTTGCTAAACGCAAGTCGAACGTTTTGTAATAATCGCAACTTTTTAATATTAACATCCAAGAAAATTATTTGTCTAAGTTTTTAATAACATAGACTTAATAATTTGAATATAAATTTAGTCTGCAATTTAAATAAATATACATTTATCTTGGTGCGGGTTTTTACAGGTTACATTTTGTTCGTTTTTGAGAAGTATTTTTTATTTAATGAACTTTTAAATGTAAAATTCTTAGGATTATAAAAATTGTTTTATGTTTTCTAGAAACAAGAAACCTACAGTAAAAAAATCTGCAATAGTTGAAGAGACTCCATTATTTGCTCAGTTACTACCTTTCGCTAATAAAATGAACGATAAGGTTCAATTGGTAAATGCTTTGGCTTTTACTTTTATTATGGGATTCTCCATTTTTGGGATTGCTCTATGGAGACTTTCAGCCCTGACCTAATTATTTTCTTTTAGTAAGGCATCAATTTTCGATTCTTTATTTTTAATTATGGTTAATAGCCATTTAGAGGCTAAGCCTCTAGATATTGATCTGTTTTTTAAAAATCTACATATATAAGTATGTAGATTTTTTTCATTTTTGGAGTTAAATTTTTCTTCAAATTCTAATATCTCATCAACCGAAGTTCTTTTTCTTAGCTCATCTACTAAGGCATGACTAGAGGAATCATTAAACAACTCCCCAATATTTAAGCTTAATGTCATAAATAATTTATGTCTCTATTTAAGAGGTAGCCATAAATTAAATTTTTAAAAACAAATTTATCTTTTTATTTACAAATAATTTAATTCTTATTTTTTCGGTTTAGCCAGAGGAAGTAGACATTTGTCTGAATCACAACCTGCTGGACCTGCTTCGGATAGTTCCCCAACATCATATTTATTGAGAGCGTCAAAGAAGTCGTTATTAACTTTCCTTTCTAATACTTTATTTTGCAATGATATATATTCCTCTTTACTTATTGGTTCGAAAGGTAATCTTGGGAAAGTTGCGTTTGCACTAAATCTAGCTAGTAATGCCGCAGAAATATATCCTTCATTATTTTCTATCGCATTATGAATAGCATTTGCTAAATCCTCGATTTCATTTTCTCTAAATTCTACGGTTGCAGAGGTATTATGCTCTGTGTAGAATTTCTGCACCTGCATATAAAAATCAAATTGAGCTAATGCTGAGAAATTATTGATGTCAATCTGGTCGGCGCCATCTATATTTGCCCAGCTAACTTCTGTTGGGATTTCAACTAACCATTCTGTGCATCTTGGATCAAATGGATTATCAAGCAAGCAGCCATTCTCGTCTTTATCAGATTGTGATGGAACAACTGAATAACCATAATCCATACAAGCTAGGGCAATTGGATCATTTTTCCTGAAAGTTATTCTTCTTATGAATCTTTGAGCCTTTGGCGGATGCCATCCTGGAGCTGCTCCAGTTAAAAGACTTTTAGTCCCAGCTGGCTGAACAGTTGTGCAACGGTTTGGCCTTCTAAGGTTATGTTTATCACAATATTCCCAGACAGTCTCTTTTACTATCTTTCTCCAAGAATCTAAGAATTTAGCTTCCTTCTTTTTGAAAGACTTCCCTTCTTCGGTATCAGGTCTCCCTGCTTCCCACCACTTCAACCATGGTGTCCCAAAGGCATGGACGCAAAAATCAAATAATCCAGTAAAACTGACTCCTACAATGGGGTCATATTCCCTACTTTTTCTATAACGCTCAACT
>NZ_CACOFR010000013.1 GCF_902626525.1 uncultured Prochlorococcus sp.
TTTTATTCTTTTCCTATAAAAAAATTTCTCACCACAATTTTGACAAGTTCCTATATATTTTAATTCTCTTCTTTCTACAGGAAATGAGTGCCTTACAGAAATTTGAAAATTCTTCTCTTTCAAATTAATTTCATGCATCTTTATAAGGAAATTTGGACCATGTATCTCATTTCTTTTTAATATCCTATCTACCCATGCATGAATCATTTCATGACATAAAGTACTATTAATTTCATTATTAGATAATTTACTCAAAATTGGTTTCGATAAGATTATTTCAGAATCAAAAACACCATTTATTTGTTTTCTTTTATAAAAACCAGCAGTAGTTTTTAATCTATTGTCACTCCATCTAACTTTTACCAAAGGTTGATTATTTATAGCTAAAGAATTGTCAAAATATTGGCTATTAAATCTATGAAATAAAGGTAAAAGAGGAATTACAGGCATTATGAATTAAATTTAGTATTATTTTGACAAAAAAAGCCATCAAAAACGATTTATTTTCTTAAAGTAATAAAAAACTACAATCAACATGGATGCAACACTAGTTAAAGATATCGGAATTAAAGCATTATTAGTTGGCGGAGCAGTACTAGTTTCTTTTTGGACTTTTAATGCAGTCAAATTAGTTATAAGCGCCAGAGGAATTAATCCATTAGTAAGAAAGTTTTTTGATCAAATAGCTGCAGGCAGAATTGATGCAGCATATGGTTTGACTACAAAAACATATAAAACTCATGTTAAGCGCCAAGACTTTCTTAAATTCTTAGCTAGTTTAAACCTCAACAAATACAGAAATTTAAAATCAGGAAGACCTAGGGTACAAGAAGATCAAATCATAATAACGTTAAATTTAAAATCAGAAGATAAACAGGATGAGCTTCCTTTAGATTTTACTTTTGCAAAAACTGACAATGATTGGAAAATAGACAGAATAGCCAAAGTAAATTAATAATTTCTTATGAGGCCAAAAGATTTGAAAAAAGAAGAAATAATACGTCAATTAGAACTACATCCAAGCAGATTAGATAAAGAAAAAATCATCTTAAAAGCAATGGAGAAATGCTTTGATGACTTTTTTGACGGAATTCGTATGGCACTAGATCCATTAGTAACTTTTGGCGTAAAAATAGTTCCCGAAAAAGAGAATGAAAAAAGTAAAAGTTTTGTATGGAAAGATTTTAAAGAATTAGCCAATAAGCTAATTCAAAGAGAACTTACTGGGCACGCTGCTCGTGATGCAATTCTTACAGCGATGGAATCTGCAACAAAAGAAGAGTGGAATGGATTTTATAGACGAGTTTTAATTAAAGATCTTAGATGTGGTGTATCTGAAAAAACAATTAACAAAATAGCAAAGAAATTTCCCAAATATGAGATACCTATTTTTTCTTGCCCTTTAGCTCACGATAGTGCAAATCATGAAAAAAAAATGATAGGCAAAAAGCAAATTGAAATCAAATTGGATGGGGTACGTGTTTTAACTATTATTAGACAAAATAAAGTAGAAATGTTTTCTCGAAATGGAAAGCAGTTTCATAATTTTGGTCATATTATTTCAGAGATAGAAAACGTCATAAAAGAAAATCCTACTCCTTATGATTTAGTCCTAGATGGCGAAGTGATGAGCGCTAATTTTCAGGATTTAATGAAACAGGTACATAGAAAAGATGGCAAACAAACTAAAGACGCAGTACTCCACCTTTTTGACATATGTCCTCTTAAAAACTTCCAAACAGGAAGATGGGAAACTAATCAAACAAAAAGAAGTTTATTAGTAAAAGAATGGGTGGAAAAAAATTCTATTATGCTAAAACATATACGAACACTTAAATGGGAAAATGTAGATCTTGACACCATTAAGGGACAGAAACGATTTGTAGAACTGAATAAATCTGCCGTAGAAGGAGGCTATGAAGGAGTAATGATTAAAGATCCTGATGCTATTTATGAATGTAAAAGAACACACAGTTGGTTAAAAGCAAAACCTTTCATTGAAGTTACTTTAAAAGTTGTATCAGTTGAAGAAGGTACAGGTCGCAATAAAGGCCGACTCGGCGCAATTCTAGTAGAAGGTGATGACGATGGGTATGAATACAGTCTTAGTTGCGGGAGTGGATTTAGTGATATCCAACGTGAGGAATATTGGTTAAAACGCAATCAGATCGTTGGTCAACTTGTAGAAATAAGAGCTGATGCCAAAACCAAATCAAAGGATGCGGAAGCTTTTAGTCTTAGATTTCCTAGATTCAAATGCTTTAGAGGATTTAAAGCTGGAGAAAAAGTTTAAATTTTTAAAAAATATCGAACAAAGTAGTCAATAAAAAATTTGGTTTTTAATTAAAAAAACTTAAAATCTTGGCTATAAAATAATAATGATAATTATCAAAACTTTTTGCGAGACTAATGACCAAAAAAGCTATTTTCAACTACATCAAAACACCCTGTGGACAAGCAAAATATATCGAATTAGAATCCAACAAAACTTTACTAGGTAAATTTAGGCTTATTTGGTTTGTCTTAATTGCATCTATAAGAGATTGGAATATTAAAGATTAAATTATTAGGAGTTTTCAAAATATTCTCTGGAATATTTAGCTGAGAAATATACAACTAAAAAAGTGGAAACAACTCCAACGATAGTCATATATAAATTATTTGGTGATTGCACATTTTTTAACTCCTGGAGACTTTTTGCCAAGCTACCTATTGAACAATAAAGAAAAGTTCCTGGAATTATTCCGAGAAGACCAATAGCGAAATCTCTAAATTTAACATTATTCAAACCATAAAAATAATTAAGAATACTAAAAGGAAATAGTGGCGATAATCTCGCTAAAAAAATTAATTTAAGTCCGCCTTTTTCTACTACTTTCTCCATAACACTTAATTTTGGATAACGGCTAAAAAGGGTTTTTAGCTTTTTTGCGAAAACACTTTTTGATACAAAAAATGCAGCTGAAGCTCCTATGCAAGCCGAAATGAAAACGATAGTTGATCCTAAATATGAACCATATAAAAAACCTGATAATAAAGATAACCAAGAAGCTGGAAGTAAGAATATTACAACTAAAATATAAATACAAACAAACGAAAAGATGCCAATTCCAGTATTAAAAAAAAAAGATAAATTATAAATATTTTCTAGGAATATATTCATTCTCAATTCAAAAGTTCGAGTTTTTTAGTAATTCTCTCCATTTGTACAGAACCCTCATTTAATTTAAATCTGCATTCATCAACAATATCTTTTGGAGCTTTGTCAACGAAATTTTTATTAGATAATCTCTTATTTAAATTATCTAATTCAATAGTCACCTTTTTTAAATCCTTGGTTAACCTTTCTTTTAATGCATCTATATTTACAAAATCCTGAAAAGGTAAGTAAACCTCTAAATCACTAACTATCCCAGAAAAAGATTTAGAAAACTCTTTTTTATCAACAGCATTAGTTTTAAAAATAAATACTTCAGAAGATTTAGTTAAAGTTTGAATATCGTCAACTAAAATTTTTAAAAAGTCGATCAATTCATCATTATCTGAAATTAAGTAAACAGGAACTTTTTCTGATGGCTTTAGGCCTAATTCAGCTCTCAAATTTCTAATCAATCTAATAATTTCAAAGAGTTGCTGAAAGGAATTATCAATCTTATTATCAACAAATTTATTTTCTTGGGTTGGCCACTTTTGAAGAGCTAATAATGATTTTTCTGGTTTTAGTTGCAATACATGCCAAAGTTCTTCAGTAATGTGAGGCATAAAAGGATGAATCATTATCAAAATATCATTAAGCACTTTTATTAAAACTTTTTCAGATATTTGTCTATTTTTAGTCTCTTTATTATTAAATCTTTGTTTAGCAAATTCTACATACCAGTCACAAAAATCATTCCATGTAAATTCATATAGTAGTTTCGCAGATTCTCCCATTTTATATTCTTTCAAAAAAGCAGAGACCCTCATATTAACCTGATTCAATTTCGATAAAATCCACTTATCACACAACTCTAAAGAAGTTTCATCATCCTGATTAAGCTTATAATTATTGTTAAAAGTTTTATTAATTAATACAAATTTAGTTGCATTCCATAACTTATTTGCAAAATTTCTTGAAGCTTCAACAGTTGAAGACGTATCTTTTTTTCTATCAAAATCAAGCCGGATATCTTGTCCAGCGCCTGTAACTTCTCGAATTAGAGCAAATCGCAAAGCATCAGAACCATATTTATCAATTAATAGTATTGGATCAATACCATTACCTGAACTTTTACTCATTTTTTTATTATTTTCATCTCGCACTAGACCATGAATATACACTTCCTTAAAAGGAATATTATTCGTGAAAGTATTCCCCATCATTGTCATTCTTGCCACCCAGAAAAAAATAATATCAAAACCAGTAACAAGAACACTATTTGGATACCATTTTTTGAAATCCGGATCATTTGTATTTGGCCAACCTAAGGTTGAAAATGGCCATAAACCACTTGAAAACCAGGTATCCAAAACATCTTTATCACGAACCAATTTAATATTTAATCCAAATTTTTTATTAGCTTTTATTAAGGCATCCTCTTCATTTCTAGCAACGACATATGGAGTATTTTGTTCTATTGAGTCTTGAGATTCATCTAAAACATACCATACTGGAATTTGATGACCCCACCATAATTGCCTACTGATACACCAATCATTAATATTCTCTAACCAATCCTTATAAACTTTCTGCCAGCGTGGAGGAATAAAAGATGGTTTTTTAGAATCAATTTCATTAAGACATCCTTGAGATATATCATCCATTTTCATAAACCATTGTGTTGACAATAAAGGTTCGATTGGGACTTTACCTCTATCAGAAAAAGGAACTGTATGTTTATAATCCTCTATCTTTGTCAATAGGCCTAGGTGATCCAATTCATTGATTATTTTTTTTCTAGCCTCATATCTATCTAAATTTTGAAATTTACCTGCATTAATATTTAAAGTTCCATCTTTGTTCATTACATTAATCTGTTTTAAATTATGCCTCTTTCCTATTGCAAAATCGTTTGGATCGTGTGCTGGAGTAACCTTGACACATCCCGTACCAAAATCTTTATCAACATGTGAATCAGCAATAATAGGAATCTCTCTATCAATGAAAGGAACTTTTACTTTTAAACCAATATATTCTTTATATCGATCATCATCAGGATTAACCGCCACAGCGGTATCACCCAACAAAGTTTCTGGTCTTGTTGTTGCAACCTCTAAATACTTATCTAACTGTTCACCACTTTTAGAAATTAAAGGGTATTTAAAATGCCATAAATGACCATTTACTTCTTGCATTTCAACTTCAAGGTCACTTACAGCAGATTGAGATTCAGGACACCAATTAACTAAATATTCACCTCTATAAATTAAATTCTTTGTATAAAGAATATTAAAAGCCTCAACAACTGCATCATTTAATTTTTGATCAAGAGTAAATCTTTCTCTATTCCAGTCAACAGAATACCCTAGCCTTTTTAATTGAGATACTATTCTGCCACCACTTTGCTCTTTCCAGTTCCATGCTCTTTTAAGAAATTCATCTCTTCCGATATTCTCGCTTGTTTTGCCTTCACTTTTTAATTGTTTTTCGAGAATAGTTTGAACAGCTATTGAAGCATGATCAGTCCCTGGTAAACACAAAACATTCTTACCTAAAAGTCTTTGGAAACGTACTACAACGTCTATCAAAGCCGTATTAAAAGCATGTCCCATATGAAGAGATCCAGTGACATTTGGTGGAGGAATAACAATACAAAAAGGCTCTCCATCATCCTCAGGATTAGGGCTAAAGGCTTTTAAACTTTCCCATTTTTTTTGCCACTTTTTTTCTACTTCAAAAGGTGAATAATTCTCTAAAGATAATTGATCATTCATCTCTTTCATTTGTAAAATTTATTTCAAGAAACTTTTTTTTTATTTTATCTTGATAGAAGCCAATTAATGAAATTTTTATTTGTTTGCAAAAAAAAATACATTTATACTACAAAAGTTTAAAGCCAGCGCCGCAAGAACAACGTTTTGCATTTTTAGGTGTTGAAATAAGAAATCCACCACCACTTAAATCACCATAATAATCTAATTTTAAATCTTTCAGTAAATTAAATTTTTTTACATCCGCATAGAGAGTGACTCCCTCTGTTCTTGAAATAGGAGATCCATTACATCTACCGGGCCTTAATTTAATATGCAACCAGCCAGCGGAACAATTTTTATCCTCAACTAAATCAATTGACATTTCTCCAGGAGAACCTCCAAAAGAGGCTTGCCTAGAGAGTTCTGAGGCTGCACTTTGACTGATTAAAAGATTGACGATCTCAGTCATTAAAACAAATAATAAATGGGCGATCCAGGGTTCGAACCAGGGACATCCTGCTTGTAAGGCAGGCGCTCTACCGCTGAGCTAATCGCCCTTATATTAAATTATTCTAATAGATAAAGTTGAAATATTTGTACTAAGTATTTAAATATTTCATGATTGAGGCAAAATTGAATTAATCAAATAAATCCTATGTCCTCGAATAATACGTATAAATTACAAAAAAATTACGATACAGAAACTTTAAAAAATTTTAAAATTTTAATATCAAATGTTAAATCTTTAAAAGACAAAACTTGGGGATGCCCATGGCAGAAAATGCAGTCTCATATATCATTAATCCCATTTTTGCATGAAGAAAGTAATGAATTTATAGATGCAATTTATGAAAGAAATGCAGAAAACATTTGTGAAGAGTTAGGGGATCTTTTATTACAAATAATGCTTCATTCTGAAATCAGTTACGAAAACAAAGAATTTGAACTTAATGATGTTATTGACACTCTAAATAAAAAAATCATCAAGAGACATCCATATATTTTTAACAAAAAAGAAAAAGTATCTTTAGAAAAATCACAACAGATTTGGGCAAATATTAAAAATTCAAAAAAAGAAGCATCTGATATGGAATCATCAATTAGTAGAAATTTAAAGTTGAAAATCAAAAATTTACCTCCACAGATTGGTACAGATAGAATTACAAATATTGTTAAAGAATATGGTTTTAAGTGGGATAGTACCGATCAGATTTTTGAGAAGATAGAAGAAGAGATTAATGAATTAAAAGAGGCAATTAAGAGCAAAAATGATTCAGATATAAAAAATGAATTTGGAGATATTTACTTTACACTTTTGAATCTCTCAAACTTTTTAGAAATAAATCCTGAATCAGCTCTTCAAAAAACTAATAAAAAATTTTTAGAAAGATTTTCTATCATTGAACTTCATACAGGAGATAATATTAAAAAACAAACTTCAAAAGATTTTCAAAGACTTTGGCAAATAGCAAAGAAAAAACTTATGAAAAAAAATTCTTAAAAAGCTAATGTCCGCTATAAAAACATGGATAGATGAATATCATAAAGGCTCAAGATTTGGTCTCAACGGAGAAATTTTAATTAAAAAAAACTCAAAATATCAAGAAATTATTGTTATTGAAAATGAATATTATGGTAAAGCTTTAATGCTAGATGGTTGTTGGATGACATCATTAAAAGATGAGAAATATTATCATGAATGTCTTGTTCATCCAGCATTAAATAGGATTGATAAGAAATCTAATGTATTAATTATTGGTGGAGGTGATGGAGGTACTGCTAGAGAATGTGTTAAATACTCTCAAATAACAAAAATTGATCTGGTAGAAATTGATGAGGAGGTAATTAAAATATCTAAAAAATTTTTAAATGAAATTGGAGGCGAAGCATGGAATGACAAAAGATTAAAGATCCATATTGATGATGGAGTGGAATGGGTAAAAAAAACAAGAGATAATTTTTACGACGTTGTATTTATAGATTGTTCAGATCCTTCAGGATTTTCAAATTTATTATTTTCAGACTCTTTTTATAAAGATTGTAAAAGAATACTTACACCAAAAGGAATATTAGCAACACAAAGCGAATCACCTGAATCATTCAAAAATATTCACCTGAAGATTTTGAAAACGCTAAAAAATATATTTAGAATCTCTGAAACTATGTATTCTTTTGTACCAATATATCCAAGCGGCATTTGGAGTTGGACATTTGCTTCTAAAGAATATCTACATTTATCACAGGAAAATTACAATGAAGCTGTGAAAATAGAAAAAAGTTGCGATATTTGGAATTTAAATTTTCAAAATGCGGCATTCAAAATGATGCCAAATAAAATTATTAAAGAACTAAATTCATAGAATGATAAAAAATTTATTTGATAACGAAAATGCAATTTTTATGGGAGCAAAAAGAACTCCTGATAATTGCTCAATTGGTATATTTGGAGTCAATTATGATGGAACATGTTCTTTTAAACCAGGTGCTAGGTTTGGTCCAGAAGCGATAAGGCAGGTCAGTTCTTGTTTAGAAACATATTGTCCAAAAATAAATAAAGATTTAGAGGATATTATGTATGTTGATTTTGGTTCAATACTAATGGATAAAAATGACTCAAAGTCCGTTATTGAATCAGTCAAATCAGCAACAAATTTTTTAATTAATAAACACCTTAGTCCTATTATACTTGGAGGTGAACACTCTATTACCAGAGGTGCTATTGAAGCATTAGTAAAAAAATATCCAGATTTGATATTAATTCAACTTGATGCGCACGCAGATTTAAGAGAATCATATATGGGGGATAAACATAGTCATGCTTGTACCATGAAAAGATGCTTAGAGGTGCTACCTGAAAAGACGATTTTTCAAGTAGGTATAAGAAGTGGTACAAAGGAAGAATTTCAAATTATGCAAAACAATAATCAATTAGTGAAATTTTCTCCAGGCGGAAAGGCACAAGAGTTTAAACAAGCTCTTTTACCATATTCTAATTCTCCTATCTATTTAACAATAGATTTAGATTGGTTTGATCCCAGTTTATTAGCAGGAACGGGGACACCAGAACCAGGAGGATTTTTTTGGAATGATTTTGAAGAAATTCTTAAAACTTTAAAAGACTTTAGAATTGTGGCTTCAGATATTGTGGAATTATCTCCAGAAAATGATAAAAGCGGTGTTAGTAGCATAGTTGCGGCCAAAGTACTTAGAAGCTTAATTTTGTCGTTAGAAAATATGCAATAAAAAATTTCTAAACTAAAGTGTAAAAAATAATAAAGTAAGTATGTCATGGATTTGCTTAAAAGTCCTCTGTATTCAAAATATGTTCAGTCCAACGCAAAATTAGTAGATTTTGCAGGTTGGGAAATGCCTATATCATTTTCAGGATTGATCAAAGAGCACACATCAGTTAGATCCTCAGCTGGATTGTTTGATATTTCTCACATGGGTGTAATTTCAATTAAGGGAATAAATCCAAAGGATTATATTCAAAAATTTTTTCCTACTAATTTATATTCCTTTTCTGAAGGTCAAGGGTTATATACAGTAATGCTTAATGAAAAAGGAGGAATAATAGATGACTTAATAATTTATGACCTTGGTATACAAGAAAATGATATTTCAGAAGTATTGTTAATAGTTAATGCAAGTAGATACGAATTTGATTTTCAGTGGATTAAAAATAATTTAAACACAGATGAAATTTCGATAACAAACTTTAAAAAAAACAAAGTACTTTTAGCACTACAGGGGAAAAATTCATTCAATTTATTCGAAAAATGGCTTGAATCATCAATCTCACATATTCCTAACTTTGGATGCGAATATAAACTTTTTGAAGATATCTCACCTCATGAAAAAATTTTCATTTCCAAAACAGGATATACAGGAGAAAATGGTTTGGAAATACTTTTATCTAAAAAAGAAGCAATTAATTTATGGGATTTTTTAATTTCAAACAATGTTGTGCTTTGTGGCTTAGGAGCTAGAGATACTCTAAGACTTGAGGCAGGTATGCATCTTTATGGCCAAGATATAAACGAAGAAACCTCTCCATATGAAGCAGGATTAGGTTGGCTAGTACATCTAGAAAATAATCATGAATTCTTCGGAAGAAGATTTCTTGAAGAGCAGTCAAGAATAGGCATACAAAAAAAGTTAGTTGGTCTCACTATAGAAGGTAAAGCAATAGGAAGAAAAGGGTGCACAGTACTTAAAGATGAAGAGAATATTGGAACTATCACTAGCGGCAGTTGGTCTCCAACTAAACAAAAAGCTATAGCTTTTGCATACATCAATACTTCGCATGCCTTAATAAATAATGAAGTTCAAATCTTAATAAGAGGCAAAAAATTTAAAGGGGTTATAACAAAAAGAGCGTTTTATAAAAAAAATTATTAACTAAATTTACCCTTTAAGAATTATTATAAGTTATTGATAGATAAACCATACTTAGATGAGAAACAAAATTTGTGAAGAACTCAATAATAAAGATATTGGCAAATTAGTTAATCTATGCGGATGGGTAGATAGAAGAAGAGATCATGGTGGTGTAATTTTTATCGATTTAAGAGACCATAGTGGATTCTTACAAATAACAATTAACCCCGATGATGGAGCAGATCTTTTTAAACAAGCAGAAAGCCTAAGAAATGAGACTGTAATAATGGTTAGCGGAATTATTAATGAAAGGCCTAAAGATTCAATAAATAAAAATTTAATAACTGGAAAATTAGAGCTTAAGGTTAAAGATTTGCAAATTCTAAACCAAATTAAAAAAAACTTACCTTTTCCGGTGTCCATACATGATTATGAAAATACAAAAGAGGAGCTCAGATTAAAATATAGATATCTAGATTTAAGAAGAGGAAAATTACTAGAAAATTTAAAAACAAGACATAAAATTATTAGAGTTGCTCGAGAATATCTTGATAATTTTGGATTTACAGAAGTAGAGACTCCATTACTTACAAAATCAACTCCAGAAGGGGCTCGCGATTTTCTTGTTCCTGCACGTCTTTCAAATGGAGAATTTTTTGCTCTACCTCAGTCCCCACAATTATTTAAACAACTTTTAATGGTTGGAGGCTTGGACAAGTATTATCAAATCGCAAAATGTTTTCGTGATGAAGACTTAAGGGCAGATAGACAACCAGAGTTTACTCAATTAGATATAGAGATGAGTTTTATTAGTGAAGAAGAAATAATATCTTTTAATGAAAGTCTTATAAAAAAAATATGGAAAGAAGTTTTAAATATTAATTTTGATAATGCTTTCCCAAGAATGTCATGGCAAGCAGCAATGGATAATTACGGCACTGATAGACCAGATACTAGATATCAAATGTTATTAAAAGATTTGGGAGAAGTATTAGGTAATATTGGCTTTAACATTTTTACCAAAGCAATTAAGTCGGGGGGGTCTATAAAATCAATAACAGTCAAAGGAGGTAATTCAAGTATTAGCAACGTAAGAATTAAACCAGGGGGTGATATCTTCCAAGTTGCACAAGATGCTGGAGCAGGTGGTTTAGCCTTTATAAGAGTCAAAGGAGATGAGCTTGAGACTATTGGAGCAATTAAAAACAATCTAAATGAAGATAATATAGCTGATATTTTAAGAATCACAGAAGCACAAGATGGAGACTTAATCCTCTTGGGAGCTGGCGATAAAAAAATTGTCAACCAGTCACTAGATAGAGTGCGACAATACATTGCAAAAGACTTAAATCTTATAGATACAAATAAATGGAATTTCTTGTGGGTAACTGATTTCCCGATGTTTGAGAGAAATGAGGAGGAAAATAGATATGAAGCATTACATCATCCTTTTTGTTCGCCAAAAAATATAGAATCTAAAGATTCTGAAAGCTTGACAAAAGAAATTGAGAATTCTTTAGCCAATGCTTATGACTTAGTTCTAAATGGTCTTGAATTAGGAGGTGGCTCTTTGCGTATTCATGAAGCCAAATTGCAACGAGAAGTTCTGAAAACGATAGGACTTACCGATAAAAAAATTGATGAAAAATTTGGATTTTTAATAGAAGCCTTAGAAATGGGTGCTCCTCCTCATGGTGGAATAGCGTTTGGACTAGATCGCATTACCATGCTGATCATAGGAGCAGATTCAATAAGAGAAACCATTGCTTTTCCAAAAAATCAACAAGCAAAATGTCTTCTCACAAATGCACCTTCAAATGTCTCTGAATCACAATTAAAGGAATTAGATATTGAAATAACAATTGATAAATAAGAATATATATGGATGTTCTAAAAGATTTTTGTTTAAATAAAATATAATAAGGCTGTGCTTAATTAAAAATATTTAATGTCAAAATTTGTTTTTGTCACTGGAGGAGTAGTTTCTAGCATTGGTAAAGGAATTGTAGCTGCAAGCTTAGGGAGATTATTAAAGTCTAGAGGATATAGTGTTTCAATATTAAAACTAGATCCATATCTAAATGTTGATCCTGGCACAATGAGCCCTTTCCAACATGGAGAAGTATTCGTAACAGAAGATGGAGCTGAAACAGATTTAGATTTAGGCCATTATGAAAGATTTACTGATACTGCAATGACTAGATTAAATAGTGTAACTACGGGATCTATTTATCAAGCAGTTATTAACAAAGAAAGAAGAGGTAGTTATAACGGTGGAACAGTACAAGTAATACCTCACATAACTGGAGAAATAAGAGAAAGAATTCATAGAGTAGCAGCCAATAGTAATGCAGATATTATCATTACTGAAATTGGTGGAACAGTTGGAGATATTGAATCTTTACCTTTTTTAGAGGCAATCAGAGAATTTAAAAATGATGTCAACAGTAATGATATTGCATACATACACGTAACATTACTTCCTTACATCAAAACTTCTGGCGAAATAAAAACTAAGCCAACACAGCATTCAGTCAAAGAATTGAGATCAATTGGAATTCAGCCGGATTTACTTGTATGTCGAAGTGATAAATCAATAAATGATGGTCTTAAAAAGAAGATTAGTGGATTTTGTGGAGTAAATATTAACTCTGTAATTGAAGCACAAGACGCAGATAGTATTTATTCTGTACCTCTCTCTTTAAAAAAAGAAGGTTTATGCAAAGAAACCCTAAAGTATCTAGAACTTGAAGATAAAGAATGTGATTTAAAAAATTGGGAAAAACTAATTCACAATCTTAGGAATCCTGGAGCTCCTATAAAAGTAGCTCTTGTTGGTAAATACATTGAACTTGGAGATGCATATTTATCTGTTGTTGAAGCTTTAAGGCACGCATGCATTGAAGAAAAAGCTTTATTAGATTTGTATTGGGTCAGCGCTGAAATGATAGAAAAAAATTCAACAGAAACTTACTTAAAGGAAGTTGATGCCATTGTAGTACCTGGTGGATTTGGAAATAGAGGCGTCAATGGAAAGATTTCAGCTATAAAATTTGCAAGAGAAAATAAAATTCCATTTTTAGGTCTTTGCCTTGGTATGCAATGTGCGGTTATAGAATGGGCTAGGAATGTAGCGAATCTTCCAGATGCATCTAGTTCGGAACTAGACCCAAAAACTCCCAATCCAGTTATACATTTATTACCAGAACAAGAAGATATAATTGATTTAGGAGGTACAATGAGACTTGGAGTTTATCCATGTAGACTTACAAATAATACAATTGGGAAAAAATTGTATGATGAAGATATTATTTATGAAAGACATCGACATAGATACGAATTTAATAATTACTACAAACAAAGTTTTTTAAATTCTGGATACAAAATAAGTGGAACTTCTCCAGACGGCAGATTAGTAGAGTTAATTGAATTAGAAGATCATCCTTACTTCTTAGCATGTCAATATCATCCCGAGTTTTTATCAAGGCCTGGAAAACCCCATCCATTATTTAAAGGGTTGATAAAAGCCTCTAAAGAAAATTCAACTCAATCAAATTAATATTAATTATTTTTTTTGAAGGAAAAATGACAAATTTTTTACCTTTAGTAGAACAATTTCATTCATTACAAGGTGAAGGTTATCATGCTGGGAAAAGTGCTTTTTTTGTAAGACTAGCAGGTTGTAATGTTGGCTGTTCATGGTGCGACACCAAATATTCATGGGATGAGAAAAAATACCCCCCTACATCAATTAAAAAAATAATAGATCATATAAAAATTGCAAGAAAAAAAGGAGCATCCTTTTGCGTGATTACTGGTGGCGAACCTTTACAACATAACTTAGATAATTTTTGTAAAGCTTTCAAACAAATGACGATAGGGGAAAGACAAAACTCAATGAAAATTCATATTGAAACAAGTGGTGTTAATACAATATCAGGAACTTATGACTGGATAACTTTATCTCCTAAAAGACATTCACCTCCAAAAAATTATTTTTTAAAAAACTGTAATGAAATAAAAATAATAATAAACAAGATAGAAGATATTAAATTTGCTATTGAAATAAAAGAAGAAATTTTAAAACAATGTCGATTCTCAAGAATCGAAGATAATTTAATAAAAGAAGAAAAAATATATTATTTACAACCAGCATGGAACAATAAAGATGGCTTATCTCTTGCCATCGATTTCGTAAAAAATAACCCCGATTGGAAATTAAGTCTCCAAACTCATAAATACTTAAAAATTAAATAAATTTTATGACTCTTAAGAATAAATCTATAGTAATTTTATTATCTGGAGGCCTAGATTCTTCTACTGTTACGGGTATAGCAAAAAAATCCAAAGCTAAAATTTTTGGCCTTTCATTTGATTATGGTCAGCGCCATAAAAAAGAATTAAATTCTGCAACAATAATTGCAAAACATTTTGATATAGAAGAATTTAAAATAATTAAGCTCAACTTATCATTATGGGGAGGCTCTTCATTAACTGATCCTCGAAAAAATATTCCAACGGAGGGAGTTCTGACTAATGATATTCCTAATACTTATGTCCCAGGGAGAAATACTATATTCATTGCAGTCGCCTTAAGTTACGCCGAAGCAATAGAAGCTGATTTAATAGGATTAGGAGTTAATGCACTCGATTATTCTGGTTATCCTGATTGCAGACCTGACTATATTAATAAATTTCAAGAGTTAGCAAATCTTGCCAATAAAAGAGGAAGAGAAAATAACCCAATAAAACTTTGGACACCTTTATTAGATTTAAATAAAGAAGAAATTATTGAATTAGCAATAGATAATAATGTACCTTTAGAAAAAACATGGAGTTGTTATTCAGGTAATTCAAAACCATGTGGAAAGTGTGATAGTTGCAGAATTAGAAATATCGCCTATAAAAAATGGCTCAACAACAAAAATAAAAAATGAAAATAAAAAAAATACCTGTAAATAAATGGATCGATCCAGAATTAATTACACATCACTTAACAAATAAATTTGGAGATAAAGGATTAGCTTGGCTAGACAGCGATGGTAAAGAAAATGGCGAATGGTCAATAATAGGAATCAAACCAAAACAAATAATCCAATCAAGAGATATTAATAACTTAGACAAAAATAACAATCCTTTTAATAATTTAAAAAATATTCAAGAAGGGTTTTGGATTGGATGGTTAAGTTATGAAGCTGGAGTATACATTGAACCAAAAAACCCTTGGAGACCATCTGATATGGCAACTTTATGGATTGCATCATATGATCCAATTATTAAATGCAATCTAATAAATAAGGAAATAATTATTGAAGGCACAAACTTAGATGAACTGGTTGCTTTTAAAAATATAATCAGCAATATTAATTCTTTAAAAGAAAAAAATGACATCAAGACAAATTTGAATTTCGATTTTTCTAAAATTAATTTGAAAGAAATGGCAGAAAAATTTCAAAAAAATATTTTTCAATTAAAAAAATTAATTTCAATAGGAGATTTATTTCAAGCAAATCTGACAACTAAATGCGAAGTTCAATCAATGGGAATATATAATCCTCTAGATATATACTTAAAAATAAGAAGTAAATTAAAAGCTCCCTTTGGGGGGATAATAATCAATAATTATGAAAATCATAAAGAAGCAGTATTATCTACCTCACCAGAAAGATTTATAAAAATAGACAATGAAAATTTTGTAGAATCCAGACCTATCAAAGGAACGAGATCTAGAGATAGGGATTTAAATCAAGACGCACTTAATGCTATCGATTTAATAACAAACGAAAAAGATAGAGCAGAAAATATTATGATTGTCGATCTAATAAGGAATGATTTAAGTAAAGTATGCGAAACAGGTAGTATTTTCGTGCCTGAATTATTAAAGCTTGAAAGTTTCTTAAAAGTTCATCATCTAACTTCAGTAATAAGAGGAAAATTAAAAAAAGACAAAAACTGGATTGATTTACTAAAAGCATGCTGGCCAGGAGGTTCTATTACTGGAGCACCTAAATTAAGATCATGCCAGAGACTTTTTGAATTAGAGGATTGTGAACGTGGTCCATACTGTGGCTCATTTATAAAGCTTGATTGGAATGGAGAGTTTGACAGCAATATACTGATTAGATCGTTTGTAATAAAAAACAAAAAAATCAATATATATGCTGGTTGTGGAATAGTAATTGACTCGAACCCTGAAGAAGAGACTAATGAATTAAAGTGGAAACTTTTACCATTAATTGATGCATTAAAATGAAAGCAGCTTTAGGGTGGTACAAAAATCAATGGTTAGATATTGATAAAATATTAATCTCAGCGAATAATAGAGGTTTGAAATTTGGTGATGGTATATTTGAAACAATTTTAATAAGGAAGAACAAACCTATTCTTTTTGATGAACATTTGGAAAGATTAGAAAACAGTAGCAAAATTTTAAATATTAATCTAACTTTAAATAAATTCACTTTGAAAAAGCTAATTAATGAAGGAATTAAAAAGTTAGCTCTAGAAAATGATCACTATGGATCAGTAAGAATTAACTATAGCAGAGGAGCTAATAAAGATAGAGCACTAAAAATTAATAGTATTTTAGAGACAAAAGATTTAGATAATTTATGGCTTGAGTTCTTTCGAATAAAACCTCAATTTTCTCCACTAAGCGTTTTGATTAGTGAAATAGAAAAAAGAAACGAATTTAGTCTGATAAGTAAATGCAAAACGTTTTCATATAATCAAGCAATACAAGTTTTAGAAGAGGCCAATAAAAAATCTTTTGATGATTCTATTCTGTTAAATACATCAGGTGAACTTTGTTGTGGAAGCACATTTAATCTACTAATTAAACGAAACAACGAATGGATAACACCTAGAAAAGAGAGCGGTTGTTTAGAAGGAATTATGGTTGCTAAGGCTTTGAAACTGAAAATTATAAAAGAAGAATTTATTCTCCCAAAATTTCAAGATAATGACATAATTGTCGCTATTAATAGCTTATCTTGCAGGCAAATTAATCAGGTTAATGATTTAAAGCTTAGATCAAAATTCAATCCAATTTACTTTTGGGATTTATTATATAATTGAGCTTTATTAATGTCTGATAAATAGACTTCAGAAACTTTAGTTATATTATTCTCAACCTTAAATTCAACAATTTTTCCAATTATAATTATTGATGGGGATAAAAATTCTTTAGCTTTGATTGTATCAGCAAGATTTACTAATTTCTCTATCAAACATTTTTGATTTTTCAAAGTTGCTTCTTGAATTACGGCACATTTAGTATTTTTATTTAAACCACCCAAAATTAATTCTTCAACAATAAATTTAATATTTTTTATACCCATAAAAATTACTAAGCTATCTGAAGATTTAGCTAACTTTCTCCAGTTAACGCTCCTTTTTTCCTTATCTGAGTGCTCATGACCAGTAACGAAAGTTACAGAACTAGCTGCATCTCTATGAGTAAGTGGAATCCCAAAATATGATGGAGCAGCTATACCAGAAGTTATCCCTGGGACAATCTCAACTGAAACTCCATTTTTTTCTAGAAAAGATACTTCTTCACCACCCCTAGAAAAAACAAAAGGATCTCCCCCTTTCAGCCTTACAACATTTTTACCTTCTTTGGCCAATTTTAAAATAAGAGCATTGGTTTCAGCCTGAGGCACAGAACACTTACCAGCTCGTTTACCGACATGAAAAATTTCTGTATTTGTTCTTACCTCTTTTGTTATCTCATCTGGAATTAAAGCATCATGAACTAAAGCATCACAATTTTTTATTAGACGTACAGCTTTAAGAGTCAAAAGCTCAGGGTCACCAGGACCGGCTCCAACTAAATAAACAATACCAGGCACATTAATCTCCATTAACAAGTATGGTAGTAGAAGTTAATCGCATTGAAGGTAAATATTGTGAAAGAAAATTTATTGAAACCAAACAAAAAATTTACTCTCCTTAGTGCTTTTGTCACTCTTTTGAATGATCGATTAAGCGAAAGTATTCTTTTACCTATTTTACCCTCTTTTGTTTTACTTTTTGACTCTAAAGCTAGTACATATGGCTTATTATCATGCACTTATCAATTAGCTCAATTTACAGCTTCTCCTTTTATCGGAGTTATGAGTGATAGATACGGTAGAAGACCTGTAACTCTTTTTTGTATTACTGGCTCAATAATAGGAATATCTATATTATCCTTTACAGTTCTTTTTAATTGGTCAAATTCTATAGCTTCTATACCTCTATTTTTATTGTTCTTAGCAAGACTTATTGACGGTCTAAGTGGAGGGACAGCTGCCACAGCAACAACTATACTTGCAGATATTTCAAGCCCTGAAAAAAGAGCAAAAACATTTGGCCTTATTGGAGTTGCTTTTGGTTTAAGTTTTTTCTTAGGAAATATTTTTGTCGTCATTTTTGCAAAAAATACAAATAATAATTTCATTATTCCAGTATTGATAGCATCAATTATTCCAATAATAAATTTTCTTTTAGTATTCTTTTACCTACCCGAGACAAAGCCTGATAATGGTTCAATAAAATTAAAAAGGATTTTTAAAAACCCTCTAAAACAGCTATTTACAGTATTCAAAGAAGAAAAGATTAGAAAATTATCGTTAGCATTTTTTATCTATTTTATTGCTTTTACTGGATTAACTAATATTCTTATATTTTTCCTCCAAGAATCTTTAAGTTGGACAACCAAAGCATCAAGTGGAACTCTAGTGGTAGTAGGGGTAATTGCAATTATTGTTCAAGGAGGTCTTATTGGGCCTCTTGTAAAAAAATTCGGAGAGATGAGATTGACACTTATTGGATCAGGGTTCATTCTTGTAGCATGTTCACTTTTAATAACGGCTCCGAAAGAAAATGCGACTATTAATATTTATGCAGCTGTTTCATTTTTAGCCATTGGAGCTGGTTTAATTACGCCGACTTTGAGAGCATTAATATCAAAGAAATTATCAGTAGATAAACAAGGGTCTATCCTAAGTAATCTTCAAGGTTTACAAAGTCTTGGAGGGGTTTTAGGAATAGCTATGGCTGGAAGAGTTTATGATAGCTTTGGCCCAAAATCACCTTTTATTGCTGGTTCCATTATCCTAATTTTCATGATATATCTTATTGCAGAGGGTAAAAATAATAATTCTATTTATGAACAAAAATCAAAAGCACTTTAATGAAAAATCAGGCTGATATTTTTATTAATAGAGAATTAAGTTGGATTGAATTCAATAAAAGAGTTCTCCTTACTGGTATGGAAAAAGATTATAAGATCCTAGATAAAGTGAAATTTTGCTCAATTTTTAGCAATAATCTTGACGAATTTTTTATGGTGAGGGTAGCCTCATTAAAAGCTCAAGTTGAAGCAGGAATTGCTAAAAAAAGTATAGATGGACTTACCCCTAAGGAGCAATTAAAACAAATCAATAAAGAAGTAAAAAATTTAACTACTCTTCAAGAAAATTATGTAAATAACGAATTACATATTGAACTAAAAAAACAAGGGATAATAATAAAAAAATATAATGAACTTAATAAAAATCAAAAAAATTGGTGTAATAACTACTTTATTTCATCTATATTTCCTTTATTAACTCCATTAGTTGTTGATCCAGCTCATCCATTTCCTTTTATAAGTAATTTAAGTTTAAATTTAGCAGCTTTAATAAAAGATAGAGAAAATACAAAAAATCAGTTTGTAAGGATAAAAATACCAACAAAAAGTATAAATCGCTTCATAGAAATTCCAAATGAAATGATTGAAATCAATGATGAAAATAGTCATCTCTTCATAAGTGTTGAAGATTTGATTGGAAATAATATAAATGCTTTATTTAACGGAATGGAATGTATTAATTACTCTTTTTTTAGAGTAACAAGGGATGCAGATTTAGAATTAAAAGAACTTGAAGCTGATGATCTTCTTCTAGCAGTAGAACAAAGTTTGCAGAAAAGAAGATTAGGTGGAGATGTAGTTAGATTAGAAGTTGAATCGGATATGCCTGAAAACATCTTAAAATTACTTATTGAAAGTATCGCTATACAAGAAGAATATATTTACTTTTGCAAAAGTTTTTTAGGCCTTGACGATTTAAATGAGCTAACAAAAATTAATAGAAATGATTTAAAAGAAAATCTACTAATAGGGAAGACTCACCCACAATTAAAAAATTTAAGTTCACCTTCAAACACAAACTTTAATTCTATTTTTAAAATACTAAGAAAAAAAAATATACTCCTTCATCATCCATACGACTTATTTAAAACTTCAGTTGAAGAATTCATAAATAGAGCCGCTGATGATCCACTTGTAATGGCTATAAAAATAACTTTATATCGGGTTTCAAAGGATTCACCTATTATCAAAGCTTTAATGAGAGCTGCAGAAAATGGGAAAGAAATTATGACTCTTGTTGAACTAAAAGCAAGATTTGATGAAGATAATAATATTCAATGGGCAAAACAACTTGAACAAGCTGGGATTCATGTTGTATATGGAATTATAGGATTTAAAACACATACAAAAATAGCTTTAGTAGTTCGAAAAGAAAAAGGAAGATTAAGAAATTATTTTCATATTGGAACAGGAAATTATAACTCAAATACTTCTAAGTTTTATACAGATTTAGGACTGCTTTCTACTGACCCCGATATTGCATCAGATTTAATTGAGTTATTTAATTACCTATCAGGTTTTTCTAAACAGAAACCTTTTCAAAAATTATTAATATCTCCTTCATCAATGAGAGCAAAATTCATATTTCTCATCAAGAGAGAAACTAAAAATGCTGAAGATGGTAAAAATGCTGAAATAATTGCAAAAATGAATTCTTTAGTAGATCCAGAAATTATCCAACTTCTTTATTTAGCCTCCCAAGCAGGTGTAAAAATTAGTCTCATTATAAGAGGTATTTGTTGTTTATATCCACAAAGAAAAAATTTAAGTGAAAATATAAAAGTCATAAGTATTATTGGGCATTTTCTTGAGCACTCAAGAATTTTTTGGTTTTGTAATAACAATAATCATGAGGTTTTTATTGGGAGTGCAGATTGGATGAGAAGAAATCTTGATAGAAGAATAGAAGCCGTTACTCCAATCGAAGATTTAGAATTGAAATCTCAAATTTACTCACTTTTGCAAATATACATTAAAGACAATTACTTTTCTTGGATAATGAAAGAAGATGGTTCTTACAAAAAAAATAAATTTGATTCAGGAGATAATAGATCGCAAATTGACCTTATAGAAAAACAAAAAAATATTGATTTTTATAACATTTTAAAAAATACTTAATATTTCAAAATTTTTTATATTTTTATAAAAGCGTTTCATACCAATAGATTTCAAGAAATTAGCATAAATAAAGTATTTTTTGTCTTTAAAGTTTCAACGCAAAAGTAGTTTTTATTTCAATTTCAGTGCTAGTTTTTTAAAAAATCCACTATTTTAGGAGGCCAGGGTGATGGGGATCCCTCTGGAATCTGCAAAGAGCTCTTCAAATAAAATTGATGAGCCAAGATTACCAAACACTGCGGGCAAGTCTCGTAAAACAAAATCCAGTCTAACTGCAAAACAAAACCAAAAAAAATCTGGAAGAGTCACTTCAGATTCTATTGGTCATTATTTAAGTAGCATTGGTAGAGTAACGCTTCTTACTCCAGCAGAAGAAATTTTATTGGCCAAACAAGTTCAGATGCTGAAAACTTTACTTAAATCAGTTTCTGAAAACAGTGAATTTTCTGAAACATTGGCTCTTAAAAGCGATTTTAACTTTAAAGAAAAAAAGACAAATAAAATTCAAGATATCATTAATGATGAAGATATAAAAAAAGGAATCGATCCAGAACCATTCAAGGCTGATTTAGAATCGAGTATTTTTTCAGGTAAAGAAGAATTTAGTAAGATTGATATTCAATCTAAAATCAGCTTTAAAAAGCTAGTTTCCTTCGTTGATACATATTTCAAAGCATACAAAATGTTTGATGAGCGAAGACAACTCAAAAGATGTTTGAAAGCAAGGGAAAGAATGATGTCTGCTAATCTTAGACTTGTTGTATCAGTTGCAAAAAAATATCAAAATCAAGGATTAGAATTGTTAGACCTAGTTCAAGAAGGAGCAATTGGCTTAGAAAGAGCTGTAGATAAGTTTGATCCTGCAATGGGATATAAATTCTCAACTTATGCTTACTGGTGGATTAGGCAAGGAATGACTAGGGCTATTGATAACTATGCAAGAACAATCCGTTTGCCTATTCACATAAGTGAAAAGCTTTCTAAAATGAGAAGAGTATCTAGAGAATTATCTCACAAATTTGGAAGGCAACCCACAAGATTAGAAATGGCTAGAGAGATGGGTATTGATCAAAAAGATTTAGAAGATCTAATTTCTCAAAGTGCGCCTTGCACTTCTCTTGATGCTCATGCAAGAGGTGAAGAAGACCGAAGCACACTTGGCGAACTTATACCTGATCCAAATTGTGAAGAACCTATGGAAGGAATGGATAGATCAATACAAAAAGAACATTTAGGTACTTGGCTATCTCAATTAAATGAAAGAGAACAAAAAATCATGAGGCTCAGGTTTGGCCTGGATGGTACAGATCCATTAACACTCGCCGAGATTGGAAGACAAATTAATGTTTCAAGAGAAAGAGTGAGACAGCTAGAAGCCAAAGCAATAAAAAAGATGAGAGAAATGACAACTCATCAAAAAGCAGCTTAATTAAATTGATAAAATTCACGATAATTTTATTATATTTATTTTCAATTTTCTTAATATCAATAATTTTTAAAAAATATAACGAAGACAGCAAAGAAATAGTGAGAAAAATAATACATATTGGCATAGGTCCTTTAATCCCAATTGCGCAATTTCTAAAAATTGACCAAAATTCTGCTCTGATTTTTACAGGAATTGTCTCATTAATGGTTCTTATTAATTACACTTTTAGACTATTTCCAACAATTGAAGATGTTGATAGAAAAAGTTATGGAACATTATTTTATTGTCTAAGTCTATTTATTTTAATTTGGCTTTTCTGGGATAAAAATCCATATGCTTTAATTACTGGATTTTTTATAATGACATTTGGGGATGGATTAGCTGGTTTAATAGGCAAAAGCCTTAAATCAAAGAACTGGATTATTTTTAAACAAAAAAAATCACTTTTTGGAACTTTAACAATGTTTTTAGCAAGTTTTATAGTGATTTGCTCAATGGGATACGCGCAACAAAATAGTTTTTACTTGAATTATTTTGCAATTGCTTTTTTAGCCACTTTTCTTGAACAATTTAGTGTTTTAGGCATAGATAACTTTATTGTTCCCATCTTATCTGCATTATGTTTTAATTTTTTTATTAGTAATTAACTGAACTATATAAAATAGCAAGTAATTCTTTTGTGGTTTCTATATCTATGCATGCATCTGTAATACTTCTACCAAATTCAAGATCCTCTTTTTTTAAAAGTTTTTGATTACCTTCTTTTAAATGACTTTCAAGCATGACTCCTAAAATATTTTTTTCGCCATTACTTATTTGTACAGCTATGTTTCTTAGCACTTCAGACTGCTTTCGGAAGTCTTTGTTGGAATTTCCATGACTACAATCAATCATCAGTTTATGAGGAAGATTACATTGCTTTAACTCAGCTGAAATTCTTTGAACATGTTCAGTCTCAAAATTTGGGCCTTTTGATCCACCTCTTAAAACTATATGCCCATCTGGATTTCCAGTAGTATTAACAATAGAAGCCATACCATTGGCATTTACTCCTAAGAAATGATGCGATTTTGAAGCTGACTGCATTGCGTTTATTGCAGTCTTAAAAGAACCATCCGTTCCATTTTTAAATCCTATAGGCATTGATAATCCTGATGCCATTTCTCTATGAGTTTGACTTTCAGTAGTCCTCGCACCTATAGCAGTCCAACTTATCAAATCGGCAATATATTGAGGAACAATAGGATCTAGCAATTCTGTAGCAGAGGGTACCCCTCTAGTTGCCAGATAGGAGAGCAAACTTCTTGCTCTTCTTAAACCAGTATTGATGTCATAAGAATCATCAAGATGAGGATCATTTATAAGTCCTTTCCAGCCAATAGTTGTTCTTGGTTTCTCAAAATATACTCTCATGATTATTTCTAATTTATCTTGATAAATTTCTCTAAAGTTTTGAATATATTTTGAATATTCCTTTGCCGCATCTAGATCATGAATCGAACATGGACCAACAATAACTAAAAGCTTATGATCATTATGATGCAAAATATTTTGTATCGATCTTCTTGTTTTAGATACTGTATTAGCCGAGGTGTGATCTAAAGGTATATCATTATGTAATCTGCTTGGAGGTATTAATGGACGTGTTTCAACAACATGTAAATCTGATGTCTTTTCCAAAGCTGAATTATTTGATGATGTCGTCATTGATTAATTAAGAAATTTGAATATTTTAAAAAGCATTTATGAATACTCTCCTTTTCAATATTAAAAATAACAATAGATTAAGGATTAAACCTTACTAATGAAGAATTTGGAAACATTGCTAAAAGATTATGAAGATCACGTAGCTGAAAGATCTACCAAAGGAATACCTCCTTTACCTTTAAATGCTGCGCAAACAAATTGTATTACAAAATTATTAGAAGAAGATAATAATTACGATGAATCATATTTGCTTAATTTACTAATAAATAGAGTACCTCCAGGAGTAGATGAAGCTGCTTATGTGAAAGCAAGCTGGCTGACAGCTATTGTTAAGTCCGAAAAATATTGCAGATCAATAAGCCCTGAAAAAGCAATTGAAATATTAGGAACAATGATAGGCGGATATAATGTAAATTCTCTAGTTGAAATACTTAAAGAAGGAAATAGTTTACTAGCTAAAAAAGCAGCAGAAGTTTTAAAAAATATTATTCTTGTTTACGACTCAGCAAATGATATTTATGAATTATCTCGAAACAATATTTATGCAAAAGAAGTTGTAAATAGTTGGGCAAATGCAGAATGGTTCAAGAATAAAAAAGTTTTAGAAAAAGAAATTACTTGTTTAGTGTTTAAAGTTGATGGTGAGACAAACACAGATGACTTATCTCCAGCTGTGCATGCAACAACACGTCCTGACATACCAATGCACGCACTGGCTATGCTGGAATTTAAGAAACCAGATGGACTAAAGATTCTTGATGATTTAAAAAAAAGAGATTTACCAATAGCTTACGTTGGAGATGTTGTTGGAACAGGGAGTTCTAGAAAATCTGCTATTAATTCACTCATTTGGCATATAGGCGAAGATATACCTTTTGTTCCTAATAAAAAAACAGGTGGAATAGTCATTGGCAGTAAAATAGCCCCTATTTTTTTTAATACCGCACAAGATTCGGGAGCTTTACCTATAGAAACTGACGTATCAAACATGAAAACAGGAGATGTTATTAAAATATATCCTTACAAAGGTATTATTAAAAAAATTGAAAAAGATTCAAATACTGAAAAATTAATAAGCCAATTCAACTTATATCCTGCAACTCTTACTGATGAAATTCAAGCTGGCGGAAGAATCAATCTCATGATTGGTAGATCTCTTACAGACAAAATCAGAAACAAACTAGATTATCAACCGAGTGAAATATTTATACGACCACAAAGTCCA
The DNA here is from genome assembly GCF_902626525.1 of uncultured Prochlorococcus sp. Taxonomy (GTDB): domain Bacteria; phylum Cyanobacteriota; class Cyanobacteriia; order PCC-6307; family Cyanobiaceae; genus Prochlorococcus_A. The sequence goes on from NZ_CACOFR010000013.1 coordinate 25,930, forward strand.
AAAGAAAGTAACTCCGGCTTTACACAAGCTCAAAAAATAGTAGGAAAAGCATGTGGTTTAAATGGGGTTAGACCTGGGATGACCTGTGAACCAATCATGACAACAGTTGGGAGTCAAGACACTACCGGGCCAATGACTAGAGATGAATTAAAAGAACTAGCGTGTTTAGGATTCACTGCAGATTTAGTTATGCAAAGTTTTTGTCATACAGCTGCTTATCCTAAACCAGTAGATCTAGTTACCCACCAAGAATTACCTGATTTTATATCTCAAAGAGGCGGCGTAGCACTAAAACCTGGGGATGGGATAATTCATAGCTGGCTTAACAGAATGCTTCTCCCTGATACTGTTGGTACAGGTGGAGATAGCCATACAAGATTCCCACTTGGCATTTCATTTCCTGGAGGTTCGGGGATTGTTGCCTTTGCTGCGGCAATAGGATCAATGCCGTTAAATATGCCGGAATCGATACTAGTTAAATTCATAGGAAAATTATTGCCAGGGATTACGTTAAGAGATTTAGTTAATGCAATACCTCTCTTCGCTATTAAAAAAGGACTCTTAACTGTTGAGAAAGCAAATAAGAAAAATATATTTAACGGAAAAATAATGGAAATTGAGGGATTACCTAACTTAAAACTTGAACAAGCTTTTGAACTCACTGATGCCACTGCGGAACGCTCATGCGCTGGCAGCACCATTCTTTTATCCGAAGAAACTGTTCAAGAATACTTAAAAAGTAATATTTGTCTTCTAGAAAAAATGATTGAGAGCAATTATGAAGACTCAAAATCGATTTCAAGAAGAATAAGTGATATGAAAAATTGGTTAAAAAGACCATCATTAATTCAGCCAGATACAAACGCTCAGTATGAAGAAATAATTGAAATTGATTTAGCAAAAGTAAAACAACCTATAGTTGCTTGCCCTAATGATCCCGATAATGTAAAGGAAATCGCGGATGTTGCAAATACGAATATTGACGAGGTTTTTATTGGTTCTTGTATGACAAATATTGGCCACTACAGAGCAGCTGCAAAAATTCTTGAAGGTGTAGAAAATTTAAAAGCTAAATTATGGATTTGTCCACCAACAAAAATGGATGAAGAAACTCTGAAAGCTGAAGGCTATTATAAAATATTTGAAGATTGTGGCGCACGATTAGAGTTGCCAGGGTGTTCTTTGTGTATGGGGAACCAAGCAAGGGTAGATGAAGGATCTGTCGTATTTTCTACTAGTACTAGAAATTTTGACAATAGACTGGGGAAAAATGCACAAGTCTTTCTAGGAAGTGCTGAATTAGCAGCCGTTTGTGCTCTATTTGGTAAAATTCCCACAGTTAATGAATATAAAGATATTACTAAAAATAAAATTGATCCATATTCAAAAGAACTTTATCGATATCTTCAATTTGATGAGATAAAAAATTTTAGTTTATCAAAATGAACCAAAGTAAACAATATAGATTTAAAGAAGAAATTAAACAAAAAAGTAGTGAATCAGTCAAAAGCATAAAAAAATTATTAAGACAACGTTCTTTAGTAGTAGCTTTTGCACTTTTACTAACAGGTCTTGGAGCTTCAATTACAAGTATTTCCTTTAAAACCGGAATAGCTTTTATTAACAATTGGAGATTAGAGCTTTTAGAAAGTTATCCAGCATATTTAGTCCTTCCAGTTTTTGGATTAATTGGCGGAACTCTCTCTGGTGTTTTAATCAAAAATCTTGCGCCTGCCGCTAAAGGTTCTGGAGTTAGCCAAATCATGGGTTTTTTAAGGCATAAAAGAGTTCCAATGAACTTAAGAGTTGGATTAGTTAAGCTTGTTTCTGGAATAATTGCGATAGGAAGTGGCTTTCCTCTAGGACCAGAAGGGCCATCAGTTCAAATGGGTGGATCTGTAGCATGGCAAATGGCTAAATGGCTGAAAGCACCTATTGCCTTTAGACGTGTCATTGTAGCAGCAGGTGGAGGGGCTGGTATTGCAGCAGTATTCAGCGCTCCATTGGGAGGCTTTATTTACGCAATAGAAGAATTATTGAATTCTGCCAGACCAGTAGTTTTATTATTAGTCATAATTACTACTTTCATTGCTGATTCATCAGCAATCTTTCTTCAAGGTGGTTCTAGCAAACCTGCTTTTACAATTGATTTTTCATTTTCACCTAATGATTTTTTCTATCTTGTAATACTTGGATTAATTGTTGGAGTATTTGCAGAATTTTATTGTAAATATGTATTAATGATGCAAAATCTTGGGAAAAAACTATATCAAAATAAGTTTGTCTTAAAAATGAGTATATGCGGTTTTATTTTAGGAACTATCTACTCTCTACTTGGAGATGAATTTCATGATTTAGACAAGTTAAAAAAAATAATTGCTACACAAAATTTAGATTTTTCTATAAATCCAGTTGAAAATATAATTATATGGGCAATTTTAGTAGTGTTCATATTATTTATTACTTCTGGTTTAGCAGCAGCAGTAGGTGCTCCTGGAGGATTATTTTATCCAATGCTTATTCTTGGTGGAGCAACTGGCTTAATCATCGGCAGCTTAATTCCAGAAAATGCGCCAAATACATACATATTTGCTGGGATGGGAGCTTTCGTAGCTGGATGTTCGCGAACACCAATAACGGCAATGTTTTTAGCTTTTGCTTTAACAAAAAATTTATTAATAATGAAACCTGTCTTAATCAGCTGCATTGCCAGTTTCTTGATGGCAAGAGCTTTTAATGAAGAATCAATTTATGAAAGGCAAATACAAATAGAATTAGAAGACTAAGAAACAATCTTCAATCAAAAACAGCAGTTTTACTGTTGTAAACAAATACTTGATGATTTAGATGCAATCTAACAGCTCTTGCTAAAGCTATTCTCTCAATATCTCTTCCTTTCCTTATCAAATCATCAACTTCATCCCTATGACTTACGTTAACTGTACATTGCTCTATTATCGGGCCTTCATCAAGATCCTCAGTGACATAGTGAGCAGTAGCGCCGATTAATTTAACACCTCTCTTCCATGCTCGATGATATGGTTGACCACCCTTGAAGGCAGGTAAGAAAGAATGATGAATATTTATTATTGAAGAAAACTTTTTTAAAAAAGAATCACTTAAAATTTGCATATATTTAGCTAATACAACAAGATCGATTTCATATTCTTTTAATAAATTTAAAAATTGATCTTCAACGATAGATTTATCAGTATTAAAGGTATCAATATAGACAAATTTCGCATTAAAGTCATTTGCAATATTTTCAAGATCAGAATGATTAGAGATTATTAACGGCACTTTCATTTTGAGTTCACCATTTCTTACGCGCCAAAGCAAATCAATCAAACAATGATTTTGTTTACTCACGAAAATAGCAACATTTGGAATTTCATCAGAATAATTTACGTTTAATTTTCCATTTACCTCATCTGCAATTTTTTGAAATTCTCTATAGATTTCATCTCTATTAAAAGATGGATTTTTACTATTCCATTCAATTCGACTAAGAAACAAACCTGCATCTTGATCTGTATGATGATCGGAATGTTTTATGTTTCCACCGTAATTTGAAATCCAACTCGTAAGTAAACTTACAAGACCAGGACGATCCGGACAAACAATTTTGAATATAATTGAAGGATGTTCCAAAAAATCTTTAACTATTAAGTCAAATAAGCAAGCATATCTAATATATCAATGAAAAGCTTAAAAGAAAATTTTCAAAAAGCACACATAGTTATTATTGGATCTGGGATTATTGGAAAATTTAACGCTTTAGAATTATCAGAATTAGGGTTCAAGATAACAATAATAGATCCAACTCAACTCCAAAATAGTAGCAATGCAGCTTTAGGCTTGCTAATGGGTAATATGTATCAAAAAAGAAGAGGTAGAAGTTGGGATCTCAGGAAAAAAAGCATTGAATTGTGGCCACAATGGATTAAATTCTTGCAAAAATTTAATTGTGAATTAAATATCGAAAAACCACTAATACAACTAACTACTAATGAAGAGAAGTTCAAAAAATTAGAGAAATTTATTTATGAAAATAATGATGAAAACTTACGAATTTTAGGAAAAGACTCAATATTTATAAATAATATAAATAAAGCCTTCCATACAAAAAATATAAAAGGAATGATTTCCTTCAAAGATGGAAGAATAAATGCTTTGTCATTACTTCAAACATTAGATAAATATCTAAAACATAAAAAAGTAAATTATTTACGAGGAGAAATAATAAAAATAAAAAAATCAAATAATCAATGGATTGCTACAACAAGAAATAATGAAAACATCAAATCTGACATTATTATTTTGTGTAATTCACTAAAAGCAATTGATTTAATAGATAACCTATCTCACAACATCAAATTAAAACCTGTTTTAGGTCAAGCTATGGAAATTGAGATAAATGATAAAGAAGTTGATTTATTATCGCTTCCAAAACAATTCAATATAAATGGTAAAAATATAATTCTAAAATCAAGAAATAAGCTAATTATTGGATCGACTGACGAATATAGTACGAAGCCAGAAGAAAATACATTCGAAAAACTCACAAATTTTCTCGATGAAAAACCAAATTGGCTGATGAAAGCAAAAATTTCTAAAAAATGGTTTGGAATAAGGTCAAGACCAGATGGTGAACCTTCACCAATAATGAAAAATCTTGAAGATGGACTAATTATATGTACTGGTTTTTATAAAAATGGGATTTTACTTGCTCCTGTTTGTTCTAAATGGGTCGCTAATGAAATTAAAAATTATATTTACTAATCTTTTGTTTCAGTAAAATCTGCATCAATTACATCATCTCCACCTTTTTCGTTTGAATCACTTTGGTCAGGACCCCCTGCTGCACCTGGTGATGGTGGCTGATTACCCGGTTGCTGATAAACAGATGAACCAACTGCGTAAAGTTCTTGTTGAAGCTCTTCGAGAAGTTTTTTCATTAAATCATAATCTTCTTTTGATATTGCCTCTTTTAAAGCGTTACTTTTCTCTTCAACCTTAGACTTTGCTGCAGAATCTATTTTATCTCCTAGTTCACCAAGTTGCTTTTCTGTTTGATAAACAAGTGTTTCAGCCTGATTTTTTAAATCGATTTTTTCTCTTTTTTCTTTATCTGCAGATGCATTAGTTTCTGCATCTTTTACCATCTTCTCCACCTCGTTATCGGAGAGGGTAGAAGCACCAGTTATGGAAATACTTTGTTCTTTACCACTACCCTTATCTTTAGCTGTGACGCTAAGAATACCGTTTGCATCAATATCAAATGTAACTTCAATTTGCGGAACACCCCTTGGTGCTGAGGGAATACCATCCAATCTAAAAGTCCCTAGACTCTTATTGTTAGATGCCATTTCCCTTTCACCCTGTAATACATGAATTTCAACATTTGTTTGACCATCTACCGCAGTTGAATATGTCTCGGATTTCTTAGTAGGCACTGTAGTATTTCGATTAATCATTTTTGTCATAACTCCTCCTAAAGTCTCTACTCCTAAGGAAAGTGGAGTAACATCAAGCAATAATATATCTTTGACTTCACCTGCTAAAACGCCTCCCTGAATAGCAGCTCCAACAGCAACTACTTCATCAGGATTTACAGTTTGGTTAGGTTCCTTACCTATAATTTTTTTAACTAAATCCAAAACAGCAGGAATTCTAGATGAACCTCCCACCATAACTACTTCGTCAATTTCACTAGTAGAGATTTTTGCATCACTAATAGCTCTCTCAACTGGAGTTTTACACCTATCAATTAGAGAAGCAGCTAATTCTTCAAACTTTGCTCGAGTCAAGTTCAAATCCAAATGTTTAGGACCTTCAGGAGTCGCGGTGATAAAAGGTAAATTGATTTCACTTTGCGTAGCATTTGAAAGCTCGATTTTTGCTTTTTCTGCCGCTTCAGTAAGTCTTTGTAAGGCTTGCTTATCTTGTCTAAGATCAATCCCTTCATTTGATTTAAAAGTACTAGCAAGATGATCAACTATACATCTATCAAAATCATCACCGCCAAGATGAGTATCTCCTGATGTAGATAAAACTTCAGTTACTCCATCCCCAGCTTCAATAACTGAGACATCAAATGTTCCCCCTCCTAAATCAAAAACAAGTATTTTTTCATTTTCTTTATCCAAACCATATGCTAAAGCGGCGGCAGTAGGTTCATTTACAATTCTAAGGACTTCTAAACCTGCAATCTTTCCTGCATCTTTTGTAGCCTGTCTTTGTGAATCGTTAAAATAAGCTGGGACTGTAATTACAGCCTGAGTAACTTTTTCACCAAGATATTTCCCGGCGTCATCAGCCAACTTTCTTAAAACTTGAGAACTTACCTCTTCAGGAGAAAACTGCTTATCCAAAACAGGACACTTTAATTTGACACTAGAACCAGATTTTTCAACGCTGTAACTAACTTCTTTAGATTCTTCATTAACTTCGTCGACTCTTCTGCCTACAAAACGCTTTGCAGAATAAAATGTATTTTCAGGATTCATAACAGCTTGTCTTTTTGCAATCTGTCCTACTAATTGATCTTGATTTTTTGTATATGCAACAACTGATGGAGTAGTTCTGAAACCCTCCGCATTTGCTATTACAGTGGGTTTACCACCTTCCATTACAGCAACACAACTATTAGTTGTTCCTAAATCAATTCCTACAACCTTACCCATGGGTAAATTCTCATATTTAATCTTCTCCATAATCGGTCATCGGCGACATTATTGTTACTCAAAGACGGGGTGTGGTTCCCGAACAGATCGTAATTTTTTTAAAAATTTTTAAAACATGATTACAAGTAAGACATCTTTTATTGCATTAATTGGCAATCCAGTAAGCCATTCTTTATCACCAATCATGCAAAATGCTGCCCTTCAATATCTAGGCCTAGATTTAATTTATATTGCGATACCTTGTAGCAATGATGATCTAGTGTTAGTCCTCAATTCTCTAAAAAAAATTAATTGTAAAGGTTTAAATATTACTATTCCTTATAAAAAGAAAGTATTTGATATTTGCAGTGAAATATCTCCTATTGCTAATCAATTAAAAGCAATTAATACTCTTAAATTAAATTCTAAAAAAGAATGGAGTGCTACTAATACAGATGTAGAAGGATTTATTTATCCATTAAAATCCTTAAATTTGACAAGGAAAAAATCATTAGTACTTGGCTCAGGAGGTGCAGCAAGATCTGTCATACAGGGATTGATAAATTTAAATTTTTCAACTATTTCAGTAGTCTCTCGTAACAAAACATCACTTGATGAATTAATTAAAAATTTTGCAGATCAAATTACTATTCAGGGTTTATTAGATAATAATCATGGAACTCAAAATTTGATTGAAGAAGCAGATTTAATTGTAAATACAACGCCAGTGGGTATGAAAACGGCTACACCTGAAAAAAATATATTGCCCTATGGAGATACTTTTTGGAAATCCCTTAATTCGAAAACAATAGTTTACGATTTAATTTACAATCCTGCTCCTACTCCTCTTTTAAAATTAAGTGCCAAAAAAGGTTGTATGACTATCGATGGTTTGCAAATGCTGGTTGCTCAAGGATTAAAATCATTATCATTTTGGACCAATGGTTTAGAAGTTCCTTTTCATATTATGAATGACGCATTAAAAAAATATCTATAAAAAAGAGCTAGTTTTTAAGAAATTGCCCATCGTAATGTATCGTAAATAATGAACAGACGCTCATCACGTTAATTAGTGAGCCAAAGACCTTGTCTGAAACTATGAATGATCAACAATCTTACTACGAAACCATGTACATCCTCCGCCCAGATATTGCGGAAGATGAAGTTACTAATCACATTGATAAATACAATAAACTTTTAAAAAAATTTGGCGGTATTATCCTCGATAGTCAAATGAGAGGCAAGAGAAGATTAGCTTATCAAATAAAAAAACATAGAGAAGGTATATACGTCCAATTGAGTCATCAAGGTGATGGACAACATATTTTCAATATTGAAAAAGCAATGAGACTCAGTGAAGATGTTATAAGATACATGACCGTTAAACAAGAAGGACCGCTACCAGCACCAAGACCTTCCAATAAAAATACAGGTCAATCAGAAAATAAAGATAATCTAGAAGCTAAAGATGAAACTGATGAAAAACAAGAGATAACAAATTCTGAAAATTCAACTGCAAAAAAAGACGATTCTAAAATCAAGGAAAATACATCATCCTAAATTTTAATCAGCCTCTCTTGAATTTAACTCTGCCCATATTTTATTAGACATCCCCCACATATATATAAAACCCTCGGCTAAAGAATGATTAAAAATATCATCTCTACTATACGTTGCTAAATCTTCTCTATATAATGAGTTATTTTCCGATAATCTTCCAATAACTATTGCATTACCCTTATGTAATCTAATCTTTACCCTTCCATTTACAGAACTTTGAGTCGATGAAATAAAAGCATCTAAACTATCCTTAAGAGGACCAAACCAAAACCCTTGATAAACTAATTGACTCCATTTTTTCTCAACTATTCCTTTAAAGTCAATGACATCTGGGTTTAATGTAATACTTTCTAATTCTTTATGAGCTTTAATTAATAGTAAAAGACCAGGTGTTTCATAAATCTCTCTACTTTTGATTCCTACTACTCGATCTTCCATCATATCTATTCTTCCAAAACCATTTTCACCAGCAAAATGATTAGCCTTTTTAATAATCTCCACTGGAGATAAAACTTCATCATTTATACCAACAGGAAACCCATTTTTAAAAACAATTTCAACATCTAAAGGAGAATCAGGTGAATTATCAATTGACGAAGTCATTGAAAAAATCTCTTCAGGTGCTTCTTGCATTGGATCCTCTAATATACCCGCTTCAATACTCCTACCAAGAAGGTTTACATCAATTGAATATGGTGATTTTTTTGATACTGGTGCAGGGATACCAAATTTTTCGCCATACAATATTGCTTCTTCCCTACTCATATTCCATTCCCTTGCAGGAGTAATTATTTTTAAATCAGGGCCTAAAGCTCTTATTGCCAAATCAAATCGAATTTGATCATTCCCTTTACCAGTACATCCATGAGCAACCGCATCAGCATTAATCTCTCTCGCTATATTGACGAGATTTTCAGCAATTAAAGGCCGAGCAAGCGCTGTAGATAGAGGATATTTCTCTAAATATAATGAATTTGCTCTAATAGCTGGAAAAGCGTATCTTTCAACAAAACTATTAACTAAATCACCGACAATTGATTTGGATGCGCCAGAATTTAATGCTTTTTGTCTAATAAATTCTAAATCTTCGCCTTGTCCAAGATCTGCCACAAAAGTAACAACTTCTGAAATACCATATTCATTCTTTAAATAAGGAATGCAAACACTTGTATCAACGCCACCAGAATAGGCTAGTACAACTTTTTTTACCTGCTGCATTTAATAAATTTGCTCCATAAATTTAAATTTTTGACGTAATTAAGAATTTGAAAATTTATTTGAAACTAATATTATTGTAACTAAAAGAGCTGGGCCAAAAACTAGTAATAAGAGATGCAAATTATTAATTAATAAAACATTGGAATGTAAATAACCTATAAGTTTAAATAATCCAGACAATAACAATGAAATTGACCAAATTAGAAAGTATTTTAAATTTCCTTTATCAAACAAAGTTTTTCGTGTGCATCATTATGTATTATCTTATATGTAGAACATAACATTTAATGGACTCAGATAAACTAAAAATTAGATTAGACGATATTTCTGAAGTAAACCCAGCTTTAACTTGCTTCCACAGAGATGATCCAGCTCCAGTATTGCCATTAAGAGATGAACCAGATCTGCTATCTTGGCTTGAAAATACAGGAAGGCTTGTCGCTGAACAAGAAGGAGATTCTCAAGAAATTAGCACAATAGAAGAAGAAGAACTCTCAGCACTTATGGGGGAAAAAGAAGATTATAAAACTGAAGAAGACCCTTCAGAAGATGATTGGGAAGATTAACAATTTCAACTTTAAATCATTACTAATATTAAATACTTTCGCTTTATTAGTTACCTCCTATATTTTTAATAGTTTTATTTTTATAGGGATTTACACATTATTTTTTTTTATTTCTTTATTTGCAACAAAGAATGGTCTAAAAATAATCAAAAACTTAGATTTATTACAAAATATCAGAACTGAAGGTCCTGCTGGTCACTATAAAAAAAGCAATACACCTACAATGGGAGGGGTTTTTATAATAGTACCTTTTTTAATATTTCTTTTAATAATATATATAAATTTAAGTTCTCAAAAATTATTACTTTTATTAATTACTATTTGTGCTTTCTTCATTACAGGTTTTTTAGATGATTATTTAAGTATTAAAAAAAAAGTAAATACTGGATTAAAAACAAAAGAAAAATTCATCTTACAAAGTATGATTTCAACAGTTTTTATATTTTTAGCATATGAAAAAGATTTAATAAATCCTTTAATTACAGTAACTGACTCATTTGGCATAAATACTAATATTTTTATATTTCCCATTTCTTTTTTGGTATTGGTTGGCTTAAGCAATTCAGTAAATATATCTGATGGACTAGATGGACTAGCGGCTGGATGTAGTGCAATTGTCTTTTATGGATTGGGAACAGAAATATTATTGAAACAACAACAAGAACTTATTGTTTTTAGTATCTTGTGTTATGCAATGTCTGGAATATGTTTAGGATTTCTCAAGTTCAATAGTTATCCTGCAAAAATATTTATGGGGGATACAGGATCTTTAAGTATTGGAGCAATTCTGGGTTCTATAGCATTATTAACAAATAGTGTTTTTACCTTATCTATTTTCTCTGGAATCTTCATTATTGAATCTTTATCAGTAATGATTCAAGTAGGTTATTTTAAAATTACAAAACAATTATTTTGTAAAGGAAAGCGTATATTTTTAATGGCACCACTTCATCACCATTTTGAACTTAAAGGAGTTAAAGAACACAAAATAGTTGAAAATTTTTGGAAAATCAACATTTTACTGGTGATTTTAGGTATAGTTTTAAAAATCAATCTATAAAGAATTTGTTATGAGTTTTTTTACATGGAAAGATAATGGATTAACAAGTGACTGTTCTAGTCTTGAAGCTATGGCATCAAGATTTGAAGAGACTGCAAACTTAATGAAAAAATTATCTAAAAAAGGTTTCAAACTAAAAAAAACATCAAACAATCAACTAATTATTCATACTGATCCTAAAGTATTTAATCAATGGGGTTTTATAAGCGAAGAACTTCCTTTTAAGCAACTCTGTTTAATACAAGATGAGGAAACATTACTAGATCTTAAAAACTCTTCTGTGAGTATTGATAGATAATTTCTTACATGAGTATTCCAACTAAAGTGCCTATTAACTCCTTCAATTCCATTTCTACTCCATAATTTCCATTGAGCATTGTTGACAATTCCTTTTTCAAGAATAACTTTCAATTTATTAATATCATTAACATCTACTAAAAGTCCATTATCACATTTAGAGTGAATTTCTTTAGGCCCACCATCATCTGTAGATATTATTGGCAAACCACATGAAGAAGCTTCAAGCAACGTTAAACCAAAAGGCTCCGTTAAAGCTGGATTAACAAAGATTCCTCCCCTACTAGCTGCCCATCTATATAAAGCAGGTATCTGACTTGGAAGATGCTTTTTTGGATAAGCTACCTTTCCATACAAATTATATTTATCAATCGTTTCAAAAATATTATAGAAAACATCTTTTTGTTGAGAATCAAGTTTTGAAGTACTATCTCGACAACCCAAAATCAAGATCAAATTAGTTTTTCTCTTTAATTTTTCAGATCTTCCATATGCTTCAATCAAAGAAGGAATATTTTTCCTACGAACAGCTCTTGAAATAGTCAATAACGCAGGCTTTGTCAAATCCTTTAAGAAAGGTTTCATCATATTATCAATTTCAGCTGTCTCTGTAGTCGAGTGAACATGGTGAAACTTATTATGATCAACTCCTGGTGGAATCACCTTAGCTTTACGAGATGAAAAAGAAAAATATTGGGAGTATTGATAAACCGACTCTTGTTTAGTACTTGTTACAACAATATCAGCAGATTTTAACGCTTTTTCTTCTGCGTCAATTCTTTTACTTATGGAATAAAGCTTTTCTATTTGATTTATTTTTAAACCAGTATCAAGCAATTTCCTCTGTTTTTCTCTTCCTAAAGAATGACCAGTAAAAATAAGTGGGATATTTAAGGATTTACTTAGTTTTACGCCTACATATCCAGCATCTGCATAATGAGCATGAATAAAATTAGGCTTATAATTTTTTTTATAATAAGAAATAAGACTTTCAGATAATTCGTCTAGATAGGGCCAAAGTAATTCTTTTCTTAAATATTTATTAGGTCCAAATTTAAATCTTAAAATTCTAACTCCAGGCTCTACAAATTCTTCTTCTTGTGAATAGTCATAATCTACTTTAGTGTCTTTGATTAAACGAGTTACTAAATCTACTTGATCAACATCAGAAGTATTAGCTAGACTTTTTACTAATTCTAAAACATATTGTGTTTGCCCCCCAGTATCTGCATCTCTTCCCAATTCAAGATTTTTTGAGCGTATAAGGCCATGTAAATGTAAATGTAAAAATTTTAACTTCATTTAGCAAATCCTCAGATCAGTTGCTCATATACAAATAGACTGAATTTACAAAGGGAAATCTTAAGAAAGCATTATGATTTGAAAGTTTTTTAGTTCTAAAGTTTTTCAAAAACTAGCTACAGACATACTTTAAAGAACTTTAAGGAACCTTTCTATTTCTTCAAAAATTTAAAAATACAAAGAAATACAACAAGTATTTTTTATTTAAGAACCTTTTTGAGATATTTTGCTGTATGGCTAGAAGGATGTTTAGCTACATCCTCCGGTATACCTTCTGCAATAATTTCACCACCTTTATCACCCCCGTCAGGTCCTAAGTCAATGATCCAGTCCGAACATCTAATTACATCTAAGTTATGTTCGATAACAATCACAGAATTACCTTTATCTACTAGGCGTTGTATAACATCCATTAACTTATGAACATCATAAAAACTTAATCCTGTAGTTGGTTCATCAATCAAATACAAAGTTTTTCCAGTGGCCCTTTTAGATAATTCTGTAGCAAGCTTAACTCTTTGAGCCTCTCCACCAGATAATGTTGGAGCTGGCTGGCCTAATTTGACATAACCTAAACCAACATCTACCAATGTAGATAATCTATCAGCAGCTTGTGGTATGGCAGAAAAAGTTTCTGCAGCTTGTTCGACAGTCATCTCTAAGACATCAGATATATTAAAACCTTTATATTTAACTTGAAGAGTTTCCCTATTAAAACGAGCTCCTTTGCAAACTTCACATTGAACATACACGTCAGGTAAAAAATTCATTTCGATAATATTGACTCCCTGGCCTTTACACGCCTCGCATCTTCCTCCTTTTACATTAAAACTAAATTGGCCAGCCTGATAACCCCTTGCTTTTGCTTCTACTGTTGCAGTAAATATCTGCCTTATAGGATCAAATGCACCTGTATAAGTAGCAGGATTTGATCTAGGTGTTCTCCCAATTGGCGATTGATCAATAACAATAACTTTATCAATTGCTTTGATACCTTTTAACTCTTTTACTCCTTGAGGAAAAGGAACTTTTAATCCTAGAGAATGACACAAAGCAGGGTGAAGTAATTCATTGATTAAAGTACTTTTTCCACTTCCACTTACACCAGTGACAGAAACTAATCTTCCCAAAGGAAATTCTACAGATATATTTTTTAAATTATTTTTAACACAATTATTTAAAATTAAACTTTTTTTAACAGATGATCTACGTTCTTTTGGAGTAGGAATTGACTTCCTGCCACTAAGATAAGCTCCAGTTAGTGACCTCTCTGATTTCAAAACATCTTCATATGATCCTTTGGCAATAATTTCACCACCATAAACTCCTGCTCCTGGTCCAATATCTACTAAATAATCTGCGGATTTCATAGTATCTTCATCATGCTCAACAACAACTAAAGTATTTCCTAAGTCTCTTAAGCTTTTTAATGTTTCTAATAATCTATCGTTATCTCTCTGGTGTAAACCAATACTTGGCTCATCTAATACATATAAAACACCAGTAAGACCTGCTCCTATTTGCGTAGCTAATCTAATTCGCTGAGCCTCTCCACCAGACAAAGTCATTGCAGGCCTATCTAAAGTTAAATAATCTAAACCTACATTAATTAGAAACTGCAAACGTAAACGAATCTCTTTTAAAACTAACTCACCGATCTGCTTTTGTTTTTCTGATAAAGATATTGTTTTCTTCTTGGTATTACCTAATCCCATTATTAGCTCAATATGAGTTAGGGTTTCAGAAACGCTTATAGAGGTTAAATCAGTAATGTTATAAGGACCAAGTTTAACTGCCAAAGCCTCAGGTCTTAATCTTTTCCCAAAACATGTTTTACAAGGTACCAATTCTAAGTACTTTTCTAATTTTTGTTTAACTGATTCTCCATTAGCTTCATTCAATTGCCTCTCCAATATTGGTAAGATCCCTTCAAAAGGTCTTTCAAAACCACTTGACGTTTTAAAACGACTATCAGCTTGAATTAATATAGGTTTATCTGATCCTAAAAGTAGAACATTTTTTTGCAAATCACTTAAATCTTTCCAAGGCGTTTTTAATTCAAAACCATAAGCTTGTCCTACAGAATAAAGTAAAGAAAAATAATAAGTATTATCTTTTTCACTCCAAGGAGCTATTGCAGCATAAACAGGTAATGTTTTTTCAGGTATAACTCTATCTGCAGTAAATTTTTTCAAATAACCAATCCCATGACAGTCTGGACAGGCTCCATAAGGGCTATTAAAAGAAAATAATCTAGGAGAAAGTTCTTCTACAATAGAACCATGAACAGGACAAGCATAATTTTCTGAATATAATTTTTCTCTCTCTAAGTTAAGGGGTAATTTTTCTCCTTTTTTTGGAACAACTTCTACAATTGCTAAACCATCGCCTCTTTTAAGACAGGTTTGTAGAGAGTCATTCAATCTTTCTTGTATTCCATCCCTTGCAATTAATCTATCAACTACTACCTCGATATTATGAATTTGGTTTTTATCTAATTCAATACTATCAGCAAGTTCTCTCACCTCACCGTTAATTCTTACCCTTGCAAAGCCCTCAGCGGCTAATCCACTTATTAATTTTGTGTGTGTTCCTTTCTTCCCCCTCACAACAGGAGCTAATAATTGGTATCTTGTACCCTCTGGCAATAGAAGAATTTGATCAACCATTTCATCGATTGTTTGAGGAGCAATTGGAATCCCACAGTGATGACAATGAGGCTCACCAGCACGGCCAAATAATAATCTTAGATAATCTTGTATCTCTGTTACTGTTCCAACTGTTGATCTTGGATTATGACTTGTAGATTTTTGATCAATTGAAATTGCAGGCGATAAACCCTCTATATTATCAACATCTGGTTTATCTACTTGACCCAAAAATTGTCTTGCATATGCTGAGAGACTCTCAACATATCTTCTTTGACCTTCAGCAAAAATAGTATCGAAAGCCAATGAACTTTTCCCACTTCCACTAACACCAGTAAAAACTATAAATTTATTTCTAGGCAGAGAAAGATCAATATTTTTTAAATTATGTTGACGAGCTCCCCTTATATTTATTGAATTATCCTCTTCAAAAACATTATCGATTTTTATAACCATGTTTAAATCTATATATGATTTAAAAAAGCTATTATAATGGAATTTTTTCTGTTTTATGCAGCTTCTTGATCAAGAAGTCTTGAAGCGTAATCATTTGCTGCAACAAAACCTCCACCAATCAATTCTATTAATTCATGTTTTCTCTCTTTTTTTGAGGTCAATTTTGATATTGAAGTATAAGTTATTTCATTAATTACATTTTTATTAACTTTGAAATGAGCTGAACCTACTGCTGCTAAAAAAGGCTGATGTGTAATACATAAAACCTGTTGCCCTTTAGAAATTTCTTTAATAAGGTTAACCAAAGAAAATAAGGATTTACCGCTTAAACCATTATCAATTTCGTCGAAAAAGAAAGTATTTGGTTTTTTGGAGATACTAGATTTAAGAGCCAATAAAAATCTCGACATTTCTCCCCCAGATATAACACTTGATAAAGGAGCGAGCTTTTGATCAGGATTAGCCGAAAACAAAAAATTTATATTATCAATTCCATCTCTGGATGGATTACACTGAGAAAATTGAATTGAAAAATTTGCATTTTCTAAACCTAAATTCCTTAAAATAGAAATCACTGAATTTTGTAACTCTTTAGCAGTATTTTTTCTTTGATCAGACTGAATAATAAAAAGTGAATTTAAATTACTTTGTAATTTTTTTATTTGATCTTCCATACAACGAATATCATCATTTAAATGGTTTTTTTGAAAATATGTTTTTAATTGATTACGCTTTTCAATTAGTTGAGATAAATCCATTGAAAAAGTTCTTTCTAAGTTTTTTAAAAAAAATAATCTTTTTTGTATCTCTGGAAGATTAGATTCATTATTTTCTATATCTTCTAAAAAAGATTTAAAGGAAAAAATTAAATCTTCCACTGAAGATTGAATTTGTAATAACTGCTCTCTAAATTTTTCAATTTTTAAATCAAAATCGGCTACTCTATTAAGATTTTTAATTGATTGATTTATTAAAAGCTCTACTGATGGTTCCTCATGACTGAAATTCTTTAGATTGTCTAAAGAGGCTTTAATTGAATTATTTATTTCAAGATTATTTACAAGTTTATTCTCAAGTGATTCTAATTCAAAGATTTCTTCATTGGAATTTATATCAGCTTGTTCTAAAATTTTTAACATTTCTTTAGTTGCTAAATTATTTTCCTCTTGTTTCCTAGACAATTCAATTTTTTCTTTAATTAATAGTTTTAGAATCTCTTTTTCTCCCCATATTTTCTTAATCTTTGCATTTATATCATTCAATTTTTGAGAACATAGATCATCAATAATTAATCTTCTCTTTTCTAAAGAATCAAATATAAAAGTATCTGATTGACCTGCAAAATCTATTAATAAAAATCCAAGTTCTTCCAAAGATTGTTTATTAATCGATAAGTCATTGAGTCTATATTTAGATAATATTTTATCATTCTTGATATATGATTCTCTTTTGATTTTAAGTTCTGAATAACTACTTTCAAAACCGTTACTAATTAACCATTTGTTAATTTGAAGAGAAGAAGAAAATTTTGCCTCGATGATACATCGATCTTTTCCTGGACGAATCAAATGCTTTAAAGGTATATTAGTTCCACCAAATAAAACATTTAATGAATCTAAAATCAGAGATTTACCTGAACCTGAATCTCC
>NZ_CACOFR010000014.1 GCF_902626525.1 uncultured Prochlorococcus sp.
TGTAAAAAGTGATGCAATAACGGGTAATAAATTAAACCATAACTCTGAAGTTTTCATCTTCGAATCTATGGGGAGAAAATTGGTTCTTTTCTTAATTCTTATTTGTAGCCAAAAAATAGATAACGGATAAACAATTCTAGAAAAAGTAATTAAATTAACATTTAAACTCCCTTTGTTTGAATAAAGTATAAATCCTGAGAAAAAGTATAAAGTCCAAATTAGCATTCTTTTAATAAGTAATATCCCCTTTCTTGTATTAAACATTATTTATTCAAATTTATAATTTTAATCATTTTATACCTTTCAAAAAAAATGTTATTTATAGTTAGTTTTTCTTTACGAATAATTTCCCATTTGTGTTTAAGAAATAATTTATAACTTATTAAACTTGCTTCAGTAGAAATAGAATCCCAACCTTCTTTCTTGGCTTCATCTTCTAATTTATAAAGTAAACTAGAGCCGTAACCTTTTCTTTGATATTTACCTTTACAGTAAAATAACGAAATTCTATTATCGGGATATCTTAAGGCAAAAGCAATAATTATTCCTTGTTCACTTAAAAGCCATCCTTTCCCTTTCTTTATTGACTTATCGAAATTAGGATTATCCCAAGCGTTGCTTGCCCATGCTCTTTTTTGTTCCTGACTATATATTTTTTCATCTAATGATTGAATTGAATCAAAATAAACCTTCTTTAATTCAAGTTGATCTTTAGTGGTAATTTGTCTTAAATTCATAAATAAATCATTTCTTTTAAATGCATAGTAAAAATATAGTTGCTATTGGTGGAGGAGGTTTTGGACGTTCTTTAGGTTCTCTTGAAATTGAAAAATACATAATTTCTTTAACCAGTAAAAAAAGATCAAAAGTTTGCTTCATACCGACAGCATCTGGCGATAGTAGCTTATATAAATTAAATTTTTATAGAGCTTTTTCACAACTAGATTGCATAACAAGCCATATTGATTTTTTCTCTAGAACAGAAAACTTAGAGGAGAAGGTTTTAAATCAAGATATCATTTATGTTGGCGGAGGGAATACAAAAAGTATGCTAGCAGTTTGGAAGGAGTGGAATCTACATGAAATCTTACAAAATGCTTATGAAAAAGGAATTGTAATGAGTGGTGTAAGTGCTGGTGCCATCTGTTGGTTTAATAAAGGTATTACTGATTCTTTTGCCAAAGAATTGACGATAATGAATTGTCTAGGAATGATTAATGATATTGCTTGCCCCCACTTCGATGAAGAAAAAGAGAGGGAACCTTACGTTAATAATCTTGTTAAAAGGGAAATTATTAAATCTTGTATCTGTATTGAAGGTAATTGTGCCTTGCATATCAGAAATGATTTTGAATATTCCTCAATAGATTTTGGTAATGGTAAAAATTGTTATAGAGTTTCTAAGCAAGATAATAATTTAAAAAAAGAGACCCTTTAAAAAAAATTTACAAATATAATTTAGATTTCTTCATTTTTTGAGATAGATGTAAATTCAATACCTTTGTACTTTACAAATGATGCAGTCCATACCTCTTTGGAAAGATTGCCTAAGTATTTTAAGAATTGTTGTGTATCACCATCTCTTATCCATTCAGATTTAATAAATGGAAGCTCTTTCTGCATCCTTTTTGGGTGCATATGAACTAAGAGTAATCCTTTATCTTCAGATGCCCTTTTCAATGCACCTTCATCACTTCTTTGAAAAACTCTTAATAGAAGATTTAAAATTATCTCTTCTCCAAGTTTCTTGAAATTTTCTGCTTCATTTAAATCATCTTTAATTTCTTTCCCTCCAAGAGGCATTGCTCTAACAAGGTTTTGCTCTATTAATGCTATTGCAATTAAATAATCTTGGCTTGCCATATTCTTAAATAATATTTTTTGATATTCTAACCTCTCGAGTTCATCAAAAACTTTTATGATTTAATAATGTGCCCAAATAATAAGAATTTTATTAACTATTTTCATATGAATTTGTACTTTTATTTTAAGTTTATATTATTTAATTACATTGAGTGTTTTAAATATGAGATCATTTTTCCTTCTAGTTTTAGGGATTTTTACAGGCATTTATTTATCATGGCCAGGAATAATAAATTCAAAGAACTGGAAATGTCTCTTTAAAATTATTGAAAAATCATCTGAAGATGAAATTTCTTTTAAAACGGTATTGGAAATTTCTCCCAGTTATTTTATAAAGAGTAGAAATAGAAAAATGCCTTCAAAAATAAGAATCATAGCAGATGCATGTTTTCGTTAAGATAATAGTCTATAGAAGATTTTCACTAATAAATGATTAACAATCTAAGGTTTGAGTTGTCATTTAAAAATATTTATCAGTTAGAAAATCAACTTAGGTTCTGCAAATTTAATAAAATAAAAAATATCAACATTCCCTGTAAGGGTGAGATTAAGAAAGAATTATTTAATTCAACTATTAAATATATTTCAAAAAACTTTCCAGAATTTAAAGTAACTTATCATTATAGTCTTTCCCATCAATACTCTAAAAGTAAGGAAAAATCGTATCAAGATTTTTTAGAATTTCTAAAAAAATCTTATTCAAATAGAAATTATGAAATTCTTCTTATTTCAGGATCTAATAAGAAAAAAAACTTTGATACAATTACTGTTTTAAACAATATAAAAAAAGAAAAAAATTTAAAAGTTAAATTAGGAATAGCTTATAATCCATATTTAAAAAAATACTATAGTATTTCTTCAGAGAGAGAAAGGCTAAATAGTAAAATTTCTTCTGGTTTGGTAAATTCAATTTGGTTCCAATTCGGGACGGATATTAATGTTCTTCAAAAAGAATTTAATTTTCTTAAGAGAGCTTCAAAATATGAAAAATTAAATCTATATGGAAGTTTATTAATTCCTTCAAAACAATTTATAGCAAGGTTTAAATTTCGTCCTTGGAAAGGTGTTCATATATCAGATAACTATCTATCTTCGTTAAATGATTTTGATAGTTTTACTGAGGATTTAGTTCTTTTTTATAAAAATAATAATATCACTCCCATTATTGAAACTGATTTTTTTTCATCAGAAAAACTTGCTTCTGTTTATAGTTTTTTCCAAAATGGAAAATAATTTTTATTAATATTAATTTTATGAAAAGTAAATTAACATACGATTTATTAATCATAGGTGGAGGGATATCTGCATGTGTTTTTGCTTCCAAGTATCTTCAAAATAACATCAATAAGAATGTCGCTTTGATTGAAGTTGGGCGAGGTCTTGGAGGGAGAGCAAGTACAAGAATCAGCAAAAGATTTAAAGGATGGGAACTCAATCATGGTGCTCCAAATTTAAATATATGTAATAGTAAAAATAATCTTCTTTTAGAAAGTTATATTAATGAATTATTAGATAAAAATTTTATTAAAATTGACGATTCAGAATCAGTCTCACTAGATAAGTATTCTTATAAAGAAGCTGAAAATATATCTGAATTTTCTAGAGGCGTAAATTATATTTCTTTATTTTCTATGGGGAGATTATCAAAAAAAATTATTGAATCAAATAATTTAAGTGGCAAAATTGATTTTTATTTTGAAACTTTAATAATTGATTTGAAATTCAATAATAATAAATGGTACTTAAAATCTAAAAATGGAGAGGAATTCACATCTAAATTTCTTATTTGTTCAACTAATTTGTTAGCGCATAAAAGGTCATTAGAAATATTAAAAACAAATCATATTCCTCTAAGAAAAGCTATTCCTCAAAATATTGATAAAAAAATTGATTCGCTCTTAAACTATTTAGAAAAACAATTATTTGTTCCAAGGTTGACTTTATTAATTTATACCAATGGAAATTATAGTTATAAAGACTTCTATACAAAAAAAAATAGGTATTTTTATTTAACAAAACCACAAGAAAATAAATATAAATTTGAAAGAGTTATCTTTCAGTTAATAGATAAAAACAAGTTAGGTATTGTTATTCATTTAAAAGAATTAGACTTAATTAATTCTTATCTTAAATCAAAAGATGAAGACTTATTTAAACAAAAAATATTTAAAAGTTTCAATGAGATTTTTAAAAGTAATGCTTCCATAATTCCATTAACTGGGAATGAGAAAATATCTGTTATGAAATGGAGAGCATCTCAACCTTCTAGTTGTCCTGTCCCATTATCTCTTCAATTAAGTGAAAAATGTAGGATTGGATTTTGTGGAGATTGGTTTGAAGGTGATGGATTTGGGAGAATTGAAGGTTCAATCCTGAGTGCTTTAATATTAGCTAATAAATTTAAAAATTTAAATTAAATATATTTTTAAGTAAATTATCAATGTTAGTAGTTTTTGTAATTATGTATTCATTTGAATTTGTATGAGAATATTTTTTTTTGAATTTATCGTAGTAAATATCCCATGATTCAATAAAATCTGCCATGGCTATTTTCGTGGCCTTCCCTCTTTCTTTTTTATCTCTTTTGATAACTCTATTCATACAATCGTTTTTATTAATTTTTAATTCAAAAAAAAAATAATTTTGATTATGTAAAGTGCTTGAGAATTCTTTAGCAAAAATACCTTCAATAATTATAAAATTAATATTTTTTATCTCGTTTTGGAAATTTTTTATTACTTTCTTTTTAAAATTATATGATCTCTCATTGATTGAAATTCCATTCTTAATGATAAAATTAAAATCTTTTCTAAATAGTTTGTAATTAAAACTTATACTTTTATCAAAATAACCTTTTATGAATTTTGAAAGTAGTTTACTAATTAACCCTGTTTTGTAATAATTATCTGTTCTTAAAACAATGCCATTTTTAATTTTTACTATTATTTGATTTGATAATGTTGTTTTACCGCTACCAGAAGGACCACTTATAAATAGGATATTCATTTTTCCTTATTCTCTCTTTGAAGAAAGCAATTTTAATATTAGTAAATACTTTTAATTTTGATAAGTACATTTTTCACTCTTAAATATCTCCAAAGTAATTAAAAATTCGTTGTAAAGGTTTGTAAGCTTGCATTAATATTAAATATGTGTCTTTATATAATTGTAAATAATTTAATTTCAATTATCTTAAATTAATTTTTAATTCTTATTTGAATTTGATAATTAATTTTTAATCGAGATTTAATTTTATTACTTATATATTTCAATGATTTCTAAATTTTTAAGTAAACTAAAATCAATTCTATTTAAAAGTTCAGCAACCTCTGAAACTCCTTTAAAGAAAGAAAAAAAACCAACTCCTTCAAAATCATCAAAAACAAAATCAAAAACAAAAACAAAAACAAAAACAAAAACAAAAACAAAAACAGTTAATTCAAAAAAAAATATTGAAAGTTTAACCAAACTTCCTGGTGTTGGAATTAAAAGTGCTAAGGCTTTGTATGAGGCTGGTTATAAAACAACTAAAGCTGTTATTGCTGCCGATGAGAAGGATCTCCTTGCTGTTTCTGGAGTAGGAATAAATCTTGTTAAAAAGATCAAAAAGCTTAAATGATTAATTTTTATTTTTAACTTATTAAGACTAGTAACAATAAATAGATTTTATTAACTTTATAAGTTTTCGTTTAAATTATCTTCTTCTAGCTTTTCTTCTTTGTTGTAATTTCCTTTTGTATTTTTCAATAGGTGTTTCGTGATGCCTAAGTCTTTTTAAATCTGCAAAAATGCCTGATTTTGATACTTGTCTTTTAAATCTTCTAAGAGCAGACTCAATACCCTCATTTTCACCAACTGTAACTTGTGTCAAAATTCTAAAAATAAAAATACATTCTAGCATCTTGTGAGAATTTTTAATTAAAATTCAAATTCATATTTTTCATTTTCTTGACCATTTTAGAAATCCCTTTTTTTTATTTTTTATAAGTTGTAATAATTCAAAATAGTTTTTTGCAAATTTTTTCCGAGGTAGTCCAAAAAATAACATGAGGTTTAATTGGTATTGATTGCTATCAGAACAATCTCTAAAATCAACCCTAAATAAAACGATTTCCTTTTTCAGTTCAATTGTAATGCCAATTTCAATCATGACACCCTCATCAGCAGGTGTATTATTTACGTTAGCAAAAATGTAATCGCATTTTTTTATGTCTTTGAAATTAATTTTTTTCTAGTTATATAGACACTTACCTTCTTTATTAAATGTTTTGTCCTCTTAAATGGTTCATAAACTTCTATATTAAATTCATTAATGATATTAATAAATTTACGCAAAATTTTTTTGTCTATATAGAAAAAACTTATGGATTAGCCAAATATAATTTTTTTTTCAAACCTTACCTCTTTTTTTGATGTATTCGTTTCGGTCACTTTGATAATTCACAATGTTTTCCCATGGAAAAACAATCCACTCATTTTTTTTTGATATATTTACAGTATTCCACCATATTGGTTTGATTTTACTAAATATTACAAAAAACATCGCTCCTTCTATATCTTTGAAAGTGTTTAATGTAATACCAGTTTCATAAATATCATCTACTATTAGTGAATTTTTTATTGGTTCTGTAATTAATTTTATTTTTAATTTATGGCTAAGTGCTACAGCAAGACATAAACCTCCGCGAGGAACTCCATATATTCCAGAAAACTTTAAAAACTTACATTCATTGGCTATGTATTCTACACTCTTATCAAATTCGCTCCATGTAAAATAATAAATCATCCTAAATTTTTCTTTTTTCAGTTTTAGTTGCGAAATTAGATGCTATTACACTTAAAAGTGCAACTATTTGCTCATTTGGGCAATTAGTTTTCTTTTTTAAATCTTCACATTCTTTAATTATGTTAGTGTAAATGTCCTCGACAACACCGTTCATTTGTTCGTTACTAAAAGAATATGGCTTATTCATATTTAATTAATAAATATCTTTATTTTTACTTAAATTTTATACAAAGTAAACATATTTATCATTGCAAAAAGAAGATTATATCCACATAGGATCATTACGTTTTTCATTAATATGTGAATTTGGTAGATATGTATGTAAATTTTCAACTTTTATAGCCCATTTTTTAGAGTTACCCTTTAAACTTTCACTTTCAATAAGGTTTGTTAGGGAAATTCTTTTTCTAACTTTAAGAAGACCCAGACAAGTTTCCCAGTCTTCTTGTTTTTTATATATATCAAACCAAAAATCAAAAATAGTTTCCATGATATCAAGTGGTATATCAAAAGAAATACCCATAGAGGGTTTTTCAATTAAATAATTTTTACTTTTTATTTCATTAATTAAATTATTAATGTTTAAATTAATAGCGAAAAGTATATCTTTTGCTGATTCATTTCCTATTAATTCTTTTCTATGGCAATCTAGAAGCGTATTATCTTCAAGAATAATTTCATCACAATTTTTGACTCCCACTATCCAAAACCCCTCTCCATTCTTTACTCCACTCGCTAAGAATAAATATTGAGGTGAATTCTCCAAATTTTTAAATTATTTCTTTATTTTTAACATTTTTTTTTACTTATGAAAATATCTATTTTCTAAACAAATTTTAGTTATTAACGTCTCATTAAAAAAAAAATCTTGTTAATATTTATTTTTTAGACAACAATGTTTGATTTAAATGAGTTGAAATTAATGTTTTTCGATCCAACTGATTTAATAATTAATAATATTAATAAATTTCTTATTAGAAATAAAACAATTAAATTTATTTTTTCTTAGGAAATAATTTTCCTATTTTTTCTTTTTGCAAAAACTCCTTTTGAGTTCTTATTTTCTTGTCTTCAAGTGATTCTTTATTAGTACTTACAGCATAAATAATATAGAAAATCATACCAGAAAATATTAATCCCAAAAACAGTATCAATATTCCTATGGGTTCACTAGGACTAAATATTTTAAGATCTAAGTTTGAATTTAGGAAAATTATCATTAAAAAAATGATTACTTAAATAACTTTTATTGAAATTTAATTAACTTCTTCATATCCAAAGAAGGTAGTTGTGTCAGAATTTTTATAACCATTGGCAGCTTCTTGTGGATTCTGACTGTCAAATTTTCTGGCTTTGGCGTGAATCATATTGAATGGGAATATAATAGCTCCAATGAAAAAATGCAATATTAAAAAGTCAGAAGGTAAGCCATTTGTCCAATCTGGAAAAAAAAGCAATGTCATCAATGGTTCGTACATATTAGTAGTTCTATTAAACCTCTGAATATTATTACTGAACCTTTTGCAATAATATTAATTTTTAATAAATTGAAATTAAATTTTGTTTTTAAGAATTTTGAAATTCAATTGAAAAGGTAGAAAAAAAATAATAATATAATAAACATAAGATGGATTTATAGCTATTGTTAAAGTTCTTTTGGGGATTATTATTACTTACAGTTTTTTTATTAAATCCTGCAATAGGGTTAGCATTTGATAAATCGGACCCTAGTGTTAATTTACTTCAAAATAGAATTTCTAATAATTTCTCTAAAAAATATTGTAAAGCTATTCAAAATGGTTTTTCTAAAGATGAAGCAATGAAGTCTGCTATCGTAAAAACAGAAAACATTATATCTTTTTCCTACAACCCACAAAAAAAATGGATTGAGCAAAATGACTTGGCAAATCAAATTTCCCTGCAAGTAGTAAATAATTGTGGATGGACTTTCGGGTTAATTGGAAAAGAGGGAGTTGAATATTTTAAATCATACTTTTTAGAAATTTACCAAAAAACCACTCCTGACAAAAATTTTTCTAGATAGATAAATCTTATGAATAATATTTCAGACAAATTAGTAATGACAATAATCTTAATTACCATTCTTTTTGTATTTGGCTTAATTTTTTCAGTAAAATCTCCTGAGAGAAAAGTTATAGATTCTCCAATAATGTGGAAAGATGATTATTCTAATATTGCAATTTTTAGAAATGATAAAATAAATTCTTCAGGCGAACTAACTATTTAAATAAAATTCAAATTAATCAATGAAACAAAAAATTATATTTAAGGATTATTTATAAATTTTTTATTGAATCTTATTCAATAATTCATTTAATTGTTTAATTAATGTAGTTTAAAAGAACTGAAGCAAGCTTTAAATCATCATTGAACCACGCTCGTATCGCCATAGATCTTCTAGGGTCATAAAAAACTTGTGTTCTGTACCAACTAAGAACTTCCGAATCTGACTTTTTGCCGTTACATGACAAACAACAAGGTACGCAATTACTTGTACTACTTACTCCGCCTTTAGACTTTGGATGAAGGTGGTCAAGTGATTCTGAAGGTTTACCACAATAAATGCATTTATATTTAGTAAGTTTATGAAGTGACTCTCTCCAATTTTTATTACTTATTTTGGGACATAGTTGATCAAGGTAAATTGCATCTTCTCTATGCATGATATTCTTGATAATTTTGTTTGATAATAACAGTTTTTATTTAACTATGAATGATATATAAAAGATAAAATAAATTAAGTCATTAATTTGTTTGTTCTTGAAATCACATTATTTTAAAATTTGCATTTATATTAAATGATTTATTTATTAACAACTTTAGTGAATAATATTGATCATCATCTATATAAAAGCATCTCTATATTTTTTATATCATTTTTATCTAATACTTTTTCAGCAATATCTGGAGGTGGAGCAGGTTTAATACAATTGCCAGCTTTAATTTTATCTGGTATTCCTTATTATCAGGCTTTGGCGAGCCATAAACTAGCAACAGTTGCACTAGGTATGGGAGGTTCATTAAGAAATTACAAATCTTTAAGAAATGATATTTATCTTTGTTTGCAAATTTTAATTTTTGGATTACCTGGAGTGATTTTTGGAGCCTCTATAGTTAAATTTATATCAGAAAAGTATTTATACTTATTTTTAGGAATATTCACAATATTATTAGCTTTATACTCAATCCTTAAATCAGATTTGGGTCTAGTTCCTGGGAATAAAAAACTTAAATTAATTCATAAAATTAGATTTTTAATTTTTATATTCCTAATTGGGATTATTAATGGCTCTATTTCTTCAGGAACTGGATTACTTGTAACGATACTTTTAATAAATACTTTTAGGATGGATTTTCTACGTGCTATAAGTTTGACGTTCTTTACAGTGGGAATTTTTTGGAATTTTACTGGAGCAATTTTTTTGAGTAAAATGGGTACAATCCCATTAAATATATTAATAATACTAATAGTTGGTTCATTTACAGGGGGATATTTTGGAGCCCACTTATCAAAGTTAAAAGGGAATATATTAATAAAAAAAAGTTTTACGACAGTTTGTCTTTTTGTTGGGATAAGTTTATTGATTAAATCCACAGTAAGTTTTTACTAATCTATCTAGTTGTTAATATCAATAAAGTTGTAGTCAAAAAAAGACCAAAAACAGCTGTAACAGTTAATAATGATAAATTCATTTTTATTTATATTCATTAATTATATATTCTTG
Organism: uncultured Prochlorococcus sp.; assembly: GCF_902626525.1. Taxonomy (GTDB): domain Bacteria; phylum Cyanobacteriota; class Cyanobacteriia; order PCC-6307; family Cyanobiaceae; genus Prochlorococcus_A. The sequence continues at coordinate 10,396 of NZ_CACOFR010000014.1, forward strand.
CTAATTAATAATTGTATTAAACAATACTTTTAATTGAACCTTATTTATTATCAATCATAAAAAAAAGGGCCTCACAATTGTAAGGCCGGGTGATGGGGAACTTTATTTTTAAACCAATTTCTTCAAAATTGCAACCCCCTATCAGTAGTGAAAAAATGAATCATTAATACACTATAGGTAGTGCTTTGTTGTATTTCATTCGCCTGAATCTTACAATTTATAAATAATTTTGCAAATTTAAACTTTGTGATTATAATTTTTTTCTCAAATTTTCATGTTTTTTTAGTAATTTAACTTGTTAAAAATGTTATGCATTGTATTATTCATAAGAACTGTGTTAGTTGAAAAGCTTTAATGATTGAATTAACGTTACTAACTTTATTGAACTATGTTGGAGATAATTTTTGCGAATATCGTAATTTAGGTCATGATAATTATAAATCTTTACTTCTTTCTTATAGTGATGCAAGCAATAAGTTTGGACCTTTAAAAGTTAAAAAGGTTATTGAAAAATCGGATAATTTTAAAGTTACAGCTGTCGCTATTGCTGCAATTAAATGCCCTCAGCATATAGTTAAGTAATGAAGTTTGAATTAAAAACTGAAAATGAAAATTTTCAAAAGTCATTTTTAAATTTATTTGCTGCTTTTTTTATTTTCGCAGTAATATTTATATTTTGTGATATTGCACTAAAATTAGGAATAATTTCTAGACATTATCAAATTGATTACAACTGTAGGCTTTTATCTGTTGAAAAATCTAAAACTAATTTTAATAAACTATCAAGTTTGTCTAATCTAAAAAGTAAGCAACGAATTAGGGAATTTTGTAGAGTGGGTGTTAAATAATATTTAGCTAGAGGCTGATGAATAAAATTTTAATGCATATAACCAAAACTTTCTAGAAGCAAAAAGAAATACTATGGCAACAATAACTTCAAGCGATATTTTCCATAATTCTGTAAGACCAAGGAAAACTTCAGAAGGGATTGTAGTTATAAATGCGATAGGAATAAAAACACTAAAAAATATTCTTAGAGAAAATGAAAATGAATTTAAAGGAAATCTTCCAATATAAAGGAAAGATCTTAATACTTCTGTGGCATTCCATGTCTTAACAAACCAAATAGTAGTAGTAGAAATAAAAAACCATAAGCTATATAAAATACAAATTGAGCAAATTATTGTAATCAAACATAAAGTAAGAAAACTTAAATTTATATTTATTTGATTTATTCTGATGCAGAAAGATAGTAAGCATAATCCAAGCATTATTTCTAAAAAGCCTGATGGGTTGATTTTTTTTAATGAAATAAAAAATTGACTATCGATTGGTTTTAAAAGTACGAAATCTAATGTTCCTTCTCTAATATGTTTAACTATTTCTGTAAGATTTGGATTGAACCATGTATTGGTTATTCCATTCAAGATTGTATAAATACCTTGAATTATTAGTGCCTGTTCAAATTTCCAACCCCCAATGCTCGCATTGTTTTGATAGAAAATTGATAATAAAAAAATACTACCTATTAAACTCAAAATTGCAGTAATTAAATCAATTAATATATTTGTTTGATACTCCAATTCAGATGCTAGAGAAGTATGTAAAAATTTTTTATAAACTTTAAAATATTTTTTTGGACTCATGATCCCATGGCTGTATATTTTTTTGTTCCTTCAGACCATATTTTTCTAAATATTGGGAAAAGTAAAAAAATCCATAGAATTTGCATACTAAAACCTCTACTAATATTTGTGTCATTACCTGATAGTAAGTTTGCAGGAAAATCGATTAGATATGGAAAAGGTGTTAAATAAACCCAAGATTTAACATATTCAGGAAAGGATACTACAGGAGCTAAAAGACCTGAAAGAAATAAAGTTGGGATAAACAACAATCTTTCAATTGATGATGCTTTTTCTGTCCAAAAACATAGACATGCAATAATTGACTGAATTAAAAATTGAATTAAGAAAGATAAGAATGTTGATATTGTAGATAATAATAAAATTCCTAAATTCGGAATCCATATACTTTCTGGATTAAAAATAAAAAAGAAAAATGATAATATTATTGCAAAAGGAAATCTTGTTATTTGTTCTGCAAGATGTTGTGCAAAATACCTAAAAAATGGATTTAATGGTTGTATTAAATAGGGAGAGACTCTCCCCATAAGGGCATCTTCTTCAAAGCTAAATACAACCCAAACAACTGAAAATTGTCTTACAAAAAAAGCACATAAGAAATACCTAGAAAGCATAACATTAGTAATGTTTATGGATTCATTAAGATTATTATTTGTCCAAATATTTAACATGAAAAAAGGAATTATCCCTGAAATCGCCCATAATGCAATCTCTACCCTATATTCCATCATATTTGAATATTGGACTTTTAATAAGGTAAAAATTTTGCGGTTAATCAATTTAGATATCATAATCTTTTTTTATCAATATTTTCCCAATGATTTCATCAATAGGTGGTTCATTAATATAAAGGTCTTCAATATCAAAATTATTTAGAATCGTTTTCAATGAAGAAGTAATAGAGTTATTTTTAACTTTTATTGTGATTTCATTCTTTGATTTATTCTTAACTATAAAACCAGTTTTTTCTAATCTAATTACATCTTTCTCTGATCGACAAACTATTAATATTTCCTTGACAGGGGATAGTTTTTTTAACAATAAATTTAGCTTACCATCATATGAGATGGATCCATTATGAACACATATAACCCTCTTACATAGCGATGTGATATCTTTCATGTAATGGCTCGTTAGGCAGATTGTTGCATTAGTTTCCTTATTATATTTTTGAAGAAATTTTCTTAAATTTCTTTGCGCATTAATATCTAATCCAAGTGTAGGCTCGTCTAAAAATAGAATATTTGGTTCATGTATCAAAGCTGCAAGTAATTCTGACTTCATACGCTGGCCAAGTGATAGCTTTCTTACAGGTATGAATAGCTCTTCATCAATTTCAAGCATATCTGATAATTTATTTATTCTTCTTTTTGCTTCAATCCTATCTATATCATATATTGATGCATTCAAATAAAATGATTCAATCGGTGGAAGATCCCAAATAAGTTGTTGTTTTTGACCCATTATTAGGGTTATATTTTTTAGAAAATTTTCTTTTCTTCTGAATGGTAAGGACCCTGAAACTAATATTGAACCATCACTTGGATAAATTAAGCCACAAAGAATTTTTAAAATTGTTGTTTTCCCAGCGCCATTAGCGCCTAGAAAACCTACTATTTCTCCTTCTTTGATTTCAAAACTTATATCTTTTATAACCTTTAAACTTTTTGTTTGCCTTTTGAAAAAATGTTTAATTGTTCCTTTTAATCCTGGTTCTTTGAGAGATATATCAAATGTCTTAGACAAATTTTTTACATCGATAATATTTTTTACCATTTCAATTTAAAATTTCTTAAAGTTTTTTATGAATTACCTTTAATCTTAGAAAAATTTTTAAAGATTTAAAAAATATCTTTAAATGATACTGTTAGCCATAGAAAAAAGTTAATTGGATTAAGTAATTCGCTAACTTTATTTTTATTTTCATACTTTAATCCTTTTATAATTTCAAGTACCAAATTATTATTTTCTTTAATATTGTTATTTTTTTTTATTACATTACCATTTTCGTCTAAGAGATCTATTTCATCTTCAAAGAACCATTGCTCTTTCCCATTAGATAACTGCAATACAACACCGATACCTTTGCCATCAGTTATTCTAAAGTCACTTATCTTGCCAACTGATGAAAGATTTATAGCGTCAATAATTTCTTTTGTAAGTCTATCTTTAGATAGTTCTAAATTTACTTGAACTAAATTGCCTATTTGAGCATTATCTAGAATTGACATTTTTGAGCTATTATACTTAGAAATACAGGTACTTTGTGACTTGTTTAAATAATTAAATTAATTCAATAATTAAGATTTTTTGAATATCACTTCAAGTATTCTTTTTATTGAAATTGTTAATATTCTCAAGAAGACAAAAAACAAACCTAACCATCCAAAAATAACAGCTATTGATAGCAAGCTAGAACCTAGATCACGCTGCAGTAAATTTTGCATGTATTCCAAAAATATATAATTGTTACTTTACTTTAATTAATTATTTATCAAAAAAAAAAAAGGTAAATTTTTTGATGTTTTTGAAATTCTTTGTTATGAGGATATTTATTTGAATTGATTTATGAGCTAAAATTATATTTATAAACTTAATTAAATACTTTGGAGCTATCTTTAAACTCTTACATAGGAATTTTATTCATCATTATTGGTTTAATAGTGAGAGTGGATTTAAAATTCTCCATGCAAAAAGATCTTTGATTAATTCAAATGAGCTCATCTTTTACAATTTAAAAAATGATGATTATTTATATTTTATTAATTGCTGAAACTAATTGAAAAAAAAAAACAGCTTGATGCTGTTTTTAAATGGTGGCGGGGGGGAGATTTGAACTTCCGACCTTCGGGTTATGAGCCCGACGAGCTACCAGACTGCTCTACCCCGCGTCATATACATAGCATACATCTGAAAGGGTTAATTTTTCTACTTCTTTAGGATTCTTGGAATTTTAATTGACCTTTGACTTCAATTCGCACTCCTTCTGAAAAATTAAATACCTTTTCTTCAATGTCCTGAATTCTTAAGTCAGATATCCACTCTAACTGTTTAAGTAAATGAAGACCAACAGCATGCTTGGCTCTTTTGGAACCATCTTCTACTTTTAAGGCTAATCCTATCCCTTCATTTATCTTACATAGGCACTGTATCCCCTCAGCACCACCTTTACCTACAACTTGTCCATGAGAAGCTTTAATTATCTCTGTGTCAAATTTATTGTTTCCACTTATCATTATTGGATTAGTTGTTATTGCTCTACTAATTTGCTCTAATTCAGCATTGTCGGAACTACTTAGAAGCGAATATAACTTGGACATTTCTAATAGCTTTAAATAAAGAGTTGGTGCTCCACAATCATCTCGTTCTGCGTTTATTTCAGATAAAGGTATTGCAAGTAATTCAGAAACAATTCTAAATATTTCTTTTTGAAGTGGATGATCCCCCTTTAAGTAACTATCTAATGGCCAATTCATTTTTTTGCATGTAGCTAAAAAAGCAGCATGTTTCCCTGAACAATTATGTTCTAATGGACTTGTTTTTGATTTTGGACATTTCAAGTTATTAATATCGATGTCATATTCCCATAAAATTTTGAAAGCTTCCCTTGAATGAATTTTTGAGCCACTATGTGAACCGCAGGCTAATGCGATTGATTTTGTATTGTTATTGATTATTGATGCGGCTCCACTGCTAACAAAAGGGATTGCTTGAAAGGGTTTTAATGCAGACCTTATGAAACTTTTATATTCAGGATTTCCTGCGCACATTAAAACTCTCCCTTTTTTGTCTGTAATAACTGCATGAATTTTATGGATTGACTCAATGTTTGATCCTCTCATTAAGGTTGCTTGTAAAGGAGGATTATTTGATGTGTATAGGTTTTTGAAGTTTGAACTCATTTAGAAATTGTTGTATTGAAAAAGTAAAATTCCTGATAAAGCTAAAACCGAGATAATAGATAAAACTTGAATTAAATTTTTTAAAATAGGCTTTACCTCAATTGAGGCAATAAGTGATTCTTTCTCTTTTAAAACTAATGGTTTTATCCATACTTGACCGTCATACCAACCGGATTCTTCATACTCAACTCTTTCAGATGTTAATCTCTTAAAAACATGGTTCCATCCAAGATATAACCTTATAGAAATTAAGATAGGAATTGATAAACTGCTAAAAAAGCTTAATAGGATATATTTTAAAAGGGATGTTTTGAAATATACACTCCCTGAAGAAATAACAAGAAATAGAAGAAAAGCTCCCACCCAGAATCTAATCAATACAAGAATTAGTGATTTTTTTGTTTTTGGCCAAGAAAAAATAATAGATTTTGACAACTCAATAAATTCATTCGTTGGTTGTTGATCTCTTGGAACAGGACATTTATATTCGTTCATGAAAATTATTGTGGAAATGTAAGATTATCTCCATTACTCCAAAATGATTCGAGATCATAAAATTTTCTTATTTCTGGTTGAAAAATATTTACTATCAAATCACCATAATCAAGTAAAGCCCATTTAGCTTCATTAACCCCTTCCTTTCTTATTGGTTCAATCTTAGCCTTCTCTCTCAGCTGTCCCTCTACAGATTTAGTTATTGATCGAACTTGTACATCAGATAATCCTTCTGCAATTAATATCCATTCGCTTATGAAGGAAACCTTGTCAATTTTTATAAGTTTTATATCTTTTGCCTTTTTTTCATCACAAGCTTTAGCTGCCATTAAAACTAAACTTTTATTGTCCATATACATTTTCGCTTGAGACTGATTTTTCTGAACCCTCCTGCTGAGATAATTCTGATCTAGCTTTTTCTGCACTTTTTCTTAGGGCATCTAATCTATCCTCAAAGAAACTTCTTTTTTTCTTTTTACGAGTTTTCTCAATTAACTCTTTTAATGCTCCTCCAAGGCTTTTATAAGCATTTGGAATACTGTATCCAAATCTACAAGCAAGATCTATAGCTCTTTCATCTGCAAAAATTGCATCTTGAAGTTTTTTTTCAGAATTATTTTTTATATATAGTCTATATCCTGCAAAACTTGATAAGCCAAGAGCAAGTAATAAAAGTAGTCCATCTTGTACCCACAACTCTCCTATAGCACCCCCGAGCCCTATTGCAAGAGCTGCCATTTCCCAACCATCTCTGGGAATTGTATCATTTTGAATTTTCCCTACTTCATGCCAAAATAGTAAATTCCTATGATCAATTGCTAGATTATCCCATTCATCTAAATCTATTTGGATTTCTACTTCATCACGACCAATTTCCTCAAGTGTTATTAAAGGGGGGTCTATAGCAGCAGCGGCTTCAACAAATACCCAACTTTCATTCTCTGGAGGCAACAAACTTTTAAGTCGCTGAAGTTCGCTCATAAAAAATTAATTTCTTTCAATACTATAGAAACAAATGTTGCTTTTCAAGTAACTTGATTAACATCTGATGATTTATAAGTAGCATGAAATAAATGAAAGTTCTTAATTATGCCTCAAAGAGGTGATCTTAAAAAAATTCTTATTCTAGGTTCAGGACCGATTGTTATAGGACAAGCATGCGAATTTGATTACTCTGGTACTCAAGCATGCAAAGCTTTAAGAAAAGCTGGTTATGAAATTATCTTGATAAATTCAAATCCTGCCTCCATTATGACTGATCCTGAGATTGCAAGCAAAACATATATTGAACCTTTGACTACTGAAATTGTCTCCCAGATTATTTTAAAAGAAAAACCTGATGCAATTCTTCCCACTATGGGAGGTCAAACCGCTTTAAATCTTGCAGTGAAATTATCAGAGTCAGATTTTTTAAAAAATAATAATGTTGAATTAATTGGTGCTGATTTAAGAGCTATTAATAAAGCTGAAGATAGAAAATTGTTTAAGGAATCTATGACAAAAATAAATGTAAAAGTTTGCCCATCTGGAACAGCATCTAGTCTAACTGAAGCTAAAGAGGTATCAAAAAAAATTAATTCTTATCCTCTCATAATAAGGCCCGCATTTACCTTAGGTGGTGTGGGAGGTGGAATTGCTTATAATCTTGAAGAATTTGTCGAATTGTGTAAAACAGGTTTAGAGGAAAGCCCAAATAATCAAATATTGATTGAAAAATCACTTATTGGATGGAAGGAGTTTGAATTAGAGGTAATGAGAGATACTGCAGATAATGTAGTAATAGTTTGTAGTATTGAAAATTTAGACCCAATGGGTGTCCATACTGGAGATTCTATTACTGTAGCTCCTGCACAGACCCTGACAGATAAGGAGTATCAAAGATTGAGGGACTTGTCATTAGAAATCATTAGAGAGGTAGGAGTTGAAACTGGAGGGAGTAATATTCAATTTGCAATAAATCCAACTAATGGAGAAGTAATTGTGATAGAAATGAATCCTCGTGTGAGTAGATCCTCTGCTTTGGCAAGTAAGGCGACTGGATTTCCCATAGCTAAGATCGCAGCTTTATTATCTGTTGGCTATACACTTGATGAGATTATAAATGATATTACAAAAAAAACACCTGCTTGTTTTGAACCTTCAATTGATTACGTTGTTACCAAAATTCCTAGGTTTGCTTTTGAAAAATTTAAAGGTTCCTCAAATACCTTAAGTACTGCCATGAAATCCGTTGGTGAGTCAATGGCAATCGGTAGATCTTTTGAAGAATCATTTCAGAAGGCATTAAGGTCATTAGAAGTTGGTATTTGTGGTTGGGAATCTAATTCATTAGATGAATATAAAAACGAAAATGACTTAAAGAATAGTTTAAGAACTCCAACGTCTGAGAGAATTCTCATAATTAAAAAAGCGATGCAACTTGGAAAAACTAATTCTTATATTCAAGAAGTAACAAATATAGATTTATGGTTTATCGAAAAATTACGAAATATCTTTATTTTTGAAAGTGAATTTTTGAATGAAAAAGAGCTTTATGATCTTGATAGAGACTTGATGCTACATGCTAAACAATTAGGATTTTCAGACCAACAGATAGCTAATTTAACTAATTCTGAGTTTTTTGAAGTAAGAAAATATAGAAAAGAACTTAACATAATACCAATTTATAAAACTGTTGATACTTGTTCGGCAGAGTTCTCATCATCAACTCCCTATCATTATTCAACTTACGAAGAGTCCTTTATTGATTCAAATTCTCATACTTTTGATAGCGAGATCTCAAAAAATAGTAAATCAAAAAAAATTATGATTCTTGGGGGAGGTCCAAACAGAATTGGCCAGGGAATAGAATTTGATTACTGTTGTTGTCATGCGTCATATCAAGCTTCTGAAAATGGTTACAAAACAATAATGGTTAATAGTAACCCTGAAACTGTATCAACAGATTATGATACTAGTGATATTTTATATTTTGAGCCAGTGACTTTGGAGGATGTGCTCAACATAATTGAAGCTGAAAAGCCTTATGGTTTGATTGTTCAATTCGGAGGTCAAACCCCACTAAAATTATCATTACCTTTGTTTAAATGGCTTAAATCAATTGATGGGCTCAGAACTGGATCAAAAATTCTTGGGACATCACCAATTTCTATTGATTTAGCAGAAGATAGAGAGGAATTTACAAAAATACTTGAAGAATTAACTATAAGACAACCTTTAAACGGTATAGCTCGTAATCAAAATGAAGCACAAGCAGTAGCAAAAAAAATCGGATTCCCTTTAGTTGTAAGACCTTCTTATGTTTTAGGAGGTAGGGCAATGGAAATTGTTAAGGATGAGAATGAATTATCTAGATATATCTCTGAAGCAGTTAAGGTGTCGCCTGATCATCCTATCCTTCTTGATCAATATTTAAACAATGCTATTGAGATAGATGTTGATGCTTTATGTGATTCAGAAGGTTCGGTTGTAATTGCTGGTTTAATGGAACATGTTGAACCTGCAGGTATTCATTCTGGCGATTCAGCTTGTTGTTTGCCATCCATTTCTCTTTCAAAATCAACACTAGATACTGTTAAAAATTGGACTAAATTAATTTCAAAAAGACTTAATGTTGTGGGTTTAATAAACTTACAATTTGCAGTGACTAATTTAAATAATAAAGAAAATAAATTATTTATTCTTGAGGCAAATCCAAGAGCTTCCAGAACAGTCCCATTCGTTTCAAAAGCGATTGGTAAACCAGTTGCAAAATTAGCTACTCAGTTAATGCAAGGTTTTACATTAGAGGATCTTAATTTTACTAAAGAATTTTCTCCAAAATATCAGGCAGTAAAAGAAGCTGTGTTGCCTTTTAAAAGATTTCCTGGATCTGATACGCTTCTTGGACCTGAAATGAGATCTACTGGAGAGGTAATGGGTTTAGCAAAAGATTTTGGTATTGCTTATGCCAAGTCAGAATTGGCAGCGGGAAATGGAGTTCCTTCTGAAGGAGTTGCTTTTTTATCTACTAATGATTTAGATAAAAAAAATCTTGAAGAAATTGCTAGAGAATTGTTGATTTTAGGATTTAAATTAATTGCTACAAAAGGTACAGCTGCATATTTGGTAAATTTAGGAATACAAGTTGAAGAAGTTCTAAAAGTACATGAGGGAAGACCAAATATAGAGGATCTAATTCGTTCGGGACTTGTTCAATTAATCATTAATACACCAATAGGATCTCAGGCTCTTCATGACGATGCTTATTTAAGACGTGCTGCTTTAGAATATAATATTCCAACTTTTACAACTATCCCTGGAGCCAAGGCTGCCATTAAAGCAATCAAAGCCTTGCAAAGTAATAAAATTGATACATACTCTTTACAAGAAATTCATAATAATTAGAACTTTAGTCTAATTTTTTTAGTTTTTCTCTTAATTGATTCGCTAAAGAGTTTCGACTAATTGAAAGAAGTTTTAATGTATCTTGATGCATCTTAAGTTGTGTTTCAGCAATTTGTAATCCTTTTATAGATTCTTTGATTTCATTTGAAAGTTCATTTATTAAATACTTTTTACCTTCAAAGGTTAAAACTGGATTACCAGAATCATTTGTGTTTTCACTCATGGATTTTACTTTTTAATAAATAAAATAGAATTATAATTTTTTAATCAATTGTTTTTCACATAATTCTTTATAAATACCTTTTTTATTTAGTAAATCAATATGTTTGCCTATCTCTATAATTTCGCCTTTGTTGAAAACAACTATTTTATCTGCCTCTTGAGTAGTGGCTAATCTATGAGCTATTACAATAACAGTTCTATTCTTCATAGCTCTATTAAGACCTTCTTGAACTTCTGATTCTGATTCTGAATCTAATGCACTTGTAGCCTCATCTAAAAGAAGAATGGAAGGGTTTCCTAGTATTGCTCTAGCAATTGCGATTCTCTGGATTTGACCTCCTGAGAAATTAGATCCTCTTTCACTTATCATGGTTTCATATTTTTCAGGAAGCTTTTGAATGAAATCATGAGCATTTGCTTTTTTTGCTGATTCCATAACTTCTTCTTTTGTAAAACTTCTACCCATTCTTATTACATCAATTATTTTTCCTGAAAATAAAAAAGGCTGTTGTTGCACCAGCGCAATATTTTTCCTTATATCTTTTGTATTTAATAATTTTATATTTTTATCGTCAATAAAAATATTTCCATTAATTGGAGTTATAAATTTTAATATCAAAGCTATCATTGTACTTTTACCAGCCCCTGAGGCTCCAACGAAAGCTGTTACTTCACCCTTTTTAATTTCTAAATTTATGTTTTTAAGAACTTTAGTATCTTTTTTGTATTCAAAATTCACTTTCTTGAAATTTATTTTGCCTTCAATTTTAGGAATACTTTTTAGGTTTTCTCTATCATCCTCTATAGGTTCTAGATTTATATCTTTCAACCTTTTTATCGATGCTTCTGCCTGTTTATAGTCATTGAAATTTGTACTTACATGGCTTATTGGATCAATAAGCATCAATATAGCAGCAAAAAAACTACTAAATTCTTCACTAGTTAGAAGGCCAATATTAATTCTTGCAGCTCCTAAACCTAATATTGCTAATATTCCAAATGCTTCTACAAATCCTACAACTGGATGCTGGAAGGCAAGTAATTTCAATGTTTTATATTTTGCTTTTTTATTTGCACTTAATCTTTTACCAAATCTATTCTCAATCCAATTCTCGGCAGCAAAAGCTCTTATTGTTGACATTCCATTTATAGATTCACCTATTAAACCTGCTAAGTTACTAGTCGATTTTTGACTTTTTTCAGATGCTAATAAAACTCTTCTTCCAAAACTATTAATTGAAAAAATAATCAATGGTGCTAATACAAATGTTGATAATGTTAAAGACCAATCTAAATAAAACATATATATTATTACAGCTAATAATTGTAAGGTACATGGAATAGTATCCTGGGCTGTTTTATAAATAACTTCGCTTACTCTATCTGCATCTTCTGTAAGTCTATATGTGAAATCTCCTGCTGAAATTTTTTCAACAGATTTCATATCAATTTTTTGAATTTTGCTAAATAAATTTCCTCTCATTACTTCACTAATTTCTAAAGATGGTTTTGCTATGAAAACATCCTGCCCAAATTGAGCAGTTTTTTGAATTAAAAATACTAATAAAGATTTGACTATTATGTTAGAAACTTTTGAAAGATCACCAGATCCTATCGCTGGTATTAAGTTTCCTGCAAAATAAGCTAACAAAGGCCAGCAAGCTACATAAATAATCATGCATATAAAACCTTTGATGAACCTATTGGAATATGATCTGAGTGGAGGTAATAATCTCAAGATATTATTTATTTTATTATTTATCCTAGTTTACCAATATCTCTGGGTATAAAAACAATGAAATTAGATCAATTCTTAAAATGGAAAAATCTGGTATCTTCTGGTGGAGAGGCTAAAATTTTCATTCAATCTGGTTCTGTCAAGGTTAATGGTGAAACTGAAACTAGGAGAGGAAGAAAATTAAATAAAGGAGATAAAGTTATGTTTCTAAAAAATGAATTAATTTTTGAATAGTTGACCTATTAAGCACAGTTTATATTAATATAAATCTCTTGGAGATAGTATTTTGAGAAAATCTGTTATTGCTGGTAATTGGAAAATGCATATGACTTGTGCGGAGGCTAAGTCTTATTTAGAAGAATTTATTCCTTTAATAAGAAAATTAAAGGATGATCGTAAAATTGTTATTGCTCCTCCTTTTACAGCTATCTCAACCTTTTCTAATCATTCTGATTTTAATTATTTAGGTATTTCAAGTCAAAATATTCATTGGGAAGATGAAGGAGCATTTACTGCGGAAATATCTCCAAAAATGCTTCTTGAACATGGCGTCTCATATGCAATAGTTGGTCACAGTGAACCAAGGAAATATTTTAGTGAAAGTGATGAACAAATTAATAAAAGAGCTGTTTTTGCTCAATCTAGTGGACTTACTCCAATAGTTTGTGTTGGCGAAACATTGGAACAAAGAGAGAGAGGTGAAGCAAATAGAGTTATTACTAGACAGGTTGAACAAGGACTGGAAAATACAGATCCCTCAAATCTCATAGTTGCTTATGAACCAATTTGGGCTATTGGGACAGGTAAAACATGCGAGGCTAAAGATGCTAATAAGATATGTTCTTTGATTCGCAAATTAATTGGTTTTGAAGATGTAATTATTCAATATGGAGGCTCTGTTAAACCTAATAATATTGATGAAATCATGTCAATGAGTGATATAGATGGAGTTTTAGTAGGAGGAGCTTCATTAGATCCTAATAGTTTTGCAAGAATTGCAAATTATCAATAAGACAAACCCATGGCCAAAGGGCTGGGGACAAAAAACTTCGATAATGGGGGTTATTAATTTAACTCCTGACTCATTTAGCGATGGTGGAGATTTAGATTCTACAAAAAAAGTTTTAGATCAAGTCAATCATTTTTTGTGTAATGGAGTTGATGTTATTGATCTTGGAGCTCAGAGTACGAGGCCTGGTGCAGAAGAAGTTGGATCAAATATAGAAATAAAGAGATTGATACCATATTTGAAATTAATAAAATCTGAATATCCAGATGTTTTAATTTCAGTTGATACTTTTAACTCTGAAGTCGCATATGAAGCTCTTTTAAATGGCGCTAATTGGATAAATGATGTCACTGGAGGAAGAAGAGATAATGAAATTTTGGATGTTGTTTCACAATTTAACTGTCCATTTGTCATAACGCATAGTCTTGGAAATAGTCAAAACATGAATGAATTTTCCAAATACGATAATTTATTGAGTGAAGTAAAATGCGCTCTTGAAAGTCTGATAAATAATGCCTTAGAAAAAGATGTATCAAAACATAATATAATTGTTGATCCTGGTATTGGTTTTTCAAAGGATTTAAATCAAAATTTGGAAATTCTAAAAAACTTGGAGGTATTTAAAAAATTAAATTTGCCAATCTTGATTGGTGCATCACGGAAAAGATTTATAGGGGAAATTTTGAATGAGAAAATTCCTAAAGAAAGGGATATTGGAACTCTTGCAATAAGTTGCCTATGTTCACATTTTTATATAGATATAGTAAGAGTTCACAATGTAAAATTGAATTATCAAATTCTAAAAGTTGCTGATAAAATTTTTAGAGGTTAATAAGCTTATTATTCTTTTACACCTTCGATTTTATCCTCCACCTCTTGGTAAAGTTCTTTCAACTGTTCTATATTTTCATCTGAAGTTTCCCAATATCCTCTACCATTAACTTCAAGCAAAGTTCCTACTATTCTTCTAAAACTATTAGGGTTGAGATCCATTAATCTTTTCCTCATCTCTTCATCATTTATAAATGTTTCATTAGTTTCTTCATATACAAAATTATCTACTTGACCACTAGTCGCGCTCCAACCAAGAGTGTAATTAAGTCTGTTAGAAAGCTCTCTTACTCCTTCATAGCCTGATTTGAGCATACCTTCATACCATTTGGGATTTAACAGTTTTGTTCTTGAATCTAATCTAATTGTCTCTCCAAGTGTTCTAACTTGAGCATTAGATGTCGTGGTATCTGCTATGTAACTATTAGGTTCTTTACCATCATCTCTTAATGTTTTTATTAACTTAGTTGGATCTGAATCAAAATAGTGACTTACATCTGTAAGAGAAATCTCTGAAGAATCAAGGTTTTGGAATGTAACGTCTGCTGTTTTCATTACAGATTCAAAAACATCTCTCTTTTGATTCATTTCACCTGGATTATCAGCATTAAAAGCATATGTTTTGCGTGATAAGTACATTTCTTGTAATTCATTTTCTTCTTCCCAGGTTGAATTTTCTACTGCTAAATTAACATTCGAACTATAGCTGCCACTAGCATTTGAGAATACTCTCGCAGAAGCCTCTCTGATAGAAGTCCCTTCTTTTTCTGCTTGTTCTAATGAATGTTTTCTTACAAAGTTTGATTCCAAGGGTTCATTAGCTTCAGCGGCTAATTTGACTGCCTGATCTATTAATGCCATTTGATTTATAAATAAATCTCTAAAGACTCCAGAACAGTTAACTACAACATCTATCCTTGGCCTGCCTAATTCTTCTAAAGGAATTAATTCTAATTTATTAATTCTTCCAACAGAATCTGGTTTTGGTTTTACCCCAACAAACCACAAGATTTGAGCGAGCGATTCTCCATATGTTTTGATGTTGTCAGTACCCCATAAAACGCAAGCAATTGTTTCAGGCCAAGTCCCTTGTTCTTCCTTTTGTCTTTCAATTAATTTGTCAACAACAGACTTTGCTGCGGCAACTGCTGCTGTAGTTGGAATTGATTGAGGATCAAGTGCATGGATATTTTTCCCACTAGGTAATACACCTGGGTTTCTTATTGGATCTCCTCCTGGTCCTGGTAAAACATAATTACCATCTAATGCTTTAATAAGACTATCCATTTCTTTATCTGCACAGACCTGTTCCAGACAGAAAAGTAAATAATCAAATAATTTATTTAATTCTTTCTGATTTACTTCATTAAATCCATTTAATCTACAAACCCGTAGCCATGGAGTGGGTAAATTAAGACCAAATAATTTAAGAAAGTCAAAAAGTTTAGAAAGAATTGATTTTTCTAGGTAAACTCTACCCTCAACGATTTTTAAGGAGTTAACCATCCCCAAAATTGATTCTCTTGCTGTCTTTATGATTTTCTCATTTAATTCTACAAATTTGAGTACTCCCTTATTATTACCATCATAGATTTGGTCAATTCTCATATCCATGGATTCTGCTAATAATCCGGGAAGAGATCTTATACCCTCTTGTTCTCTTTCTAATGATGCAATGTTTACTAGGGTTGCTACAGCTTCCTCAGCAGTTGGAGCTTCTCCAATGGTGTGAAGCCCACAAGGTAATAATCTACTCTCTATTTCCATTAATTGTTTATAGATATTACCAACAAAAAGATCTCTTTCATCTATGGTAAGTTCTTCTATATTTTTAGATGGGAGTTCAACATCTTTATCAAGATTACATTGTTTAGAAGTTTCAACTATTGCGTTAACAATTTGAATACCTCTACTATTTTCTCTTAGTTGTTGATAAGAGCCAACAAGTTCACTTAGTTCTTTAAGTCCTTTATAGAGTCCTGCATTTTCTGCTGGGGGAGTAAGATAGCTTATGGTTGAAGCATATCCTCTTCTCTTTGCAATTGTTGCTTCAGAGGGATTATTCGCTGCGTAATAGTACAAATTAGGCAATGATCCAATAAGAGAGTCTGGATAGCAGGTTTCACTCATACCCATTTGTTTGCCGGGCATAAATTCAAGCGAGCCATGAGTTCCAAAGTGAAGAACTGCATCGGCACACCAGATTTTCTCTACATAAGTGTAGTAAGCAGCAAAACCATGATGAGGACTTGCACTCCTTGAGTAAAGTAATCTCATTGGATCACCTTCATAGCCGAATGTTGGTTGAACACCTATAAATACATTTCCAAAATGTTTTCCATAAATAAGTAAATTCTGTCCATCACTATTGAGATTGCCAGGAGGTTTTCCCCAATTCTCTTCAAGTCTCTCTGAATATGGTGTGAATTCTTCGTACTCTTTTACTGACATCTTATGAGCAATATTTAATTCTGGAGAACCATCCATTGCTTCAGGATTGTTAATTACTTTTTCCATTAATTCTTTTGAATTTCTTGGAAGACCATCTATTTGATACCCTTTTGATTTCATTTCAAGAAGTACTCTGTAAATTGAACCAAAAACATTCAAGTAAGCCGCTGTTCCAACGTTTCCTTTGTCTGGTGGAAAACTAAATACTGTAATAGCTAGTTTTTTATCCTTTCTTTGCTTTACCCTTAAAGTTGACCATTTTATAGCTCTTTCAGCAATTACATCAACTCTATCTTGGAGTGTATGTGCCTTACCAGTAGCATCGTCACGACCTGAAAGTATGATCGGTTCGATTGCTCCATCAAGTTCTGGAATTGCAATTTGAAGTGCTACCTGAACTGGGTGTAATCCTAAGTCGCTATCTTCCCATTCTTGCGTGGTCTGAAAAACTAATGGAAGTGCAACCATATATGGCCTGTTGAGCCTTTTTAAAGCTTCAATAGCTTT
>NZ_CACOFR010000015.1 GCF_902626525.1 uncultured Prochlorococcus sp.
GCCTTACTTATTAACTACATTTCTTTTGCAATCAGGATTATTCACTGATAGGTCAAGAGAACTAAGAGAAAAAATGGAATACGTATCATCTCTTGATATTGTACAAAATCAACCGATCAAGGTTGATAAATCAGGCATTAACAATTCTCACTCTCAATCAAAAATTATAAAAATATCTTTATTAACCCCCAGACTGGGTGAAAGTTTAGAGAGTGTTGATCAGTTAAACAAATCTGAATTAGCATGGTCAACTGAATATAAAAACATAAAAAGCAATAATGATTCTTATGAAGTTATATATGAAAATGATATTTTGAACCCATGGAAATTAATATTAAAAAAGTAAATAATCTTTATATACTAAAGTGTCCTTATCAAACTTCATAAAGTAATGAAATCCGTTAATACTTGGAATTTAACGAATAAGAAACTTCATCAATTATTCAAAGATAATAACGAATTTATTTCAATTAAAGTCCGTGGCAATACTTGGGAGCCAATAACTAGATGGCTACGGTTAGATTCAAGGATTTTCAGAGAAACTACTAGTAAAGCAAGAATAACCTTATGCGATATTGAATCTCTAGCAGAAATTTATAACTACAGATCCATTAGATGGAAAGCAAGAAAATTAACGCCCTTGCCAACTAAACTATTTCCACATTCTTTAAAAAATATTTTTCGAAAATTACCAATAATAAAACAACTTGCCTACGAACTAGAAATATTTTTTTATAAATATAGTGAAAATATATCGGATCATTTAATATCAGTAGTCATTCCAGCAAGAAATGAAGCTGGTAATAAAAAACTTTTAATAAACGCTTTAAATAAATTCAAAAATATACCTAATAGATTAGAAGTTATATTTGTTGAAGGAAATAGTAATGATAATACATATGACATTCTGAGAGAGATAAAAGAAAATTTCTCGGATTTCTTCAAGATATCTCTTTTAAAACAGACTTCAAAAGGAAAGAAAAATGCTGTTGTAGAGGGATTTAATATTTCTTCGGGTGAAACCCTAGCCATAATTGACAGCGACTTTACCGTGGATATCGATGACAGTATTGCAGCAATTATGGAGTCAACTAAAAATGAAAATATCTTTATTAATTGTGCTCGCACAACTTTCCCAATGGAAAAAGATGCAATGAGATGGGCGAACTATATAGGGAATAGACTATTTGCAATATTTTTATCAATAATCATAAATAAGCCAGTATCTGATTCACTTTGTGGAACAAAAGTTTTTTCAAGAAAATTTTTTAAACTTATGAAAAAAAACGGTAGTTGGGATTCTAAATCTGACCCATTTGGAGACTTCACAATAATATTTGAAGCCGCGAAAAATAATATAAAAATACTTAATTATCCAGTTAGGTATTACGCTAGAAAATCAGGAGCCCCAAATATTTCCAGATGGATTGATGGATTAAAACTTCTAAAAGTATGCTGGATTTATTTAATTTCCGATATTTGACTTCTAATCAATATTCAGAAGTATTATCTAAAGATTTTTAATTTCTCCAAATTAGTAATAAAGTAGTTAGATTCATAAAGAAGATAAATTCATTAGAATTTATGATATGAATTTTAATTTCAAAAAATTTAATAACAAAAATTACCAGAGAAAATCTTATGGAAAAATTCTTACTGTAAGACTTCCATGTAATCCAATATTTCCAATAGGACCTATTTATTTAATAGACCATATTCATAAATGTTTCCCAAATATTGATCAGCAATTTATAGATCTAGCAATAATTCCGTCTAATAAAGTTTCAAAATATTTAGTTAGAAAAATCGACCAATTCAGACCTCATCTCATAATTTTTTCATGGAGAGACATACAAATTTATGCACCTGTTGATGGCAGAAGTGGAAATCCTCTACAAAACTCTTTTGAAGTTTTCTATTCAAAAAATATCTTAAAAAAAATTAGAGGTTCTTGGGGTGGTTTAAAGTTAATTGCATCCCATTATGGAGAAATTTATAGAAACACTTCTTTAGTAAAGACAGGACTTAAAAGAGCACAAAAATACAATAAAGATATAAAAGTGATTTTAGGAGGTGGAGCTGTTAGTGTTTTCTATGAACAATTAGGAAATTTACTTCCAAAAGGAACTATTATTTCTGTTGGTGAAGGAGAAAATCTCATTGAAAAAGTTATTAAGCATGATTCGATAGAAGAAGAAAGATGTTATCTTGCTGGACAGAAACCTCGTAACAAATTAATCCATGAACAACCCACAGGTACAATTAAAACGGCATGCAACTATAAATACATCAAGTCCATATGGCCAGAATTCAATTGGTATATAGAGGGAGGCGATTACTATGTAGGAGTGCAAACAAAAAGAGGCTGTCCTCATAATTGTTGTTTCTGTGTATATACAGTTGTTGAGGGGAAAAAAGTTCGTGTTAATCCTGTTAATGAAGTAATAAAAGAGATGAAGCAATTATATGATCTTGGAATAAGGGGATTTTGGTTTACAGATGCGCAGTTTATTCCCGCCAAAAAACATATTGCAGATGCAAAAATACTATTGCAAGCTATTAAAGATCAAGGCTGGGACGATATTAATTGGGCTGCATACATAAGGGCGGATAATATTGACGCAGATCTTGCTCAGCTTATGGTGGATACAGGTATGAGCTATTTTGAAATAGGTATCACTTCAGGATCCCAAGAACTTGTTAGGAAAATGAGATTAGCATATGACCTTGAAACAGTATTAAATAATTGCAGAATGCTAGTCAAAGCAGGTTTCAAGAAACATGTTTCAGTGAATTATTCGTTTAATGTTTTTGATGAAACTCCAAACACGATAAGGCAAACTATTGCTTACCATAGAGAATTAGAAAATATTTTTGGGAAAGGCTTAGTTGACCCAGCTATATTTTTCATAGGATTACAACCTCATACTCTTCTTGAGAAGTACGCCTTAGATAAAAAAATTTTGAAGCCAAATTATAATCCAATGAGCATGATGCCATGGACTGCAAGAAAACTTTTATGGAATCCTGGCTCCTTAGGTAAAAAACTTGGACAAGTTTGTTTAGAAGCTTTTAATAATGAAGAAGATGAATTTGGTAAAACAGTTATAAACATTCTTGAGAGAGAATATGGTAAGTCCACCTTACAAGAATCCTTAAAGGTACGTCCCTTTTCTGAAAGGAAATTAGCTCATTCAAAATAATAGATTCAAACCTTATTAGTCTTCTCTCTCAATTGAACTAGAAATTCCTTTGGATTTTAATGATTCAGAATAAAATTCTGCTGGTTCTAAATCACAAACGATCACCAAACCAACACCTGTGTTGTGAGCCTCTAACATTATGGAAATAGCATCTTGCTCACTTAATTGCGGAACTACTTCTCTTAGTGAAATAGTGACATACTCCATGGAATTAACTGGATCGTTATGAAGTAAAACCTTATATTTAGGGGATTTATTTTTTAATTCAGCAGGTTTCTTTTCAATCACTGCTGAATTATTACTTACACTTTTTTCTAACGTTATAGATAGCATTAAATTTTCTATGATTTAAGTAATATTTCTAATTATATATTAATTATCCTTTCCATTGCAGTAATGACATTTGACCGAGAGTTAAATGCTGACAACCGAAAATAACCCTCTCCTGATAATCCAAATCCACTCCCAGGTGTACCCACTACGCTAACTTTTTGAAGAAGGAAATCAAAAAAGTCCCAAGATGTCATTTGATCAGGAACTTTAATCCAGATATAAGGAGCATTATCACCACCATAAACTTTATATCCTGCAGTCTGAAGCTTATTTTTCATAATTTTTGCATTTTCCATATAAAAATCAATTAAACCTCTCACCTCATTTCTTCCCTCAAGAGAATAAACTGCTTCTGCTCCTCTCTGTACTATGTAACTTACTCCGTTGAATTTTGTAGATTGTCTCCTATTCCATAAATGCCATAAGTCTATTTCCTCATTGGTAGAACTAAAACCCAAGAGATTTTTAGGAATTACAGTATAAGCACATCTTACTCCGGTGAATCCTGCATTTTTTGAAAAAGATCTAAATTCAATAGCGCAGGCCTTTGCTCCCTCAATCTCATAAATTGAATGTGGAATATCCTTATCTTGAATAAATGCTTCATAGGCTGCATCAAAAAGTATTAAAGATTTATTTTGCAGAGCATAATCCACCCACTTTTTCAAGTCTTCTTTAGTAAGAGTTGCTCCAGTAGGATTGTTTGGAAAACAAAGATATAAAATATCAACTTTATTTTTAGGCAGTTCTGGCAGAAAGTTATTTTCCTCATTTATAGCAAGATATGTCAATCCTTGATAAGTCCCATTTTCGAGAGCATCTCCAGTTCTTCCTGTCATAACATTACTATCTACATAAACAGGATAAACGGGATCAGTTACCGCAATTGAATTATCTTTGCCAAGAATATCTAAAATATTGCTACTATCACATTTTGATCCGTCTGAAACAAAGATTTCTTCAGGTAAAATTTTGCAGCCTCTTGAAATAAAATCATTCTCAGATATTTTTTCTCTAAGCCAAGAATAACCTTGTTCAGGTCCATAACCCCTAAAACCTTGGATTGTGCCCATCTCATTTAAAGCTTTACTCATAGCATCTATGCAGGTTTGAGGTAATGGTTCTGTCACGTCACCAATACCTAGCTTAATTAGGTTAAGACTATTATCTGATTGAGAATATATTTTTACCCTTTTAGCAATTTCAGGAAATAAATAGCCGGCTTTGAGTTTTAAATAATTTTCGTTAACTTGAACCACTTTAGATAAAAAAATTTAACCAATATAAGGATAATGGATCAACGTGCTTTAGTGGTAATTAAATGTTAAAATTATTCTAGTTATGATTAATTTAAGAAATAATCATAGCTATGAATTCAATTTCAAATAATTTGAAAGTCGTTTAAAGCTTAATACATAGCAGAATTTAATTGCTATTAATTTAATTTAAAAAGAAAAAATACCAACTATAAACAATTACTTTCTTAAAAGATAAAATTTTGACTCTTTTCTTTAAATGATTTTCAAAATTCAAACCATTCATAATTAATTATATGTCTCAACAAATTATCATCGCTGAGCAGGCTCGAATTGCAGCACTACTCAAAGATGATCGAGTTGATGAATTAATCGTCGCACAAGGTCAATATCAAATTGGCGATATTTTTTTAGGAACAGTCGAGAATGTTCTCCCTGGAATTGATGCAGCTTTCATTAATATTGGTGAAAGTGATAAAAACGGATTTATTCATGTATCAGATCTAGGTCCACTTAGACTCAAAAAAGGGATCTTAGGAATAACAGAATTACTAGAACCAAAACAAAAAGTTCTGGTACAGGTAATTAAGGAACCTACTGGATCTAAGGGACCTAGACTTACCGGGGGTATCTCAATACCTGGAAAATATTTGATATTACAGCCATATGGTCAAGGAATAAATATTTCTAGAAAAATAAATACAGAAACAGAAAGAAACCGTTTAAAAGCACTTGGGGTTTTAATCAAACCACCTAGCACAGGTTTACTTTTTAGAACAGAGGCCGAAAAAATAAAAGAAGAACTACTTATTGAAGATTTAGAAAATTTAATTCAACAATGGGAAAACATATTAAAAGTTTCTGAAACTTCTAGTCCACCAAATTTAATAAAAAGAGATGATGATTTCTCTCTTAAGATTTTGAGAGATTATATTAAATCATCCACTAAGAGCATAATTATTGATAGTAAAATGTCCGTTGAAAGAGCAAAAGATTTTTTAAAAAGTTATGAATCTAATGTCAATATTGAATTTCACGATAACGATTTAAATCAACACATTTTAGAAAATTACGAAATTACGAAAACAATACGAAAAGCTCTTCAACCTAGAGTAGAGCTTCCTTCTGGAGGTTATATAATCATTGAACCAACTGAAGCTCTTACAGTAATTGATGTAAACTCTGGTTCATTTACAAGATCCGCCAACTCTCGACAAACTGTTTTGTGGACTAACTGTGAAGCAGCAGTTGAAATATCAAGACAAATGAAATTAAGAAATATTGGTGGGGTTATTGTAGTAGATTTTATTGATATGGAATCTAGAAGAGATCAATTCCAGTTGCTCGAGCATTTCACTTCAGCAATAAAAGATGATTCTGCTAGGCCTCAAATAGCTCAGCTTACCGAATTAGGTCTAGTTGAGTTAACCAGAAAGAGACAAGGCCAAAATATATATGAATTATTCGGTAAAAAATGTTCTACTAGCGATGGCATAGACGATATTGATAATAAATTGAATTATGAAATTTCTAATTTAAAAATTAAAAATTTTGAAGAAAAACCCAACAAATCAAATGGTATAAAAACTTCTGATATAGATACTTCTCAATCAGCTAATAAACAGGAAAAAATAATTGAAAAAGAATTCCTTAACCCAAAGAACCTTAACAAAGATGATTCTGCTAATTACAAAGAAAATGATAGTAATGATTCGAACAAATTAAATTCAAAAGAAAAAAATATAATAACTGTTGATCTTACTAGTGATGAAAAAATTGTTTACAGTCAATTAGGTATAAATCCACTTATAAAGCTTGGGAAAGAATATCTTACTAGCAATAATTTTGTGCGGTTAAAGGAAAATACTAAGAAAAAAGAAAAAACTTTGAATAATAAAAAATCAAAACCAAAACAACTAAAACAAATCTCGAAATCTAGTGAATTAGATGATATTGAAATTAATTATGAAGCTAATAGAAATTCTAAAGGTAAATCAACAAAAAAAACTAATGAGATTGAAGAAGTTATTTTTTTAGATAAGAATAATGAAATTGAACTCGCAGATGACTTAAACAATTCAAGAAAAAAAAGAAGAAGATCCTCAGCAAGCATTGAATAAACAAGTATCCGAAGTTGGAATAGATGAAGTTGGAAGAGGAGCAGTTTTTGGTCCAGTATTCTCAGCAGTTGTTGTTTTAAATGAAAAAAATAAATATCTTTTAAGACAATTTGGAGTTGTAGATAGTAAAAAATTAACTCCCAAAAAAAGAAAATTACTTTTGCCGAAAATTTTATTACTTTCTTCAGATTATGGAATTGGGCAATCCTCAGCAAGAGAGATAGATAAACTAGGCATCAGAGTTGCAACAGAACTATCAATGATGAGAGCTTTAAAAAAATTAAAAGAGAAACCATCTAAAATAATTGTTGATGGTCCATTATTATTGAGGCCATGGACCGGAACTCAAAAAAATATAGTTTCAGGAGATTCAAAATTTATTTCAATAGCTTCAGCAAGCATAGTTGCAAAAGTATCTCGCGATAATTTAATGGAAAGGTTAGAAAAAAAATATCCAGGATTTTTAATATTTAAAAATAAAGGATACGGTACAAATGAGCATCTATCTATTATTAAAGATATTGGAGTAACTAATCTGCATAGGAAGAGTTTTTTAAAAAAATCAAATCTTATTTAAGATACACCAATCTAAAAAATCTTTAACTAATTGCTGTTGCACTCTTGACTTTATACCCAACAAAATCCCATTTAATACTGAATGACCAGTAGATTCCAAAATTTTCTTTGGTACCAATTTCAATAAAGGGGGTTGGCTTACAGATACTCCTAAAAGAGCCTCTCCTTCTAATCCAACATTAGTAGCTTCCAAATTAGCTTTCAAAATAAGATGAAAATCATCTATCATTCCCAAACCATCCAACTTACTATCAAGAGCACTCATTCTTAATATTCCTTCTTTGTTCTCTACCGCAATTGAAACAACAGGGTTAATATCCAATTGGAAAACCTTAAAACTTGTTACTGTATACTTATACCTACCTTCCCCTTCAGGTTCTAATTTTTTGGAGTCCAGCATTGCTCCAACAACTCTTTCTTCTTCCAAAAGATATTTAGAAAGATACTCGTTATTTCTAGGTACGGAAAGCTTTAGTTTCTGTTTAGCATCAAAAGACAATAGCATTTTCTAAATCCCTCCAATGCTTATTTGATCTCTTTTTTTCTTACAATTAATCATGCGCAAACAAGTTGCATATTTAGGTCCTAAAGGGACATACGCAGAAAAAGCAGCTCATATATTATCAAAGCTTGCCAATTTCCAGACACCTATATTTGTACCATGTAATGGGTTACATTCGGTCATTAAATCGATAGCCTACAACAATTGTGATGCTGCTGTAGTTCCTATTGAAAATTCTGTAGAAGGAGCAGTGACAGCAACTCTAGATGCCCTTTGGAAATTTCCAGATATATTTATCAATAACGCAATTGTTTTACCAATAAAACATGCATTAATTAGTGAAGGAGAACTTTCAATTATCTCAGAAGTATTATCTCATCCTCAAGCATTAGCTCAATGTTCAGAATGGTTATCTGAAAATCTTCCTAATGCAATCCCTTTACCAACAAATTC
Source organism: uncultured Prochlorococcus sp. (assembly GCF_902626525.1). GTDB lineage: Bacteria > Cyanobacteriota > Cyanobacteriia > PCC-6307 > Cyanobiaceae > Prochlorococcus_A. Next base: position 8,444 of record NZ_CACOFR010000015.1, read on the forward strand.
AACATCAGAAGCAGTCAATATGGTTAAAGGGAGTAAATTTAGAGCAGCTATTGGTTCAAAATCATTAATTCAAATTGAAGGACTTAAAGAATTAGCCTTTCCTATTAATGATGTCCCAGGTAATTGTACTAGATTTGTCTTATTGAGCAAAGAATCAAATTCTAATTCAGCTAATATTGCCAGTTTTGCTTTCTCATTAATCTCAAATAAATCTGGTGCTTTACTTAAAGCCATAAATTATATTGCAGAGTTTGGATTTAATATGAGTAAAATAGAATCAAGACCCTCTAAAAGAGAGTTAGGCGAATATATCATTTATATTGATTTAGAAATAAATAAGCAAAATAATATTGAAACTTTTCTTAAATTAAAAAAAAAGCTAAAGCCACTATGTAAGAACTTTGTAGATTTTGGAAATTATTTTTCTGAGAATATTGAATTAAGTTAATTTATCCTCTACATTTATAAACTCCAAACTCCATTAAACCTTTTTTGAATGCCCAATTCATAAGAAGTATTGTTGGGATTTCTCTAATGGACTTAATTACGGCTAAGGGACCAAGAGACAAAATTGCAAAGGGTCTTCTAATCCCCTCAATTATGGAATCATACCAAGAAGGATTTGTATAAAAATTCCAATTTTCAGAAATAACTTTTCCTGCACTATTTTTATTAGTTCTAAGAATATTACTAAATTCGTTAATGCTATTAAAATCAGGATGTACCCACTGTTCAAGTAATTGCTTAAGTACCAATTTCTCTAAAAAAGATGGGGGGTGTGCTACGAGATCTCTTGAATTCCAATCGGCTAATGCAAAAAAACCCCCAGGCCTCAAAGTTCGGAGCATCTCATCTGCAAATTTAATTTTATCATTCATATGTGCACCAGCTTCGACACTCCAAACCCCATCAAATGATCCATCTTCAAATTTCAAATCTAAAGCATCCATAACTTGGAAGTTGCAATTAAGTCCAGAAGGAGTAAGTTCTCTTGCTCTTTTTACTTGAGCAGGGCTAATTGTAATTCCAGTAACATTAAATCCATAATATTTAGCAAGAATTCTTGAACTTCCTCCTATTCCGCAACCTACATCTAGTATTCTGGAACCTTTTGGCAATTTATCTAGGCCACTCCACTTGATTAACTCGTGAACAAACTGGACTTTAGCCTTTCTAAAATCAATATTTTTCCTTCCTAAGGAATAAAAGCCCAAGTGTATATGCTCTCCCCACAGTCTCTCAAGTAATTTATCTTGTGTCCAAGCATCATATGCTGATGCCACAGTGCCAGAAGAAATATACTTTCTAGCATTAATTCTCCAAATGAAAGATAAAGCTATAAGAAATAAAACCAATAAACAAAAAGGTAATAGTAATTCAAACATTTAATTTTCTTTTATATCGGGAAAACTTTCTTTTAAAGCTGTTCTTGCTGCAAGTTGTTTTCTTGTATGGTCAAGCATTTCATATTCTCTTTGCAAGCGAGTATAAGTATTTCTTTCTTCTAGAAGTCTTTGCTGTTCATTTGCAACAGGTCCTCCCAAATGAGCCCCAATCCAGAATGATAAATCCATGGGATTTTTAGGTAATTTTTCAGGTAAATTTTTCCTCGTATTTGTCAATTTACTCGTTAGGTTAATAACATCACTAAGTGCTTCTATGACTGAATCTTTTAGAGAATCTAATTTTTGAAGATTATCAATATTTTCATCGCTAATCCAACTTACCATGGCTGAACAAAATGGGGTTGAACGAATGATTTCTAAAACTTGGAATCTTTGTTGTCCAAGAGTTATTATGTTACTTCTTCCATCTTCGGCTGTTTGATGTTTAATTATTTGGGCGCAGCACCCAACATTAGCCATACTTTTAGTATTCGGGTCCCATTTTACGATCCCAAACATTGAATCTGTCTCAAGTACAGATTGAAGCATAATTCTATATCTAGATTCGAAAATATGTAAAGGCAACACCTCTTGAGGAAACAAGACTACCTCTGGCAAAGGAAATAAAGGTAATTCCCTTACTGAGAGCTCTCCCATTTAAACCTCATTATATATCTATTTATACTAATCAATTGAAGTAGTTTTTGGGATTTCTTAAAGTTTAACTTCTATATCTACGCCACTAGGAAGGTCTAACTTCATTAAGGCATCAATAGTTTTTGCAGAAGGACTATAAATATCAATTATTCTTCTATGGGTTCTTGTTTCAAAATGTTCTCTAGAATCTTTATCAACATGTGGAGACCTCAGGACACAATAAATTTTTCTTTTTGTGGGTAGAGGAATTGGACCTATTGCCGAAGCAGAAGTAGTATCAGCAGTTTGAATTATTTTATCGCAAGATAAATCTAGCATCCTTCTATCAAATGCTTTTAGTCTTATTCTAATTTTTTGCTGTGCAATTGATGCAGTCATAATTTCAAATTAACTTCTAGTGATGGGCCATTGATTAACAATGACCCTAATACATCTACCTATATTAGGTGATTGAGGTTAAATTCTTAAAACTCAAATATATTATTTGAGAATTTTAGAAACAACTCCAGCACCGATGGTACGTCCACCTTCACGGATTGCAAATCGCATACCTTGTTCAATAGCTACTGGACAAATTAATTCTCCAGTCATCTTAATTCTGTCACCCGGCATAACCATTTCAACGTTAGAGCCATCATCAGAAGTAAATGCTGTGATTTGACCCGTAACATCAGTTGTTCTGATGTAGAACTGAGGTCTATATCCTGCAAAGAAAGGTGTGTGTCTTCCCCCCTCTTCTTTTTTCAGAACATACACTTCTCCTTCAAACTGTGTATGAGGAGTAATTGATCCTTTCTTAACGAGGACCATTCCTCTCTCAATATCTTCTTTTTGCACACCACGTAAAAGTAAACCAACATTATCACCAGCCATACCTTCATCAAGAAGTTTACGGAACATTTCAACTCCAGTAACTGTTGTTAATCTAGTATCTCTTATTCCAACAATTTCAACTTCTTCTCCAACCTTTACTTTACCTCTCTCAATTCTTCCAGTAGCAACAGTTCCTCTACCAGTAATTGAGAAAACATCTTCAACTGCCATTAAGAATGGTTTATCAATTTCTCTTTCAGGTTCAGGAATACTAGCATCAACTGCTTTCATTAATTCTTCGATTTTTGATTCCCAAGTAGAATCACCTTCAAGAGCTTTTAAACCGGAAACTTGAATGATAGGAATATCATCTCCAGGAAAATCATAACTATCTAATAGTTCTCTGATTTCCATTTCAACAAGTTCAATAATTTCATCATCATCGACCATATCGCACTTGTTAAGAGCCACCACAAGAGCAGGTACTCCAACCTGTTTAGCTAAAAGAATATGCTCTTTTGTTTGCGCCATAGGACCATCTGTGGCTGCACAAACTAATATAGCACCGTCCATTTGGGCGGCTCCTGTAATCATGTTTTTCACATAATCAGCATGTCCAGGGCAATCAACATGGGCGTAATGTCTGCCTTCAGTTTCATATTCAACGTGGGCTGTATTAATAGTAATGCCACGTTCTCTTTCTTCAGGAGCACCATCAATGTCTCCATAGTCTTGAGCCTGAGCTTGACCTTTTTTTGCTAATACATTTGTAATAGCAGCAGTAAGTGTTGTTTTTCCATGATCAACATGGCCAATAGTACCTATGTTGACATGTGGTTTGTTCCTTTCGAACTTCTCGCGAGCCATGTTAAATTAAAGAATCGAGGGGTTAAGAGTGTTTTTAGTTTAGAGATCAGGAATTGCCCTGATTCTTGGAAATGATAGCTTCAGCAACATTACGAGGAACTTCCTCATAATTTGCGAACTCCATTGAAAATATACCCCGACCTTGAGTCATTGATCGGAGTTGAGTGGCATAACCGAACATTTCGGCTAAGGGCACTTTGGCCTGTACCTTAGACAATCCATCGTCAACAGATTGTCCCTCCACTTGACCTCTTCTAGAAGAGAGATCGCCAATTACAGATCCAAGAAAGTCGTCAGGACTTTCGACCTCAACTTTCATCATAGGCTCTAACAGGACAGGGTTACATTTTTTTACCCCATCTTTAAAAGCCATGGAACCTGCAATTTTGAAAGCCATTTCAGATGAGTCTACATCGTGGAATGAACCATCGACTAGTGTTACTTTTACATCAATGAGTGGATAACCGGCAAGAACGCCTGATTCACAGGTTTCTTTCATTCCGTTCGATGCAGGACCAATATACTCTTTTGGTACAGCTCCACCAACAATTTTGTTGACAAATTCAAAGCCTTTCCCAACTTCAGCAGGTTCCATTTCAATTATTACATGGCCATATTGACCTTTTCCTCCAGTTTGCCTTGCATATTTACCTTCTCCTTTAGAACTAGACCTAATTGTCTCTCTGTATGAAACTTGAGGAGCTCCAATATTAGCTTCAACTTTAAATTCCCTTAACATCCTGTCAACAAGAATTTCAAGATGCAACTCACCCATACCAGCAATTACAGTTTGATTTGTCTCAGGATCTGTACTTACCCTAAAGGTTGGATCTTCTTCAGATAAAGCAGTTAAAGCTTTTGATAATTTTTCCATATCACCTTTTGTTTTTGGCTCAACTGCGACTGAGATAACTGGTTCGGGGATAAACAATGTCTCCAAAACTATAGGATCTTCTGTATTACATAAAGTGTCACCAGTTGTTGTATTCTTGAGACCTAATACAGCTCCTAAATCTCCAGCCCTCAATTCATCAACCTCCTCTCTTTCGTCTGCCTTTAAAATCACTAATCTAGAAATTCTCTCTTTAGCATCTTTAGTAGAATTCATGACATAACTTCCCTTTGAGAGAATACCTGAATACATCCTTACAAAAGTTAATTTCCCATAAGGATCTGACATCACTTTGAAAGCTAATGCACTGAATGGAGCATTATCATCTGAAGGTCTAAAATCTTCTTTACCACTAGGTAAAACACCTTGTATTGGTTTTACATCAACTGGCGCAGGCAAATAATCAACAACAGCATCTAGAACGAGTTGAACACCTTTATTTTTAAAAGCTGACCCACATAATACAGGAACCAATCCATGTTTTAAAACTCCTTCCCTTATACCTTTTTTTAGTTGCTTTTCAGATAATTCTCCTGTTTCTAGAAATATTTCTATTAACTCTTCATCATTTTCTGCAACACTCTCCATCAACTTATTTCTCCAATCAGCAGCTTGATCTTCCATTTCAGAAGGAATTGGTGCTTCCTCAATATCAGTTCCTAAGTCATTTTTATAAAGATAAGCTTTGTTAGCAACTAAATCAATAATGCCTTTGAGATCACCTTCAGCTCCAATAGGTAGTTGAATTGGCAATGCATTAGCCTTTAGTCGATCTTTAATTTGTTTATTAACCTTTAAAAAATCTGCACCAGTTCTATCCATTTTATTAACAAAAACCATTCTTGGTACAGAATATCTATCTGCTTGACGCCAAACTGTTTCAGATTGAGGTTGAACACCTCCTACCGCGCAAAATACAGCTATAACTCCATCTAAAACACGCATCGACCTTTCCACTTCAATAGTAAAGTCAACGTGTCCTGGAGTATCAATAATGTTAATTCTATGATCTTGCCAACTAGTAGAAATTGCAGCAGCAGTAATAGTTATTCCTCTCTCTCTCTCTTGAGCCATCCAATCTGTTACTGCAGCACCATCATGAACCTCTCCGATCTTGTGGACTACGCCTGAATAAAATAAAATTCTTTCAGTTGTTGTTGTCTTCCCTGCATCAATATGAGCGGCTATACCTATATTTCTTACTCGTTCTAGGGGAAAGTCGCGTGCCAATTTTAAAACTCCAAATAAAATAATTTTTGATAAGTAAAGTTCACACTGAAAGTAAACTTTTATAATAATAAACTACTTAAGTACCATTTTGAAGAAATTAATATCTGTAATGTGCAAAAGCTTTATTAGCTTCTGCCATTTTATGAGTATCTTCTCTTTTTTTAACTGCACTACCAGTTTCATTTGCTGCATCCATCAACTCACCAGCAAGTTTTTGGGACATACTTTTACCGTTTCTTGCACGTGAGAATGTAACAAGCCATCTCAATGCCATCGCCGTACCCCTCTCTTGTCGTACTTCCATGGGTACTTGATATGTGGCACCACCAACTCTTCTAGCTCTTACTTCGACAAGGGGTGTAGCATTTTTCACAGCTGTTTCAAATAATTCGACTGCATTACCGCCAGTTCTCTCACTTATCAAAGAAAAAGCATCAGACAATATTCTTTGAGCTGTAGATTTTTTACCATGTTTCATCAATCGAGAAATCATCATTGAAGCTAAACGACTATTAAATTGAGGATCTGGAAGAACTGGTCTTTTTACTGCTGCATTACGACGTGACATGTTTTTAAAAAATACTGATAAAAATTAATCTTTTGGAGCTTTTGCTCCATATTTAGATCTGGATTGACGTCTATCTTTGACTCCAGCCGTATCTAAGGTTCCTCTTATTATATGATATCTAACTCCTGGTAAATCTTTAACTCTTCCACCTCTAAGTAATACAACAGAATGTTCTTGCAAATTATGACCAATTCCAGGAATATAAGCTGTGACTTCGAAGCCAGAAGTTAATCTTACCCTCGCAACTTTTCTAAGAGCTGAATTAGGTTTTTTAGGAGTTGAGGTATAAACTCTTGTGCATACTCCTCTTCTCTCAGGGCAAGCTTTTAATGCAGGAGATTTTGTTTTCCTAGTCAGACGTTTTCTTTCTGAGCCTATTAATTGTGAGATAGTGGGCATCTATTATATTTAAATTAAAATAAACATTCAACATCATAACCTTTAACGAGCACTAACTAAAAGTTTTTAATTATATTTTTTTAAAAAACTTGCTAAATAAAAATTCTTTGGTAAATATTCATTATTTTTAGATTTATTTTCATATTTATTTTTATAATAGAAATACATAAATAACTAAATAGAATTAAATAATCTATGGGAGAGAGTAACAAAAGAATCGTTAAGCCATATCAAGATAGTTATTCCCCAAACGGAATAATTGGTGAGAAAGATGCCTGTGGAGTTGGTTTCATAGCAAATACTAATGGGATAAAAAGCAACTGGATACTTAAACAATCCCTGAAGGGCCTAAACTGCATGGAGCATAGAGGAGGTTGTGGAGGAGATAGTGACTCAGGAGATGGAGCAGGTATTTTATGTTCAATTCCATGGGAATACATAGATGAAGATATGAACCTAAAAAACAAACAAGATTTGGATAGAGGTTTAGGCATGGTTTTTATGCCGAATAAAAGAGAGAAAATTGAAGAATGTAAATCAATATGTGGCGAGGAAGCAGAAAAGTTGGGAGTCAACAAAACATTTTGGAGAACAGTACCTGTCAATAATGAAATTTTAGGTCCTTTAGCGAGGGCAAATGCTCCATTCATCTGTCAGTGGATAATCTATATAGATAGAAAAGATAATAAGGATATTGAGAGGCTTTTATTCCAATTAAGGAAAAGAATTGAAAAGAAGATAAGAGAAACCTTAACAAACCATGTTGGTCATTGTGAATTTTATTTTGCTTCAATGAGTTCTAAAACAGTTGTTTACAAGGGTATGGTAAGGTCTGAAATATTATCTGAATTTTATAAAGATCTTAAAGAAGAAACTTTTAAGGTCTCTTTTTCTGTTTACCATAGAAGATTTAGTACAAATACTCTTCCAAAATGGCCTCTTGCTCAGCCCATGAGATTTTTAGGGCACAACGGGGAAATTAATACTCTTCTAGGGAATATCAACTGGGCTAAGGCATCAGAAACACATATAAATGACTATTGGGGAGAATTAGCTTGTGACCTAAAACCAATTGTAGATGTGAATAAAAGTGATTCATCAAACCTTGATGCAACTCTTGAGATTAATATTCGCTCGGGCCAGCCAATTACCGATTCATTATTAAAGCTTATCCCTGAAGCTTTCAGAGATCAACCAGAATTAGATAATAGAAAAGACATCAAGGCATTTTATGAGTACTCAGCTAGTCTCCAAGAAGCATGGGATGGTCCAGCTCTAATAGTATTTGCAGACGGTAATTTTGTTGGAGCAACTCTTGATAGGAATGGATTAAGACCCGCTAGATACTCAATTACAAAAGATGGTTTTGTAATAATGGGTTCAGAAACAGGAGTTGTTGATATTGAAGAAGAGAAAGTAATTGAAAAAGGACGATTAGGACCAGGTCAAATGCTTGCTGTAGATTTTTCTCAAAATAAGATTCTTAGAAATTGGGAAGTAAAATCTGAAACGGCCCAAAGACATAACTATAAAAATCTTCTCAAAAAGAGAATTGTAAAAATCAAAAGTAATCACTGGTTAAAAGAGTGTCAATTAAAAGATCTAGATTTATTACAACAACAAACTGCGTATGGTTTTTCTGCAGAAGATAACGACATGATCTTAGACTCAATGGCTTCACTAGCCAAAGAGCCAACCTACTGTATGGGAGATGATATTCCTCTTGCAGTACTCTCATCAAAACCACATATTTTATATGATTATTTCAAGCAAAGATTTGCCCAAGTAACTAATCCTCCCATAGATCCGCTTCGAGAAAAACTTGTGATGAGTCTTGAAATGCATCTTGGAGAAAGATGTTCACCATTTGAGGTAAAAGATGCCAAGCCATTTATTCACCTAAAAAGTCCGATCCTAAATGAGCAAGAATTAATTTATATTAAAAAGACAAAAATTAAATCTCAAATAATCTCGACCCTATATGAAATCAAAGGAGGAATTAATGGATTTGAAGACAAGTTAAATGATATTTGTGAGCAAAGCGAAAAAGCTGTTAATAATGGATGTTCTCTAATTATTATTTCTGATAAAGGAGTAAGCTCAACAAAAAGCTTTATTCCCCCCCTATTAGCTGTTGGTGCAATTCATCATTACCTGCTTAAGAAAGAAATAAGATTAAAAGCCTCCTTAATTATTGAGACTGGTCAATGTTGGAGCACTCATCACTTAGCATGCCTGATTGGATATGGAGTTAGCGCTGTTTGCCCTTGGCTAATATTTGAATCAGGTAGACACTGGTTAAAACATCCTAAGACTCAAAAACTTATAGAAAGTAAAAAAATCGATTCATTTTCAACAGATCTAGTTCAGCGAAACATTAAAAAGGCATTAGAGGATGGACTGAGAAAAATACTTTCAAAGATCGGCATCTCACTGCTTTCGAGTTATCATGGAGCCCAAATTTTTGAAGCAATAGGTTTAGGCTCCGATTTAATCAAACTTGGTTTCGACGGAACAACAAGTCGAATTGCTGGAATTACATTAAAAGAGTTGGCTAGTGAATCAATCTCTATTCACACAAAAGCCTATCCAGAAATTGACCTGAAAAAACTAGAATTTTTAGGATTTGTTCAATTTAGAAATTATGGAGAATATCACTCAAATAATCCTGAAATGTCAAAGGCTCTTCACAAAGCTGTAAAAGAAGGGCCAGGATATGACCACTTCAAGTTATATAAAGAACTTATTAGTAAGAGACCAACAACTGCTTTAAGAGACTTACTGACAATAAACTCCAGTAGGAAAAGCATACCAATCAGTGAAGTTGAGAGTGTTGAATCAATCTGTAAAAGATTTTGTACTGGAGGGATGAGTTTAGGAGCTTTATCAAGAGAGGCTCATGAAGTATTGGCTATTGCTATGAATAGAATAGGTGGGAAAAGTAATAGTGGAGAAGGTGGAGAAGATCCAGCACGTTTTAACGTTTTAAACGATATTGATGAAAATACTCAATCAGCAACTTTACCTTCCATAAAAGGACTTGAAAATGGAGATACGGCATGCTCTGCAATAAAGCAAATAGCCTCTGGAAGATTTGGAGTTACACCTGAATATCTTAGAAGTGGTAAACAACTTGAAATAAAAATGGCCCAAGGTGCAAAACCAGGGGAAGGCGGGCAACTTCCTGGTCCAAAAGTCGATTCCTATATTGCAAAACTCAGAAATAGTAAACCAGGCGTAGCTTTGATTTCTCCCCCCCCGCATCATGATATTTATTCTATTGAAGATTTAGCACAGCTAATTCATGATCTTCATCAAGTTCATCCTAAAGCAAAAGTAAGTGTAAAACTGGTTTCTGAAATTGGTATTGGTACTATAGCTGCGGGAGTAAGTAAGGCTAACGCAGATGTCATACAAATCTCTGGGCATGACGGTGGGACAGGTGCTTCTCCCTTAAGCTCCATTAAACACGCAGGCTTACCTTGGGAACTTGGCTTGGCAGAAGTACATAAATCACTCCTTGATAATAATTTACGCGACAGAGTACTTCTTAGGACAGACGGCGGTCTTAAAACAGGTTGGGATGTCGTCATTGCAGCTCTATTGGGAGCAGAAGAATATGGATTTGGATCAGTAGCAATGATTGCTGAAGGATGCGTTATGGCAAGAGTTTGCCATAAAAATACTTGTCCTGTTGGAGTAGCTACTCAAAAAGAAGAATTAAGAAAAAGGTTTAAAGGTTTACCAGATAATGTCGTTAACTTTTTTATTTATATTGCAGAAGAAATAAGACAAATATTGAGTACCATTGGCGTCAAAGAAATGGAAGAAATAATTGGTAACAAAGAATTTTTGACTACAAGAAATATTAATCTGCCTAAAACGGACAATATCGATCTAACTTCTCTCGTAAATAATGAAATTATTTATAAAAATAGATCATGGATAAAACATTCAAAAAATGCACATAGTAATGGAACCGTCTTGGAAGATTTTATTTTAAAAGATAGTGAATTCATTCATGCGTTTAATACTCATGGAGAATTCAATAAAAAGATTGAAATCAAAAATACTGATAGAAGTGTTTGTGCAAAAATTTCAGGAGAACTTGCTCAGCGTTATGGCAACAAAGGCTTTAGAGGTGAAATTAATCTGAATTTTAATGGTCATGCAGGTCAGAGCTTTGGAGCCTTCTTATTAAAAGGCATGATTATAAAATTAGTTGGTGAGGCAAATGACTACGTATGCAAAGGGATGAATGGAGGAATACTCACTATAATCCCTCCTACGATAGAAAATAAATCTTCGGATCAAGTCATTTTGGGAAATACTTGCCTTTACGGAGCTACAGGAGGAAAGTTATATGCTTTGGGTAAATCTGGTGAAAGATTTGCCGTAAGAAATAGTGGAGCAGTTGCTGTAACAGAGGGTGCAGGTGATCATTGCTGTGAGTATATGACTGGAGGTAAAATTGTAATTCTTGGCTCTATAGGAAGAAATATTGGAGCTGGCATGACTGGTGGAGTAGCATTTATACTTGATGAAAAAAATGATTTAGAGAAAAAAGTAAATAAAGAAATAGTAAGCATATTTGAGATTAAAACACCACAACAAGAACAAATTTTATTAGAAATAATAAATGATTATCATGAAAAAACTCATAGTCCTAAGGCAACGAATATTCTTGAAAATTGGGTTAATTTAAAATCTTTATTCAAAGTCATCGTACCCCCCAGTGAAGAAGCAATTCTTGGATTAAAACCTCAATAAATGCCCATTTTTATCAAGACAGAAATTATTAAAAAGGAATTTATTTTTAATAACAAACTTAAAAAGAAATTAGTAGATAAGCATATATTGTGGATAAAAGAATTAAAAAAAGCGGGGGTTAAGGTGAAAAGTGGATTTTTGGTAAATGAAATAAAGGAACCTGGAGCTGGAGGTCTTTTGACAATAGAGGTAAGAACTTATAAAGATGCACTAAAAATAGTTAAGGAAGATCCGATGATAAAAAGTAAAATTGTTGATTGGGAACTAAATGAATGGATTGATATTTCTCCAGATTAATGTGCTTATCTTGGATATTTTTTCATTAATTTTTGAATTTCTTCGGCATGATAACTACTTCTTGTTAAGGGAGAACTTATTACTTGCATAAAACCTAGATTATCTTCTCCAAATAATTTAAAATAATCAAATTTTGAAGGACTTACAAATCTTTGAACAGGTAAATGTTTTGGACCAGGAGATAAATATTGCCCAATAGTAATTATATCTACAAAATGATTTTTTAAATCTAAAAGAAGATTTAAAACCTCATTATCACTTTCTCCTAATCCCAACATAAATCCTGATTTTGTATAGACACTCGGAAAATATTCTCTTGTCCGTCGAAGTAACTCTAAAGTTCTTTGATAATTTCCTTGAGGCCTTACTTTCCTATATAAGTTCTTTACAGTTTCAATATTATGATTCAAGACATTTGGTTTTGAATCTAAAACGACTTCAAGCGCTTGCCAGTTGCCACACAAATCAGGAATTAATAGTTCAATGGTAGTTTTGGGAGACTTTTTTCTAACTTCCGAAACACACTTATAAAACTGCGATGCACCCCCATCATCAATATCATCTCTATTAACTGATGTAATAACTACGTGTTTAAGATTCATCCTAGATACAGCCTCTGCCAAACGATGAGGTTCAGTTGGATCTAAATTTCTTTTAGATCTATCAAAGTTAATATCACAATACGGGCAGGCTCTAGTGCAACCTGGACCCATAATTAAAAATGTAGCGGTACCACTTGCAAAACATTCTCCAATATTTGGACAGCTTGCTTCCTGACAAACAGTATTTAATCTTAAATCACTTAGTAAATTTGCGGTATTGCCTATCCTCTCAAATTGAGGAGCCTTTACTCTCAACCACTCTGGTTTTGTGGCTATATTTTTAGAAATACTAGTCAAATTACTTTGAACATTGTTCTATTAAATTTTAGTCAAATCTGTGAGAATTTACTATT
>NZ_CACOFR010000016.1 GCF_902626525.1 uncultured Prochlorococcus sp.
GGATGGTCTTCAAGAGAAATTGATTTTTTTAATAAAAATAACTATACGTTTATTAAACTCTCTAATACTATCTTAAGAACTTCAACAGCTAGTATTAATGCATCATCAATCCTAAACCAATGGAGAAATGATTTGAAATTAAGGAATTAGATACAAATGGAGAATTTAATTACGAATCAACTTTTTATAGGTTTGTGTATTAATTTTATTTTAATTTATATATTCCACAAGGTTCCTTTGATGACAAAAGGCGGTTGGATAAGTGCAGGGATTTTAGGAACAATTTTATGGGGATGTTTGGCCTGGCAGGGATGGATGTCAGTTTTGATTTATTTATTATTTGGCTCTCTCGTTACCAAAATAGGTTTTAAATTTAAAAAAAAAGAAGGAATAGCGGAAAAAAGAGGTGGGAGGAGAGGTCCTGAAAATGTTTGGGGATCTGCCGCAACAGGATTATTTCTTGCAATTATGACCAAATTTAATTCTGCCAACATAGTTTTGTTTAAAATAGGTTTTGCTGCAAGTTTTGCTGCTAAGTTGGCGGATACTTTTGGTAGTGAAATTGGAAAAAGGTTCGGGAAAGATACGTATTTAATTACTTCACTTAAAAAGGTTGATAGAGGAACTGAAGGAGGAATAAGTTTAGAAGGAACATTAGCTAGTGTCTTGGGGTCAATACTTATGACTTTTATAATGTTTCGTCTATCAATTATTTCTACAAAATCCCATTTCATAATTGTTGCAGTCTCGGGATTTTTGGCAACACTTTCTGAAAGTATTATTGGTGCTAAATTTCAAAATAAATATAAATTAAGTAATGAAATGGTAAATGCTATTCAGACAAGTATTGCTTCTGTTTTTGCGATTTTTTCTATTATCTTTTTCTCTAATATTTTTTAAATTAAAAATATTTAGCAAGACTCAGTAATCTTTCCATTTTGTCAGGATTTCCCAGCTCTTTAGTCTTTGATAAATCCAGAAATGACCTTTGGAATTTAGATGAATGCCATCATCAGTAATCCAACTCTTGCTCCTTTGATCAGAGTACATTTCTCTAAAAGTAGGCAGAAATGGAACATTCTGATTGAGACATACCTCTTCCATTCTCCTTTCATAAGAACTACAAAAATCATTTGAGTACCATAGACAACCTGCAAACGGCATTTTGTTCTCATCTACAGGTGTCAGACCAAGAACAAAGATATTTGTTTGAGATTTGATTGCATTAATTAATCTTTCTAATCCATATTCAAATCCATCGATATCTAATTGATGCCTTCCGTTCCTTTGGCCAATTGCTGCAGTGTCGTTAAGGCCTACATTCAGCAGGATGGCCTTAGGTTTATTTCTTCTTGTTTCTCCTCTAGATAACCACTCTTTTTCCCATCTAGATGAAACTTTTTCTATCCCATCTCCTCTTACTCCAAGTTGATAAATAATTGGTCCACTTTGGTTCTTGGACCAATCTTTTCTTAGCCTCTCGCACCATCCTCCACCTTCATTATCTCCCCAACCATAAACTGAGCTATCTCCAATTACAACTAACTGTTTTGGTAGACTAATCACTATAACAGCAAAAAATAATTACTTGATTCAACAAAATATTCCTACAAATCAAGTTAAACTATTTTTGATTTTACCATTAATTAATTCGCCAACTATTGAGATGGAGCTATAAGCTATCAAAACTATTGTAATTTCTTTCCAAGCGAAAGAACTTAGTGATTCTTGCAATTGCCAACCAAGACCAACACCTCCAATAACCCCAACAATTGCAGTTTCTCTAATAATTATGTCAGATCTATAAGCACAATATGCTAAGTAACTTTTTGCTTGTTGAGAAAATAGTCCTAAAAGCCAACTAGTCTTTTTTGAGATGCCTAAAGATTTCATTGCGATATAATTTCTCTTGTCTTGGCTATCTAGATTTTTAAAAAGTAATTTGGTTGTAATTGCGGCATTGTGAAGACCTAATGTCAAAGCCGCCAAAGATAAAGAAGGATTATTAAAAGTTAATAGAGTTATAAGTATTACAGGGGTAGGGATTAAACGTAATAAAAATGAAAAAATTTTTATAATAATCTTAGAAGTTTTGTTGTTAAAAATTCCTATAACTAAGGGAGGTAAACTAATTGCTACACCTGTCGATAAAAGACTTAAAATTATCGTATCCATTATAATTCCTAAGAAATCTAAGAATGATAAATTTGAGCTTGATTTAAATAGAGAAATGATAAAATTAAAATTTCCAAAATTATTATTAAAAATAAAATAAAGAAAATATGATACAGAAAATATAATTGTTATGAAAAAAACTGCAATTAAAAAAAGTGATAGATTTTTATTTAATAGGTTAAATTTTATTTTTTTGAATATTACTTTAGGAAGAATTATCAAAATTGCTAAGGACCATAAATATGTCCATAACTCTCTAAAATTCAAAGTTTGAAAAGATAAAAAAATACTAGTACCTATTCCTCCAAGCCCAAAAAATCCTAAAATCACAGTACTTCTTATTGAACACTCTAATCGATATAAACCAAAGTTTTTAAATGTATTTATTATTGGATTCCATATTAAAGTTAATAAAGAAGAAAATTTAGGAGGATGTATTTGTTTTATAGATTCGAAACTTTTGTATTCAATAGTTTCTAATTGTTCAGAAAAAACTTTTGAATTTACAGCAATAGAAGGAATACATATAGCTATTATTCCTGTTGAAAAATTTATGCCATATAATTGCATTAATACTAGTGCCCAAACTCCTTCATGAAGGGATCTTATTATTGTTAAAAAAAACTTTATTAAGACGTAGAAAAAATTTGGAATATTAAATATTTTATAAAAAATATTTGAGGATAATATTCCAAAAATTACTCCAAAAATAATACTTACTAACCAACTAAAATAGCCTATTAAAAAAGTTTCATTTAATCTATTAATTACTGTAAATATTATTTCATTCTCAATCTTGGGATTAATTGCTGAAATTAAGAATTCTTGGAATAAATTAAATCCACCAAAATGTAAATTATTTATTAATTGATACCCTAGAGGTATACAAACCAAAATTGGGATAAAAGATATTGATGTATAGTTTAATTTTAATTTATTCAACTAATTAATATATTTTGTCTAAATGAAATTTTTTTAAATTAGTTCTCTCAATATTAAAAAAAATTTTACCATCCTTTAATCCAATAACTTTATCGAAATTGCTCAGTAAATCTAATCGATGTAATGCAACTAATATTGTCCTTGGTAATTTTGTCTCATTTTCATCTGCATTTTCTAGCAGAAGGTTTTTAATTTTTGTTATCAATTTGGGATCTAAATTATTAAAAGGCTCATCTGCAAGTAATATATTTGATCCCTGAATTAAAGATCTAGCTATAGCGACCCTTTGTTTTTGCCCCCCAGATAGTTTTCTGATTTTTTTGTTATAAATAGAGCTTTTAAGGTTACATAATTTCATATATTTATGAGCCTTCTTAAATGAACTTATATTTAGCAAATTTTTAAGAGCGAAATAAAAATTTTTTTCTGCTAATAATCCACAATTAACATTTTGTTCTGCTGAGAGATCTTCTATTAATCTTAAATCTTGCCAAATAGTTGTTATCTTACTAAGCCTCTTTCTATCTAATTCCTCGAATCTTTTATTGTATATTTTAACTTCGCCTTGAGTTGGCTTGATAGTACCATTAAGCACTGATATAAGTGTAGATTTCCCTGATCCACTTTTACCTAAAAGTCCAATTTTATCCCCTGAATTGATTTTTAAATTTACTTTATCGAGGGCCAGATTATTTTCGTATTTATGAGATATATTTTTTAATTCTAAGATAGTATTATTCATCTAATTTTATTTAATTTTCTCCCGATTTCTTCAATATTTTTATATTGTTTTTCTTCTGTCTTAATAAATCTTTTTGCATTGAACATATTTAATATCTTTTTATGTGATTTTTTCTTTATATCTAAATTTAGAATTACTGATTTGAGGTTTGTTGTAAACCCTTCCCCGAACCTATTTTCAAGATCCCCCTGAGCAAGCCAATGATAGTCTGCATATCCAGGTGTAATCCAGAATAATTCTAAATTACTTACTTTTTTGGGGTATTTTTTAAGTGCGTTTTCCCAAACTTGTTTATTTAAAGCTCCAGCTTCAAATGCTCCACTATTAACCAAAGCTATTGTGGCATCATGACTCCCACTAAAACCTGCTTTTTTACCTTTAAAGTGTTTAATTTCTACCCCTGCTTGATTTAAGAAATATTCGGGCATTAATCTTCCAGAAGTTGAGTTTTCAGAGCCAAAAGTAAATCTTAAATTTTTGAGTTTTTTAAGTTCTTCTATGTTTGAAATTGAGTTAAGTTCTAAATTTTTATTTACTATAAAAACACTTTTAAATTCCTTATCGATATCTCTTTGAGCTATTACAATTGAATTGGGAGTTTGCAATCTTGCTTGAACTCCTGATAAACCGCCAAACCAAACTAAATCTAAATCTTTAGTTCTAAATCCAGTTACTGCAGCAACATAATTAATAACAGGAATATATTTAACTTCCACATCTAGTTGTTTGGATAATTCTTTTGAAAATAAATTAAATCTTTTGTCTAATAAATCTTGGTTTTGATCAGGTATTGCTCCAACCTTTAAAACTTTAGGATTCGAAATTACAGGTGATGAAAAAAATGAAAAAAAAAGGTATGAACTTAATAGAAAATTTTTTATTTTAATCATTTTTGTGAAAATTAATAATATTTAGAAATTGTTTTTTTGAGCCTATTTAACCCATCTTTAATCTTTTCATTAGAAGTTGCACAAGAAATTCTAACACAATCATCAGCTCCAAAAGCTTGTCCAGGAACTAAAACTAATCCGAAATCTTGAAGAGCTTTATTGCAGAAATCAACAGAAGTAATTGAGGCGTTAGGTAATCTTGGAAATGCATAAAATGCTCCATTAGGTTCTTGAATATAAATCCCATTTATATTTTTAAGGCCTTCATAGAGAAGATTCCTTCTTTGATCATAATGGTTATTTATAATTGAGAAAAACTCATTTTTTATTTTTAAAGCCTCTAAAGCACCTTTTTGAACAAAAGAACAAACATTACTTGTACTTTGACTTTGTAATGCTGATGATGCTTTGATTACATCTTTGGAGCCTACTAAATAACCTATCCTCCAGCCAGTCATAGCCCACCCTTTCGCAAACCCATTAATTATAAAAATCCTCTCTTTTAAGTCATTTGCTAATGTAGATAAACTATAGTGATTAAAATCTTTTTTAAGGATTAGTTCGTAAATCTCATCAGAAAGAATATAGATATTTGGATTTTCTCTTGCTATTTCAGCTATTTGCAATAATTCTTCCTTTGACATAACTCTTCCAGTAGGGTTATTGGGAGAATTGATAATTATAAATTTAGTTTTTAAAGAGATTTTAGATTTCAAATCTTTTATATTTATTTTAAATCCATCTTCAGCAGAGGAATTTGTAAAAATTGGCTTACCTCCAGCCAACCTAACCATTTGGGGATAACTAAGCCAGTATGGTGTGGGTATAATTACTTCGTCTCCATCATTCAATAAAACTTGGAAAAGATTATATATTGCTTGTTTAGCTCCATTTGTGATCATTACATTTTCAAATTCAACATTTAAATTGTTTTTAATTTGAAATTTATTTGCAATTGCTTTTCGTAGATCTATATTTCCTGCCGCAGGTCCGTATTTTGTAAACCCATCAAATATAGCTTTACTTGTAGCTTCTATAACTTCTTTTGGAGCATTAAAATCGGGTTCTCCCGCACTTAAATTACAAATATCTACTCCATCTGCTGCTAGTTGATTTGCTTTAGCACTTATCTGAAGTGTAAGTGAAGGCTCAATAGATAGTGCTCTTTTTGATAAATTAACTTCACTCATTGACTTATAGCTTTTTGAATATGACTTTTAATAATGACAAATGCATAAATTAAGAATAAATAAAGTATCACAGAATGGTTTAATTTAGTTTATTTTCTTAATTTATTTTGTTTTCATGTTTTGAATTCTTAAGATGAAAAATATTTTGATTATTATTTTCGGTGAAAAGATTAGTTATTGGCAGAGGAAATGTATATGCAGATTTATTAATAATTGGTGAAGCACCCGGTGCAGAAGAAGACTTAGAGGGTAAACCTTATGTTGGTAAATCTGGTAAATTATTAAACAATCTTTTGAGAGAAGTGGGGATTGATAACAAAAAGGATGTTTATTTTTGTAATGTAATTAAATGTCGTCCACCAAATAATAGAAAACCTACGACTAAAGAAATTAATATTCACAAACCTTGGTTATTACAGCAAATAAAATTAGTTGATCCAAAATATATAGTTCTTACTGGTTCAACTGCTATGAAAGCTATTTTGGAAGTTAAAGACTCTATTAGTAATTTAAGAGGCGAGTGGATTGAAAAAGATGGGAGAGAAATTATGGTAATTTTTCATCCCTCGTATTTGCTGAGATTTCCTTCAAAAGAAATTAATAAACCTTATCAATTAACTTTAAAAGATCTAGAGAATGTAAGTAGTAAACTATATGCCTTATAATTTAGAGAAACCTTTTTGAATATCAAGAATTTTAATGTCATTAACTCAATCAAAAGAGGTTAATAGTCTCTCAAAAAGATATTCAACTCACATTCAGAGAAGGATAACCAGAACAGTAATGGTTGGTGATATAGCTATTGGTAGTGATTATCCAGTAAGAGTCCAATCCATGATAAATGAAGATACTTTGGATGTTGAAAATGCTTATTTGGCTATAAAAAGACTTCATGATGTTGGTTGTGAAATAGTAAGATTGACTGTTCCTTCTTTAGCTCATGCAAAAGCAGTCGGAGATATAAAAGAAAAATTATTAGGAAATAATATCAACACACCCTTGGTGGCAGATGTACATCATAATGGTATGAAAATTGCAATGGAGGTTGCAAAACATGTTGATAAAGTAAGAATCAACCCTGGATTGTTTGTATTTGAAAAATCAGACCCCAGTAGAACTAAATATACGGATGAGGAATTTGAAGCCATTAAGAAAACAATACTAAAAAGATTTACTCCTTTAGTAGAAGTTTTAAAGGCTGAGAATAAAGCCCTTAGGATTGGAGTTAATCATGGTTCTCTATCTGAAAGAATGCTTTTTACTTATGGAGATACCCCACTTGGCATGACAGAATCTGCTATGGAGTTTGTCAAAATTTGTGATGAGCTTGATTTTCATAACATAATAATTTCTATGAAAGCTTCAAGGGCTCCTGTGATGATGGCAGCTTACAGGATGATTGCAGATAGACTTGACTCAGAAGGGTATAACTATCCATTGCATTTAGGAGTAACGGAAGCTGGAGATGGCGATTATGGAAGGATTAAAAGTACTGCCGGAATAGGAACACTCCTTGCAGAGGGTTTAGGCGATACCATTAGAGTTTCTCTAACGGAAGCTCCTGAAAAAGAAATTCCTGTTGGTTATTCAATTTTGCAATCTTTGGGATTAAGAAAAACAATGGTTGAATACATCAGTTGCCCGAGTTGCGGTAGAACACTTTTCAATCTAGAGGAGGTTGTAGACAAAGTTAGAAACGCCACTTCACATTTGACTGGTTTAGATATTGCAATAATGGGGTGTATCGTAAATGGGCCAGGTGAAATGGCAGATGCTGATTATGGTTATGTTGGGAAAGGTAAAGGAACTATTGCTCTATATAGAAGGAAAGAAGAGATAAAAAGAGTACCTGAAGATGAGGGCGTTAATGCTTTAATTCAACTTATTAAGGATGATGGGAAGTGGATCGATCCTTAAGGATTTGTCAAATTTTGAAATTTTAAATAAAAATTTTTTATAATATGACTTAAATTTAATCTTAAAAGATAAGGAAATTGCTAAAAAGAAATTTTGTAATTTTATTTGCTACAACTTTTTCTGGGATATTTTTTAATAATTTTGCAAACGCAACAGTTTTAAATAATAGTTACAAAGAAGTTATTGATCATGTTTGGCAAATTGTGTATAGAGATTTTCTTGATTCAAGTGGAAAATTCCAAAAATCTAATTGGATTAAGATTAGAAAAGAATTTTTATCAAAAACATACTCTGACAGTAATGATGCATATGATGCAATAAGAGATATGCTATCTAATTTAGATGATTCTTATACAAGATTTTTAGAACCTAAAGAATTTAATCAAATGAGAATTGATACCTCTGGTGAATTAACTGGAGTTGGTATTCAAATAGTTAAAGATAAAGAATCTGATGAATTAATAATTATTTCTCCCATAGAGGACACACCTGCTTATGATGCAGGAATTAAAGCTAGAGATAAAATATTGTCCATAGATGATATTTCTACGGAGGGAATGAATATAGATGATGCCGTGAAATTAATAAGAGGACAAAGAGGTACTAAAGTTAAGCTTGAAATACTTAGAGGTTCTAAATCTTTTTTTAAGATCTTATTAAGGGAAAAGATTGAAATAAAATCTGTTTCAAGTAAAGTCAATCAAACCAAAAACGGCTTATTAATTGGATATGTAAGAATTAAACAATTTAATGCAAATGCATCAAGAGAGACGAAAGATGCTATTGAGGATTTAGAAACTAAAAACGTCTCAGGATATGTTCTTGACTTAAGAAGTAATCCCGGAGGATTACTAGAATCAAGCATTGATATCTCTAGATATTTTATTAATAAGGGAATAATAGTAAGTACTTTAAGTAAAGATGGTTTTAAAGAAATAAAAAGAGGAAACGGCCAAGCTCTAACAAAAAAACCCTTGGTTGTCTTAGTTAATGAGGGTTCTGCCAGTGCTAGTGAAATAGTTTCTGGTGCAATAAAAGATAACAAGAGAGGTAAATTAGTTGGGAGGAAAACTTTTGGGAAAGGCCTAGTTCAATCTATGAGAACTTTAGTTGATGGCTCGGGACTAACTGTTACAGTCGCTAAGTATTTAACCCCAAATGGCACTGATATAAATAAATCTGGAATTGTTCCAGACATAGAAGTAAGAATGAATATCAACCCAATTCTACAAAAAGAGATTGGAACTAGAAAAGATAAACAATATAAAGCAGGTGAAAAAGAGCTTATAAATATAATAAAAAGTAAAAATCAGATAAATGAGTTTAACCCCGCCACTACAAACCTGAATGAATCTTTAAAAATTAAGAAAGAAGATAAAGTATTTTCATTTAATTAATTACTCATGTCCAACATTCTTTTTATTGGTATATAAGCTTTTCTTATTATTTCTGGGTCAAGTTCTATAGACGGTGAATTATTTTTCAAACAATCAAGAATTTTTTCTAAAGTATTTAATTTCATATATGGACACTCGTTACATTTACAACCCTCTATGTCTGGAACTTCAATAAAAATTTTATTAGGTTCTTTCTTCTTCATTTGATGAATAATTCCAGGTTCAGTTAATACCATATAAATTTTAGATGGATCTTTGCTAACGAAGTCAAGTAATTTACTGGTTGATCCAATAAAGTCCGAGAGAATTAGTAAATTTTGACTACATTCTGGATGAGCAATAATTTTTGCTTCTGGATTTTGGTACTTTAGTTTTAGTAAGGCTTCTTCACTAAATGATTCATGAACAATGCAGCTGCCAGGCCATAATTTAAGATCTCTTCCTGAATTTTTCTGAACCCATCTTCCAAGATTCTGATCGGGTGCAAAAATTATCTTTTTATCTTTAGGTATCTTTTTAACTAATGAGACTGCATTACTGCTTGTACATATCAAATCGCTTTGCGCTTTTACCTCCGCAGTACAATTAATGTAACTTACGACATAGTGGTTTGGATTCTCTTCCCTAAATTTTTGAAATTTATCTGAGGGACAATCATCTGCTAATGAGCATCCCGCGTCAATATCTGGTAATAAGACTGTTTTATTTGGGCAAAGTATTTTTGCGGTTTCTGCCATAAAGTGTACTCCGCAAAAAATTATTATATCTGCATCATTATTTGCAGCTTTCCTAGAAAGATCTAAAGAGTCTCCAATAAAATCTGCAATTTCCTGAATCTCTGGATCTTGATAATAATGCGCCAAAATAATGGCATTGGCTTTTATGCAACGCTCTTTAATTTCAGAAATCAAATCCTCTTCTTTTTGAATGGATTTCTGTTTTGCAGTAGAAGTTATACTGGTCAGGATTTAGAATATCTCTTAATAGATTATATGCCTTTAAACAGAAAAAATTCTGACAAATTTAAAAATTGCTATTGTTGGTGACTGTCATGGTCAATGGTCTGAATTAGACTTGAGAGTTTTATCTATTATTAAACCAAATATTGTTTTATTTGTTGGTGATATTTCTGATGGGAGTGTCAAAATAATTAAAAAAATAAATGAGATTAAAATTCCAACATTTGTGATTTTAGGAAATCATGATAGAGGGAGAGACTCTACAGGTGAAATCCTTTTAAAACAAATAAGAGTACTTGGTGGAAAATATTGTGCATGGGATTTGAAAGTTTTTAATAATCAAATAAATTTATTATGCGCAAGACCATGCAGTTCTGGTGGTGGTTATTATCTTTCAAAAGAAGTTAAAGGCGTTTATGGGCCAATCACCGAACAAGATTCAATAAATAAAATCATCAAATGTTCAGAAAATACCATTAAAGATATACCTTTAATAATCATGTCTCATGCGGGCCCCTCTGGTTTAGGATCAGAACCTAGAAGTATTTGTGGAAAAGACTGGAAATTACCCTCTTTAGATTGGGGAGATAGAGATTTGTCTGTTGCTATTTCACAGATTCAAAAGAGAAGAAAAGTTGATCTTGTGATTTTTGGTCATATGCATAATCAGCTAAAAAGAAATCTTGGTTTAAGAGAAATGTTTAAAATTGATACTAAAGGAACATCTTATTTAAATACTGCTGTAGTGCCAAGATATAAAACTGATGAAGATGGAAAATTATTAATTAACTTTTCATGGATTGAGTTTGAAAAAAAGCAATTAAGACATGTTTCTCATCGATGGTATTCAGAGTTAGGTGAAATTTGTGAAGAAGAGAAATTTTTTTGATGATTTTTTAAGTCTTTTTGGGCTTTTCATATTTTGAAAATAAAGTTTGAGATAAAATATAACCAGCAATTCCTGCTGCCGTAAAAGCTAAGCTATTTTTAAATAAAGGTAATAGATCATTCGTTCTTGTGATTATTGGTGCCAAACCAAATATCCCGAATAACATTCCCCATAACGGAGAAAGAAGAGCTAAAAATCCAATCGATATGACTTGACCTTTTTTCCTTGGTGCTGATGCGAATCCTGCAACTAAACCTCCAAGAATGGAAGTACATAAAGTCCATATATATTGCTCTTTGGGTAGGCCTGGTACAACTTGACACCCTCCTTTCTCAAGACAAATCTTTACAGAATTAATTGCATCTAATACTGCTCCATCTTCGCCATGATCTTTTACATAATATTGATTACCAAATCTTGTTTGAAGCTCAACCCAAAATAGTCTTGGCATAAAAGCAAAATAAGCCTCGCCGACATTAAAGTTCAGTAAATTCCCACCTCTAGGATCTGCTACTATTAACAAGCTTGTCTCATCCAGATCCCAATAGTCCTTTATTGCAGTGCCTGGAGAACTCTCAAACTGAGATAAATATTTAATTTTCCATCCACTCTCAATTTCTAGTTTATTAAGCTTATCCTCCAGAGATTTTTTCTGATTAGGGCTTAATGTTTTGGCTAAATCAATTACAGGTGTTTTATCTTCTGGTAAAAGATTTGGATTATTTATTGCAAAAACGGGTTTATGTGAAATTAAAACTAATATAGATAGAAATATTCCTAATAAATAGTTAATCTTTGAAGGCATAAATAAGATTTAGTCTTCTTATATTTTCGCCGATGAAAAGCTCACCCGTGAATAATCAAGATTGGTTAGTAAAAAAAATAATAAAAATGGGTGGAACTATAAGTTTTTATGAGTATATGAATTTTGTTTTGAATGATCCTATCAATGGTTATTACGGTAGCGGTAAAGCTGAGTTAGGTTTTAAAGGTGATTTTATAACATCGTCATCTTTATCAGATGATTTTGCTTGTTTGGTTGGGAAACAAGTAGAAGATTGGTTGATTCAGTTCAAAAGTGGTTTTTTATCTAATAAGCGATTAGCTGTAATTGAATTTGGAGCTGGAGATGGAAGCTTTATGAGTGGATTAATTAAATATTTACTAGGAAGAAGTGAGAATATTCCGGCAGGAGTCTCCTTTATTATTATTGAACCTAATGAAGGGATGGTAAAAAAACAAAAAAATAAATTAGAGAAATTTTTAAACTTAGGTATTAATATTTTATGGAAGAGTCTGGAAGAAATAGAAGAAAATAATATCAATGGAATTGTAATAGCAAATGAGGTTTTGGATGCTTTGCCAGTGGAGAGAATTACTTTTTTAAGAGGAAAATTATTGCGACAAGCCGTATCTATAGACCAAAAGTCTCGCAAATTAATCTTTGATGAATTACCACTTACAGCTGAACTGGGAAGAAGTATCGAACTTGCTAAAAGTAAATTGGGAATTGTTATTCCGCCTGAAGATGCGTTTGAAGGTTGGACTTCAGAATGGCATGTAGATAATTCAGCTTGGTTAAAAGCTATTTATGAAAAAATCAATAACGGCATTTTATTGATAATTGATTACGGCAAAGAGGCCAAAAATTACTACACCTCTAAAAAGTCTAATGGGATGGTAGTTTCCTATAAAAATCAAAAAATGATGAACAATATACTAGATTTCCCTGGAAATTGTGATTTAACATCTCATGTGTGCATAGAAACCTTAATTAATGATGCCGAGACTCTTGGGTTTAATACTGTTGGCATAACTAAACAGGGTGAGGCTTTGTTAGCACTTGGATTAGCAGAGAGACTTTATGGCATTCAGAAAGAATTTAAAGAGGATTTATCTAATGCCCTTTTGAGGAGAGAGGCATTACTGAGACTGGTTGATCCTGTATGCCTTGGAGATTTCAAATGGTTTGTTTTTAATAAGTTTACGGAGAAGAAAATTAATATAAATTCAACTTGCTTACGTTAAGAAAAAAACTTTAAAAATAATGAATCCTCTACATCATCGTATATATCAACTTCGCCAATTCCCTTTGGTAGGACAAATCTCATTTTGCCATCACGAACTTTTTTGTCACCCATAAGTATTGTTAGAACATCTTCTTTATTTATTTTAGGAATCTCGGTGGGGAGATCGTAACTCTCTAAAAGATGCTTCTGTTTCTCTAATTCTTCTTGAGACCATAAACCTTTTTCAATGGCTATCTTCCCCGCAATATTCATTCCAATTGATATCGCTTCACCATGTAGATATTTGCCATATCCACATAAATTTTCAATAACATGACCAAAGGAATGACCATAATTCAATATCGCTCTAATACCTTTTTCATGTTCATCTTGGGAAACTATAAAAGACTTTGTTTTAATTGAACTATTAATTATTTCAATTAAATATTCATTCGTGAGATTTATTAATGCATTCTTGTTATTCTCAATTTCTAAGAATTCAAAAAGCTTTTTATCTTGAATTACTCCATATTTTATTACTTCGGCCATGCCAGCGTTAAATTCTCTTTTGGGCAAACTTTTTAGAGTTTCTGGATCAATAAAAACAGCCTTTGGTTGATGAAAAGCTCCAATTAAATTTTTACCTTTTGGATGATTAACAGCTGTTTTCCCTCCAACGGACGAATCGACCATAGATAATAATGTTGTTGGAATCTGTATATATTCGATACCTCTCAGCCATGTCGCAGCAGCAAAGCCACTGACATCTCCAACAATTCCTCCTCCAAGTGCAATGATTACGGAATTTCTATCTAAACCAAATTCAAATGCAACGTCATATATTTCAGTTAATGTTTTCAAGTTTTTATATGATTCTCCAGGCTTGATAAGGAATATATGAGCTTGAAAATTATTATCTTTAAAATAATTTAATAATTTTTCTCCATACAAATTTGATATTTCCTCATTTGATATCACAAGTATTTTTCTTTTTTTTGTTATGCCAATTTTTAAAAGTTCTTCGCAGATATTATCGAGTATTCCTGCTTCTAAAGTTACTTCGTATGACTTATCACCTAATGGAACTAATATTTTTTTCTTATTCACAATTAATTACCTAGCTTAAATTTATAAATATTTAGTATTAAATACTTTCTATATTAGCAAAATCTAAGCTCTAGATACTTAAAAAATCAGTTGTTAAGAATTAGAAATCATAATAAAATCATCCTATGAGTTCCAAAAAAAATATAAGTATTATCAAGAAAAATTATTCTCTTGGAATTATTGGAGGAGGACAATTAGCTCTAATGCTTACCGAGGCAGCAAAAAAAAGAGATTTAGAAGTATGTGTTCAGACAAAATCTTGTTGTGATCCTGCTGGTTTAAAAGCAGATCATGTCATAGAAGCTGATCCTTTAAAGATAAGGGGTAATAAGTCATTAATTAATAAGTGTAAAAAAATAATTTTTGAAAATGAATGGATAAAAATTGATAAATTAAATTTAATTGATAATAATGATATTTTTATCCCAAGTCTGGATGCAATTAAGCCATTAGTAGATAGGTTTTCTCAAAAAAAATTAATAGATAGGATGAATATCCCCTGCCCAAAATGGATAAGTATTAAAGATTTTAAAAATCTATCTGATGAGCAGATTAATAATTGGAACTTACCCTTAATGGCAAAATCAAATAAAGGCGGATATGACGGTAAAGGGAATAAAAAAATAGAGACTAAAGAAGATTTAGATTCTTTTTTAACAGAGAATGATTCAGATGATTGGTTAATTGAAGAATGGATTGATTATGAAAAAGAATTAGCTCTTGTGGGTTCAAGAGATCAAACTGGTAAAATAAGGTTCTTCCCAATTGTTGAAACATTCCAATCAAATAATGTTTGCGATTGGGTTCTTGCCCCTGCCTCAACTGAATATGATTTAAAATTATTTGCAATAAATATTTTCTCTTCAATAGTAAATGAACTAAATTATGTTGGTGTATTAGGTATTGAATTCTTCTATGGAGTTAATGGCCTTTTAATTAATGAAATAGCTCCTAGAACACATAACTCTGCTCATTTTTCTATTGAAGCTTGTTCTTCAAGTCAGTTTGATCAATATGTTTGCATTTCTTCTGAGATAATTACACCTGAAATTAAAATGAACTGTGAAGGTGCAATTATGATAAATTTACTGGGATTAAAAAAGAATTTTCCAATTTCAATAGAAACAAGATTTAAAATGTTATCTGAAATTGAGCATTCTAATATCCATTGTTATGGAAAATCTCGAGAAATTCTTGGAAGAAAAATGGCTCACATTACATTTTTATTAAATGGTAAAACTCATTCAGAAAGATATAATGAATCACAAGCTTTATTGACTATGGTAAGGGATATTTGGCCATCTCCACATGCATAAAAAAATAAGTTAAAGTTAAGATACTGGACCTTTGGTTTAGTTCTTCTTTATGTGCTCTGATCTGACTCTCTTTCGACATGAGGAGACTGTCGTGATGCGGTAGTAAACCGATCTTGTAATCGGAAACGAAAGCCCACTTTGAATCCTCTTCTGGCATTTCCAGGTCGATGCAGCAGAGGACTGACGGGGGTCCGGTGTTACCTATCAAATTGCTTTTTATCAGGCTTTTGGTAGGTTTTTTATTTTTTAGAAATAACTAGGCTGTTCCTATTCCCTATCAGTGTAAATGGTTTGTTTGCCAAAATACTTGACGATCAGCTTCTGATGTATTTATAATAGTACATATGTATTATTTAGAGATGACTTTAGGAGGCGCTAGTGTTTGGACTAATTTTTCTTACGGTTATCGTAATGAGTCCCCAAGTGGTTGGTTACTTAGTCCAGACCGCAGTAGATTGATTTTATTTACAAGGAATAAAAAATCTCCAAGAAATAGTATGAGAATTTTTGCTCATACATATTATGCAAATGATCTTGGCGAGCCAATGGCAATTAAATCATCAACTCAATTGTATTTGGATAATGCTTGGGATAAATGGCATGACCTTCAATTAGAAGGTTGGACTTTTGAAGAACTTGAATTACCTGAATCAGTATGACTAACTTAAATTCAATCAAAAGTAAACTATCAAAAGTAGATAGAAAGCTATCTATTAAAGACTCATCAAAATTATTAGCAGAATTTTTTAATGGTGTTGTCATTGAATATGATGAAGAATATAAATATGACTCATAAAGAATTGATAGATCAAGTTTCTGCAAATTTATTTAAACAAAGCGGAAAGTTAGAAAGTAGAAGATCTTGGTTGGCAATGAGAAATTATCTCGAGCAATTAGATAGCGAACAACTTAAATCCATCCTTAAGGAGCAGGGATGATTTATAAATTTTATTAATAAATTATTTATTTGGTTTTTATTTTTTTCTTAATTCTTAGAAAACCGTAAGTTGCAAAGCCAACCAAAAACATATCCAAGTAAATATGCCAAGTAGGAAAAATCTGTTGTACTAATTCCATTAACTTTTTATTGCCACTTGCCAATAAGGATAATCTAAATTTGATTTTTCTCTAATTAATTGTAATTTTCTAGAATTTATTTTCACTACAATTCCATCTGTTGGATATTTTCTAAAAAGCTTTCCTTCTAGCCACTGTTTTCTAAAAACTTGAACTTGGCTTGTAAAGTTACATGAAATATCCAGAGGAATCGTGAAGCCTAGCTTGGAAAGATTCTTTTTGGACTCATATTGGTTAAGAGTTGAATTAAGTATTTGAAATGCGCAGAAGCTAAGACTTTCAGGAAATCCTTCTTTAGCTCTGAGAAATCCAGAAGCGATTCTCTGGGAGATATTTGGACTTTGGTTGGGTGCGTATAATTCGCCTCTAACTTGAAGAACTCCTGATAAAGGGAGATTATGGGGAATGTCTTGTACTTTAATAAGTTTATTAGTAACGTCAGTTCCTTTTCTTGAAATTGCTTTCTCAAATGTTCCATCCTTATATTGCAAAGCAACAGCACATCCATCAATTTTAGGTTCAATTAATAATCTGGTATCTGCTAATAATCCTCTCAAAAATTCATCTATTGAATCCTTCTCTAGTGAAGGTAAAACTAACTTATTTTTCTCTTTAAAGTAATCACAATTAGGGTTTGTTCTTAATAAATTCTTTTCAAGCTGGTCGAACTGCTTATCCGAAATTAAAGCATTACCATTTCTGTAATTATCGTCATACCATTCAATACGTTCTTCTAAATAAGTCTTCATTTAATTCGATGGCTTAAGTTTTTGGCTAGGTATCCAACTTGGTTTATCTATGATCCATTTTTCTCTATCTTCATATTTAACAGTCCATAAAAGAAATGAAGAAATTTGTTTTAGAGATACGCCAACGACATATCTTGTTTTTGGACTTATTGATAATAATCCAAATAATAATATTAATAAAAATAGTTTAAACATACCCTTAATCATTTAAAACTCAGCTTAATTTTTGCGAACTTTTTAATTAATGCAATTCTTATAACCTTCAATCTTTGCTAATTCATCAATGTTCAAACCTGTTTCCTCTAGTAAAGTTTCTCCAATATCGTCCTTATTAAATTTAGTTAAAGCTCCTTTAGTAGAGTACTTAATACATAGGTTTTTGTATTTTGCTTCTTTGACAACAGGAGAAAAATAAAAACTTAACAAGATGATAAAAGCTCCATAGGTTACAACTTTTCTATGGTTTTTCCACCATTCATAAAATTTATTGGACACGAAAAATAAATAATTAGTTTCTATTTTAAATTGATTGTCAACAAATTACTTTAGTAATTGAAGGATTGCTTAATTTATTGTTTTTTCATTAGTAGATTTAACCAAAGAATAATATCTTGATTTTCTAATCCTTTTCTCATTCGAAACTAAACTACCTGCAGATTCTAGGGGTGATTCTCCTTTCTCAACTTTTGTTGTAATAGATATACCAAAACCTTTTGCTTCAATTTTTGTAATGCCACCCTCTAAAAAAAAAATAAAAAAGACCAACCTTTATTTCATCCTAGATAGGAGGGATGTCGATACATTGCATTCTTCCGAATATACTTTTCAATGTGTTACTTGTATACACTATTACCAAATAAGAAGTTTATGGCAGATTATTTCAAGGAAGTACTTTTCGTATTAAATAATTTTTTTTGGACGAACACTTGACACCTAGGAGTAGTACATTTATATTAATAGTACAACTGTATTATCTTGATGACATCAGGAGTAGCTAATGTTCGGACTAATTTTTATAGTGGCAGCCTTATTGACACCCCAACTGGCTGGTTGTTTAACAAAAAAAGTGGTTTATTAATTCTTTTTGAGAGTCATAGGAAATCTCTATCAAATAATGTAAAAGTTTATACTCACCTTTTCTATGCAAATGAATTAGGTGAACCAGCCCAACTTAAAAATTCAAGACTACATTCTATTGAGTGTGCTTTCGAAACATGGGATGAATTAGTTTCAGAAGGTTGGCAAATTGTTACTAATAAATTTCACTAATCATGTTTAAGGTAAATCCTTCAAAATGGGAATATCTAAGATAATCTATTCTAAAACGAAAACGTATAAAGATTTGTATTACTTGCAATCACTTTCGTTACAGCACTACAGAAACTTTTGCTACTGTCTTGATATGTCCAAAATACCAAAAACGTATACTAAAGGGTGATCATTTACTTAAAGGTTGTGAATATTGGCAAAAAAATATGACTATATTTTCTCCTGAAGGATCTTAATCATTATCCAATAAACCTTTTCTAGGTACAGATATTTAATTATGTAAACAAAGCATTATTTTATACAACTTAAAAAAATCTTTTTAAGTAATTTGAGAATTATGATTCAATTTTACTTTTCAATATTTCTATTAGTTGTGCTTACATTTTTTGCACTTTTATTAGATGCACCAGAATTGGCTACTTTAATTCAAACATTTTAGAAAATAATAAATCAGCATTTTTACTGATTTACTTTCTTTATAATTAAGATTTAAGTTTAACTTGTTGAATAGGAGGGATCTAATGATTGACAGTCCACCAGAGGAGTTAGATTATAAAATTTAAATCTAGATAAAACTAATGCTAAATCTGGAATGAATCTTCTTTTTGAGATTCATTCCCTTTTAATTTCTTTCTAATAAAATGTGAAATTATAAATATTAAATTTTTAAAATAAAAAATATGTTCATATTAAAATCATTTGATGTTAAAGACACTTGTAGAAATTGATTAACTTTACCTGAATCCAAAACTAGTTTTTTGCTCCTCCCTTTCTGCCCATTCATTCATAATTAGTTTTAGTAAACTTTTAACTTCTAAATTCGAAGCATCAGTATCTTTTTGAAGATTTATACAAATGTTTTTAATTTCCTCATAAGCATTATCAATTAATATTGTTTTTTGATCTGGATTAGCCATAGAATTTTAAAATGCTCCATTACAGTTGAACCCGCTGCAGTTAATAACCCTAAAAATATTCATTACAAAATTGTGAAATCTTTCATCAAAAAAAAATGCCCAGGTTGTAAATATTGCAAAACCAGAGACAGCAAAAGCTGCATATTGAAGCCAATGTATTCCATAGCTGTCTAATCCATTTTTATCAAAATCAGAATTACTCAATTGCTTTTTTACTTATAATAAAAATTTTTTTTTTAAAAGGAGAGTTTGTTTTGAACGAAAGATTTTTTTCTTTAAAACTTTAATGTATCTATATTTTAAATAAAACCAGGTATTATCCACCCAAAAAAACCGTAGTTTATTATCAACGCTAAAAAACCAATCATAGCTAATCTCCCGTTTGTTATTTCGGCATTTTTCCAAAATTTACCCATGTAGTTTTTTATTTTTTCCGAATTTTTATCTATCAAAAAATTTGGTTCTAAAGGTTCCTGCAACCTTTTGATGGCGTATAAGGAGAATTGAATAGTAATTGCGATGATAACAACTATAAAACTAGTAAGAGCATCCATTTTTATATTTCATGTGTGATCAATTAGTAAGCCAAAGGTTAAATGACATTTGTATGTATCAAACATTTCCTTATTTCTGCTTTATTGACAGAGGAAATCTTAACTTGAATTATTAATGAATGTAACATATTTAAAAAAAATAAGTATGAATTCTTACTTTTTCTTTGGATTTAACACTTTTAAAGACTAAAGTGTTACATTAATGTGTTAGTTGTATCCTATAACTTTTCTTGATTGAATGGCAGAAGGCTTTAAAATTTGTTTCGTCAAATCAGTTTATTTATTAAATTTTTACTAGGAATATACATTTAATATAATTTATTTAAAATATATTCAATAATTAGAAATTATTACTTTTGTTTGATTTCAGGTAGGTAAAATTTATTGCCTAATGTATAACCAATCGACATGAGTACGAACCCAATAAGTTGAGGTAAATGAGAATTAGCTAAATAGATTTTTTCAATCATTTCTCAATATATAAATTGATATTATAATAAAAATTTTTTAATACCGTAAGTCTATTTTCTTTTTGATTCTTTAATTTCTCCAGATTTTTTTAGTGAATTAACAAGCCTTTCATTTTCTGTTTTTAAATTTTCTAATGCAGATTTTGTGAATTGTTCTTTAGCCTCAAATTTTGCTGAACTTACAACTTTTTTATTAGGGAGTTTTTTCTTCGGTTCTGGCTTCATATTGAATAGCTTTTTAAAAATATTAGAAGATAATTTTGTCTTATTAGGTATGATTTTTTACAGTTTTCTAGTTAATAATAT
>NZ_CACOFR010000017.1 GCF_902626525.1 uncultured Prochlorococcus sp.
TCTTTTGTCGACCCATTGATAATATCTATTTTGAAGATGTCTTTTTTTAATAAAGAATTCAAAATAGAAGATTTTCCTACACCTGATTTGCCATATGCGCCAATTCTCATATTTTTTTCTTTTAGCCTAAAAAGTTGTTGATTAAAAGAAATTATCTCCCTATTAAAAAAACTTTTTTCATAGTTTGTGAGATCTATTTTTTCCCACCAATTTTTTAAAAGTAGATAATTTTTATTGATTTTTAATTGATTCATAATTTATTTTTCCACCACCCTGCCAATACAGATAAAACAGCATCTGCTCCAATAATTCCCACGAATCCCCCAAATTCATCTACTACTACTTTCACTCCTTTATGATTCTTGTCAAATCTTGTTAATAATTGATCTGCCTTAATCATTTCAGGAATATAGTCTACAGGCTCGCAAATTTCTGATAATAGTTTTTTGTTCTTCCCTTTAATTAATTCTGCTAAAATTTTTTCACGCTTAACCACCCCTTGTATTTTATCAACTTTATCTCCTAAAATTACCCACCATGGTGAATTTTCTGACATTATAAGATCTGAAATTTCATTAAGATTTGAAGAACCATCAAGACAAGGTGCTGATACTCTAGGGATCATTAAATCTTTAGCTTTTAAATCATTTAATTGAAAAACCTTAAATATCATTGCTGCTTCATCAGCTTCTATAAAACCTTTCTGACTTCCAATTTTTGCCATTTGTCGAATTTCTTCTTCATCAGTTGAAATTTCATTTTCTGCAGTAATGACTGGAAATATTTTCTCTATTAATATTAAGAATGGCCTCATTATAGTATTTAATATTCTAAGTATTGGAACTGATAATAAAGCTATTTGTACTGAAAATCTCGTGCCAAGCGCTTTGGGAAGAACTTCTCCAACTAAAACAACTAATACATAGAAAGCAATCGAAAACAGGGTTAAGCCATAACTACTATTTATTATCAAAGCTCCGTATACTCCTAAAATTAGACTACCAATTATGTTAAATCCATTATTGGTTATTGTTATTACAGTTAGTGTTCTTCCAAGATGTTTCCTTAATTTAAGAAGTTGATTTGCAGAACTTTTAGGCTTCTGTTTTGAGGCTATTTCAAAAATTCTAATTGAATTTACAGCTAAAAAAGCTGCTTCTACACCCGAACAACATGCTGACCCAATTAATATAATGAGGATAAGTAAAATTAAGACGTAAGCATTAGGTTCCATTAAAATAGATTAGACACTAAATCTGTTTAATTCATTCTTCCATTTTTTTTTAAAACACGCCAATACACACTTTATGTTTAAACCTAATAATAAAGTTTTTGAAGAAAGAAGAGAAATTTTCTTAGATAAATTAAGTGGAAAAGCTGCTATTATTCCAGGCGCAAATCTTGTCAAGCATCATGCAGATTGCGAATATCCTTTTAGACAAGATAGTAATTTTTGGTATTTAACTGGGTTTGATGAGCCAGATGCAGTCGCTCTTTTTTTATCCCACAAGCCAAAGGGAGAAAGATTTATTTTATTTGTAGCTCCTAAAGATGTTACAAGTGAAGTTTGGCATGGCTTTAGATGGGGTTTAGAAGGAGCTGAAAAAGAGTTTAAGGCTGATAAGGCGCACTCAATAAATGAACTAAAAGATTTGCTCCCAAGTTATATAAATGGTTCTGATGAATTAGTTTTTTCAATTGGTAAGCATCCATTTATCGAAAAAATAGTGCTGGAGATATTTTCACGACAACTTGAAAATCGCTCAAGATTGGGTATTGGTGCAAATTCTATAAAATCTCCAGAAATTTTTTTAAATGAGATGAGATTAATTAAAAGTGAATTTGAAATTAAAAGAATGAGAGAAGCTATACAAATTTCAGCAGAAGCTCATGAGCTTGTCAGAAAATCTATCCTATCAAAAAATAATGAGAGACAAATTCAAGGTCTCATAGAGGGATTCTTTTTAGAAAAAGGAGCTAGAGGACCTGCATATAATTCTATTGTTGCGTCAGGAGATAATGCATGTATTTTGCATTACACTTCAAATAATTCACCTTTAAAAAAAGGGGATTTATTATTGATAGATGCTGGCTGCTCATTATCTGACTATTACAACGGAGACATAACGCGAACAATTCCAATCAGCGGGAAATTTTCAAAAGAGCAAGAAGTTATCTATGAAATTGTATTGAATGCCCAGAAAACTGCAATTAAAAATGCCGTAATTGGATCAAATTCTAGTACTTTGCATAATGTAGCTCTAACAATACTCATAGAAGGTTTAAAAGAAATTGGGTTATTAAGAGGCAGTACCGAGGAGATCATTGAGAATCAATTATATAAACATCTTTATATGCATAAAACTGGACATTGGCTTGGCTTAGATGTTCATGATGTTGGTGCATACAGAATGGGAGACTATGAAGTGCAATTACAGAATGGGATGATTCTCACTGTAGAACCAGGCATTTACATAAGCGATAGGATCCCAGTTCCCGAGGGACAACCCAACATTGATGAAAGATGGAAAGGTATTGGGATAAGAATTGAGGATGATATTCTGGTTAATGATACAAACCCAGAAATTTTAAGTATTGATGCACTTAAAGAAATTACTGAGCTGGAATTTTAAAATTTGACTTATTTAGTATAAAGATTTATTTTTTGTAAAGTTTAAATTTCAAAAATGGATAAACCAGAGTCATATGATTCGAAACTTTCTCAAGCGAGAAGTTTGGCTAGTCAGCTTGGAATGTTCGCAGAAGAAAACGATATCCCTAAAGATCTTTGGGATTCATTGGAATCCACAATTTATGATTTTTATCAAGTTTCATCTGACAGATAAAGTTTCTTTTTAGAAAACTATCAATACTTAAAATCAAGAAATTTTGAAAAAAATAATCAAAATGTGTCCATAAACTGATAAATTATTATTGAATATATAAAAGTGAATGACCTCATCAGATAAGTTAAATCAAAATTCAACAGAAAAAAAGGGAAAAAACAGTGATTACAATACATCTAAAAACGCTTCTCCAAATGCAGGAATGATGGGTGCTTCAGCGGTATTAGCTGCTGCCACTATTGATGAAGATGGAGTTCCTACGGGTTATACTCCTAAACCTGATGAAGGAAGATTCATTATTAAAGTATTGTGGTTACCTGACAATGTTGCTTTAGCTGTTGATCAAATAGTTGGTGGAGGTCCAAGTCCTTTAACTGCTTATTATTTTTGGCCAAGAGATGATGCTTGGGAAAAATTAAAAAGCGAACTTGAAAATAAAGCTTGGATTACAGATAATGAAAGAGTTGAAATATTGAATAAAGCTACAGAAGTAATAAATTATTGGCAAGAAGAGGGTAAAACAAAAAAATTAGAAGAAGCTAAGCTTAAGTTTCCTGAAGTAACTTTTTGCGGAACTGCCTAATAATTAGTTTTTTGCAGCTTGAATCCTCGCCTCAGCCTTTGAAATTTCTTTAAGGGCTTTTATTTTCTCAGGATTTTTTTCATTATCAGAAAATTTGCTAATTGCTAATTTTGCTTCTTTAAGATCTTGTTCAGCATTTTGAACATTAATTTCAGATCCAATTTCGGCATTATTTACTAAAACGATGACTTCATCTGATTCAATTTCGGCGAAGCCACCCATTAAAGCAATTGATTTCCACTGAGAATTCATTCTTACCCTTAAAACGCCAATATCTATTGCCGTTACTAAAGAAATATGTCCCGGTAATACACCGATTTGACCAGTAGTACTTGGAAGTATTACTTCTTCAGCTTCGCCTTGATAAACATTTTTATTAGGAGCTAAAACCTTAAGAGAAATTGCCATTAATTTTAAAATTATTGAAGGTTAAATTTATATGAATTTATTTATTTTCTGACTTTATTTTTTCAGCTTTTGCTTTGACTTCATCAATATTACCAACTAAGTAAAATGCTTGTTCAGGTAAATCATCTAATTCACCTGATAAAATCATGTTGAAACCAGCTATGGTATCTTCTAATTTTACATATTTACCAGACATCCCTGTGAAAATTTCTGCTACAAAGAAAGGTTGAGAAAGGAATTTTTCAATTTTTCTAGCCCTATCGACTGTTAATCTATCTTCTTCAGAAAGTTCATCTAAACCAAGAATAGCAATAATGTCCTGCAGTTCTTTATATCTTTGCAAAGTTGATTGAACAGCTCTAGCAGTTTTGTAATGCTCATCACCAACAACTGAAGGTTGAAGCATAGTGCTTGTTGAGTCTAATGGGTCAACTGCTGGATAAATTCCCTTAGCTGCAAGAGCTCTTGCAAGCACAGTTGTAGCATCTAAATGAGCAAAGGTTGTTGCTGGAGCAGGGTCAGTTAGATCATCAGCAGGTACATAAACAGCCTGAATTGATGTTATTGATCCTTCTAATGTAGATGTAATTCTCTCTTGCAATTCACCAACATCAGTTCCGAGAGTTGGTTGGTATCCAACTGCAGATGGCATTCTTCCAAGCAAAGCTGACACTTCAGATCCAGCTTGAACAAATCTAAAGATGTTATCAACAAAAAGTAGAACGTCTTGTTTGTTTACATCTCTAAAATGTTCAGCCATTGTAAGTGCTGATAAGCCTACTCTCATTCTTGCACCAGGTGGCTCATTCATCTGCCCAAAGCATAAAGCAACTTTTGATTGAGTTAAATCATCTGCATTAATAACACCTGATTCTTTAAATTCTTCATATAAATCGTTTCCTTCTCGAGTTCTTTCTCCTACACCTCCAAAAACAGAAACACCACCATGTTCCTTCGCAATATTATTGATCAACTCTTGAATTAGGACGGTCTTCCCAACACCAGCTCCTCCAAATAATCCGACTTTCCCTCCTTGTCTGTAAGGAGCTAAAAGGTCGATGACTTTTATTCCGGTTTCAAAAACTTTTGGCTTGGTTTCTAGGTCAGTTAATTTTGGAGCAGCTCGATGAATTGGTGCAGTTTCCTTAGTTTTTACTGGACCTTGTTCATCTACCGGTTCTCCTAAAACATTAAATATTCTTCCTAAAGTTGCTTCTCCAACAGGTACTGATATTGGTGCGCCCGTGTCGATTGCCTCCATGCCCCTTACAAGGCCGTCTGTGCCGCTCATTGCCACTGCTCTTACTCTATGGTCACCTAGGAGCTGCTGAACCTCTGCAGTGAGTGCTATTTCTTGTCCAGCAGGATTTTTAGCTTCAATTCTTAAGGCATTTAATATCTTAGGCAATTTTCCCGCTGGAAATTCTACATCTAGAACAGGGCCAATTACCTGGCGTACTACGCCTTTTGTTTGAGAAGAAGTTGATGGAGTTGCTACCATTTTTTATTAATTGGTGATGAATAGCTGATTTTAAACAGCTCATAATCCGAAAATACTACCACCTAATGGGTAGATTCGTTAAATGGGTTCGGCCACCCGCACAGTTAAAGTATGGTTGAATTGCTACTTCGCAGATTATCTTGTTGATGATACGGATTGAGTATTTCTCTTTCCAATTTTAC
Organism: uncultured Prochlorococcus sp.; assembly: GCF_902626525.1. Classification (GTDB taxonomy): domain Bacteria; phylum Cyanobacteriota; class Cyanobacteriia; order PCC-6307; family Cyanobiaceae; genus Prochlorococcus_A. Next base: position 5,521 of record NZ_CACOFR010000017.1, read on the forward strand.
GACGCAAAGCGTCCCAAACTATGATCCTCCATTAATCTATGGCAGCTGTTTCACTTACAGTCTCTACAGTAAAACCACTGGGAGATAGAATATTTATTAAAGTTTCCGCATCTGAGGAAAAAACTGCTGGGGGCATTCTTTTGCCTGATACAGCTAAAGAAAAACCACAGGTGGGAGAAGTCGCTCAGGTAGGTCCTGGGAAACTTAATGACGATGGTTCTCGACAAACTCCAGAAGTGAGTATTGGCGATAAAGTCCTGTACAGCAAATATGCTGGAACAGACATTAAATTGGGAGGAGATGAATATGTCTTGCTCTCAGAAAAGGATATTTTGGCTGTAGTAGGCTAAAATATTTGTTTCAAAAATTATTAAAACTTATTATTAAATTGCTGCCTAAACATGGCTAAAAGAATTATTTACAATGAGCAAGCTCGTAGAGCGCTCGAGAGAGGAATTGATATCCTTGCAGAGTCTGTTGCTGTTACGCTTGGACCTAAAGGAAGAAATGTCGTATTAGAGAAAAAATTTGGAGCTCCACAAATCATCAATGATGGTGTCACAATCGCTAAAGAGATTGAATTAGAGGACCACATTGAAAATACAGGAGTTGCTCTAATCAGACAAGCTGCGTCAAAAACTAATGATGCTGCTGGAGATGGTACTACAACAGCTACTGTCTTAGCACATGCAATGGTTAAAGCAGGTTTGAGAAACGTTGCTGCCGGAGCCAATGCGATTACCTTAAAAAAAGGAATCGATAAGGCCACCGAATTTCTAGTTGGTAAAATTGAAGAGAAATCCAAACCTATCAGCGATAGTAATGCTATCGCTCAATGTGGAACTATTGCTGCTGGAAATGATGAAGAGGTAGGTCAAATGATTGCCAATGCAATGGATAAAGTTGGTAAAGAAGGCGTTATCTCCTTAGAAGAGGGTAAATCAATGACTACTGAGTTAGAAGTTACTGAGGGAATGCGTTTTGATAAAGGCTATATTTCGCCTTATTTTGCAACAGATACAGAGAGGATGGAGGCTGTATTAGATGAACCCTATATCCTTCTAACTGATAAAAAAATTGCCTTGGTGCAAGATTTGGTTCCAGTTTTGGAACAAATAGCTAAAACTGGTAAGCCACTAGTCATTATTGCAGAGGATATAGAAAAAGAAGCTTTGGCTACTCTTGTCGTTAATAGACTAAGAGGTGTATTAAATGTTGCAGCAGTAAAAGCGCCAGGATTTGGTGATAGAAGAAAAGCTATGCTTGAAGATATGGCTGTACTAACTAACGGGCAGCTTATCACTGAGGATGCAGGTTTGAAATTAGAGAATGCTACCTTAGATATGCTGGGAACTGGTAGAAGAATAACTATCAACAAAGAGACCACAACAATAGTAGCTGAGGGAAATGAGAAAGCTGTAAGTGCTAGATGTGATCAAATTAAGAAGCAAATGGATGAAACAGATTCTTCTTATGATAAAGAAAAGCTTCAAGAACGTTTAGCAAAATTAGCTGGTGGAGTAGCAGTTATTAAGGTTGGAGCTGCTACTGAAACAGAGATGAAGGATAAAAAACTTCGTCTTGAAGACGCTATCAATGCCACAAAAGCTGCTGTTGAAGAAGGGATTGTACCAGGAGGAGGAACAACTCTCGCTCATTTATCCCCAATTCTAAAAGATTGGGCTGATAAAAATTTAAATGGAGAGGAATTAATTGGAGCTAACATTGTTGAAGCTTCACTGACTGCTCCTCTTATGAGAATTGCGGAAAACGCAGGTTCAAATGGTGCTGTTATCGCTGAAAATGTAAAATCTAAGCCATTTAATGATGGATTTAACGCTGCCACTGGGGAATATGTTGACATGTCTTCTGCTGGTATAGTTGACCCTGCAAAAGTTACTCGTTCAGGATTACAAAATGCAGCTTCAATAGCAGGAATGGTTCTGACTACTGAATGTATAGTTGCAGATCTCCCTGAGAAAAAAGATTCATCTGCTCCGGCAGGAGCTCCAGGTATGGGCGGTGACTTTGATTATTAACTAAATAGTAGTTAATAAATTACCTTTTAAATTTAGGGATCATTCAGAAATGATCCCTTTTTTATTTTCAAATTCATGAAATCCAGCCAGCGCTTAGAATAATTGCGAGAGACAAAAATATAATTAAAAAAGTCCAAGTTATTTTGTTGAGAGATGCTTCAGCACTACTTGCACTATTGAACATAGAGCTACCGCTGGCGGCTATCCCACCCATTCCATCACCTTTGGGACTATGAAGTAAAACTAAAAGTATGAGAAGAACTCCAGAAAAAACCCATATCCAACTGAAAATTTGAATCATTACTTAAAAAGCTTTCTATTAACTTTAGACGTGTTGTATAACTTTATTATAACCTTTTAACTCGATTTCTTTAATTAAAGATTTTCCTGTCATTTCTTTTGGAATTGGGAGATTTAATAGTTGCAATAAAGTTGGCGCAATATCTGCTAAGCCAGCATTATCCCTTAAATTAATCTCATTCCCCATATTTGGGATTTTTCTTTTTTCACCTTCAATAAAAATTAAGGGAACTTGGTTAATGGTGTGTGCCGTCCATGGTTCTCCCGAGGGACCTTTCATTAACTCTGCATTACCGTGATCAGCTGTGATGAGTATGCTCCCACCCATTTCTCCAGTAGCATTAACTATTTGGCCTAAACATTCATCGACAGTTTCTATGGCTTTAATTGTTGCATCCATGTTACCTGTATGACCAACCATATCAGGATTAGCAAAATTGATTACGACAAAAGCATAGTTTCCACTTTTTATTGCTTTAGAGCAACTAATTGTTAATTCTTTGGCAGACATTTCTGGTTCCAAATCATAAGTTGCGACTCTTGGTGATGGAATTAGATGTCTTTCTTCACCTGGTAAAGGGATCTCTACTCCTCCGTTAAAAAAGTAAGTTACGTGAGGATATTTTTCCGTTTCTGCAGTTCTGTACTGCTTGAGTCCGTTTTCTGAAACTATTTGGCCGATAAAATTATTGAGAGATTCAGGAGGAAATGCAACCTTAACAGTAAAGTTCTGATCATATTGAGTAAATGTAACTAAATCTAATTTTGGAAAAACTTTTCTTTTGAAATCTGAAAAATCTTTAGCTGAAAGGGATTTGATTATTTGTCTGGCTCTATCAGGACGGAAGTTAAAACAAATTAAACTATCACCATCTTTAAGATAGCTTTTAGACATTCGAATAGGTTCTAAAAATTCATCGGTTATGTTTTTGTCATAACTTTGTTTTAAATAGTCATGGGGAGAAATATTAGTAACTTTAATATTTGGATCTGTCAAATTAGCATATGCTTTTTCTGTTCTGTCCCATAACAGATTTCTATCCATAATCCAGTATCTTCCGCATATGGAGGCTATCTCGCCTGTATTAAATTTTTTTATACATGACTCGATTTTGTCTAAATATTTAGACGCACTCTTCGCGGGAGTATCTCTTCCATCGGTAATTATATGAATTGCAACTTTTTTGATGCCATTATCCGATGCCCATTTTATTAAACCTAATAAATGATCTAAATGACTATGCACGCCTCCATCAGAACATAATCCTGTGAGATGCAAAGTAGAATTGTTTTTCTTTAATGATTCTGCCATCTCCTTTAACTCATTAATCATGCCTAACTGATTATTTTTTACAACATTTGAGATCCTTACAAGTTCTTGTTGGATTATTCTTCCTGAACCAATGGTGAGGTGTCCAACCTCTGAATTACCCATTTGACCATCAGGGAGACCCACATCAGATCCACTAGCATTAATTAGAGTATGAGGGTATGCATGCCACAATGAATCCATTATTGGTGTGCTGGCATTTTTAATAGCATTGTCGGATATTTCTTCTCGATGTCCCCATCCATCTAGTATTGCAAGAACTACAGGGCTCTGAGGAGTACTAAATCTGTTTATATTTTTGCTGCTAATCTGTGACATATTTAGATCAAATTCATTTTTAAGTGATCCGGTATTAAATTTAGCTTTAAACGCTACTCTTTAACAGTTTATATTTAAAATAGTTAGCTTTTGCTAATTTATGAAAATATTGAACGAATTTTATTAATTGATAAATCATGTCTATTAAAACAAAAAGGATTGAAATACTTACTGAAGATGAGCTTAGGAAAACTATTTCACGTTTAACTTCTGAAATTATTGAAAAAGTAAAAAGCCTAGATAACCTTCTTTTGGTTGGTATCCCTACTAGAGGAATTGATTTAGCTGAAGTGCTAGAGAAAGAATTATCTTACAAGACAGGTTTACGAATAAGAAAAGGATCAATTGATCCAACTTTTTATAGAGATGATCAAAATAGGGTTGGAACTCGTTTAATAAAAGTAACTGATATTCCAACTCCTATTGAAAAACAAGAAATTCTTTTGATAGATGATGTAATTTATACAGGTAGAACAATTAGAGCTGCAATGGATGCGCTTTATTCATGGGGAAGACCTCAAAGAGTGATGTTATTAGTAATGGTAGATAGAGGTCATAGAGAATTACCTATTCAACCAGATTTTTGCGGTAAAAAAGTTCCAACTAGAAAAAATGAAACTATCAGTTTACGTCTAAAGAGTGTTGATAATGAAGAAGGAGTTTTTCTTGAATAGCTTCATTTTAGAATATATTTCCTAAATTATATTCTCCTAAAGAATTATCTTTTATATCAAAACACTTAACTAATAAATCAGCTTTTTCAGAGATGCTGAAGAAAAGCTTCAAGCTGTCTTCTCCAATATTCGAATTATTTTTAAGTTCGATTTTGAGCGGTTTTTTTTTCCATTTAATAATTTCTTCTTCACTTTGAACCTCTGATAATTTTGGTAATCCATTTTCAAATATCACATCATATTCTCTTTCTCCTTTAGTTTCTCCAATAATTATTTCAAATATTTTCTGATTATTTTTACTGGCTTGAAGAATTAATTTAAATGGGTTTTCAGTGGGCCATGTTTGACCTTTATAAAAAATTGGATGCCAGAAGGGTTTTTGTTCTCTTTTATTTAATAGCCTTATGGATAAACCTTTGTTTAATATGTCCTTTATTTTTACTCCCGGAGTCATTGCTAAAGCTCCTAAAGCTATTGATTCAATAGGGGGTAGAGACTTTATTTCAATATTCGAAATCTTTTTTGTTACCCACTCTTTAATTAATGGTATTTGAGTCCCCCCTCCAACCAAGATGATTACATTTAAATCTTCTAGTGCGCAATATTTGCCTCTGGCTTGGTTTAATAAATCTTTAAGCAAGGAGTCAAGGTGATTAAGAAGATTGTTCTCAATAATAATTTCCTCAAATATTTCTTTACTTAGGTAAAATTCTTTTTCTTGATATCCTTCAGTTAATAATTTTGTTGGATATTTATCTTCATATTTGATTGCAGATGAGCTTAGTTTACATTTTATTTCTTCTGCCTTTGAGAGATTAATTGCATAAATATTATTAGGTATAAAATAATCAACGATCCATTGATCAATATCTTTACCTCCAATTTTTGAGCCTGTTTTACTAATTATTTCAGCACATCTTATTTTTTGTTTTGAAATTGAGCTTACATCGTTTCCTTTGAATTTTAATAGTTCAGCTATTGGACCAGATTTCCCTTCTCCTCCTTCAATTTTTACTATATTCATGTCAATTGTGCTTCCTCCAATATCTATTGTCATAATTTTTGAACCAAATGGAACATTTATCCCTAAACTTGCTGCAGTAGGCTCATCGACTAGTGCTATTTCTTCTACCGATATTTTTCCGCAAAGGTTAATCAACCATTCTCTGTACCCTTTGTATGTATCAATTGGAGCAGTTAAAACAAGTCTTTTTATTTCATATTTCTGAGGAATATTTTCCCACAAAAATTTAAAAAATTTTTCGCCACATTCAGTAGGGCTTAAAATATTTTTTTGATTAATTTTTTCAATAGGATTTCCAATTAATCTTTTAAAATTTGAATGAAAAAACAAATCCGAATTAGAGTCATATCTCATATTTAGAGCACTAATACCAATCTTCAGAATTTTTGAAGGTTCCTCAAACCAAATTGCTGTAGGAATAACTCCTGGAGATGATGTGATATTTGGTATATCAACTAAAACAGAATTAATATCTTTTTGATCTTGAAAAGCTATTACAGTATTAGTATTTCCTAAATCAATAGCAAGGGTTCCAGATAAATTTTCTTCCATAAGAATTTTTTATAAATTAATTAAGTCCGTTTTGTAATTTATGTTTTGAATCTGTCCAATAAACTGTAAGATGTAATTTATAATATAAATATTTTTATGAACATATCAAATAATGCTGGAATCGATTCTAATGATCTTGCAAAAAGAGGTGAAAGTTTAATAAGAAAATCAACTAACAGATATTTAACTACAGTAAGAATTGCATTTAGAGCTAAACAAAGGCGATTTGATGATTTTGATGGACTATTAGAGGAGTCAACTATTAAACCAGTTCAAAGGTCAATTATTGAACTGAGCGATGAGCAAGACCAACCAGATTTGCTCCCTGGCTAGTTTTGTTAGGAGATCAAAAAAGATGGAGATTGCTTAGAGATTTTAAAAAAGGCAAATATTGTTTCTTGATTGGGGTTGATAATTGGTCAATTGAGTTACAAAAAAGCGAATTTAATTCACTTTATTTTTCACTAAAAAAAATTAATGAACAATTATTAGCTATCCAGAATGAATTAATGGATGAAGAGTCTATCATTTTAGAATTAGAACAACTACCTTGGCATGTTGAGTTAAATGGGAGCAGGAATGAATGGAGTTTAAAATTTATTTTTGAAAGTCAAGATCAAACTAGATCTTTCGAAATGTATTGGCCGATACCAATAGCACAAAATTTATTTTTTGAAATAAAAAAAATGTGGGAATCAATGGATTAAAAGATAAATAAAATTGGAAATTTTGGAATTTATTTCCCCCTATAAAAAAAATTTTTTCACAACTTTTCCACAGTTAAAATTTTAAAAATTACATCTAAACTAATGTATGTGGAAAACTTTTGATTTTATATATTTCTTTATATTTCACTAGAATTCATTACAGAAAAAATAATTTTTATGACCACCCCTTTTACGACTGGGTTCTCATTAGTCTATTAATTGAGACGGTTTCTTATTAATACTTGTTGACGTTTAAGTGATTTTCAAGAAAACTGGTCATGTAGATTTAAATTTCAATAAATTTTCGATTATGGAAGAGTTAAATTACGATGTGAATCCAAGAATTTCAAATCAAAAAGATGAAGTAATTAGCTTCAAATGTGAACTCCAAGAAAATCTTCAAAAAGCTATGAAGAAATTTGTTGAGGAACATCCTAACTGGGATCAATATAGGATAATACAAGCTGCTATAGCTGGGTTTTTGATGCAAAAAGGATTTCAAAATAGAGATTTAACGCGACTTTATCTTGGAAATATGTTTTCAATGAATTTTGAAGATTAAGAATCTTTCATTTTTTCTAGTAGTATTTTTGCAACATCAGTTTGGATAGGTACAATTGATAATCTATTTCCTTTTTTAACAACTAATAACTCATCTTCACTAAATAAAATTTTTAATTCGGGCAAGCTTACGATCTTATTTGACTTGGTAATATATTTTACTTTTACACAATCCCATCTTGGATTGCTATGTTTCGATTTTGGATCAAAATACTTAGAGTCTTTATCGAATTGCGTTGGATCTATAATATTCAGATCAATCACCTCCATAAGTCCAACAATCCCTGGTGGCTTGCAATTTGAATGATAGAAAAAAACTTTATCTCCTTTATTCATTTTTCTCATGAAATTTCTAGCTTGATAATTTCTTATTCCGTCCCACAATGTAACACCATCATTCTTTAAAGAATCTATGCTGTAAGCATCAGGCTCACTTTTCATTAGCCAGTAATTAGGTTCATGCATATTAGTTATTTGGGAGAAAGTTACAATGTGCGAACGGTGTGTGAATAGAGTGGTTATTAAACCTTCTCTGCCAAAGTTCAAATCATCGATTTATTTAATCTAACTTACCGTATAAAAATAAATTTAAAAATATTGAAACAGATCGCTGGATAATGATCTTTTTTCTTTTTTTTAAGTAGTATTTGATAAATTTTTTATTAAGTTCCAAGCCTCACTTGCTGTGTCCGCGTACTGAAAAATAGATAAATCATTCATTCCAATCAAACCCATATCAAAAAGGAATTGAAAATTAATTACTTTTTTCCAGTAGCTTCTGCCAAATAAAATTATTGGAATATTCTTCTTCATCCCAGTCTGTCTTAATGTTAATAATTCAAATAATTCATCTAAAGTTCCAAATCCTCCGGGGAAAAAAACAGCAGCAGCAGATCTCATGACAAAATGAAATTTCCTCATTGCAAAATAATTAAATTTAAAACATAATCCTGGAGTAATAAAAGAATTAGGGTGTTGCTCATTGGGCAGGCTTATATTTAATCCAATCGATTTACATCCAGCATCAAACGCTCCTCTATTAGCTGCCTCCATAATCCCAGGTCCACCGCCAGTAACTATTACATGAGAGTGAGGATTTTTCGTTTTGCTATCCAGCGAGATTAATTTAGATAATTCTCTTGCTTCAGAATAATAATGAGAGAGAGTGTGCAAATTTTTTAATCTCTTAATATTTATCTTTGAAGATTTAGATTTAGGATTTCTTGAAAGAATTTTTTCTGCATCATCTAGCCTTCTTTTGGATGTAATTTCTTCTGATATGTGGACTCCTCCAAAGACAATAACGGTTGAAATTATATTTTCTTTTTCAATAACCTGCTCAGGCTTAGTAATCTCAAGGAGCATCCTCACCCCTCTCATTTCATCAGTATTTAATAAGTCAATATCTTCGTGAGCAAGTTTATAAGTACTAGATTTCAAAATTGCTTCTAAATTACTAGCAACTAATTCAACCTCGTTACTTCTTTCTTGTTCAAAATCACATTTAATATTGTCATTCATATTGTTCTCCATTTTGTTATTTTCTGTATAAATATTTTAAGCATTTTTCTATAAAAGATCAGCCGCTAATTCTGCTAAATCACTTCTTTCTCCTTGAGATAAAGTTATGTGTCCAATTATTTTTTGACCATGCAATTTTTTAGCTAACCAAGTCAATCCGTTACTATCTGAATCAAGATATGGATGATCTATTTGATTTGGATCTCCTGTAAAAACAATTTTTGTTCCTTCTCCAGCTCTCGTAACGATAGTTTTAACTTCTAAAGGGGTTAAATTTTGGGCTTCATCAATAAGAATAAATTGATGTGGTATTGATCTTCCTCTAATGTAGTTTATTGCTTCTACTTCCAAGAGACCCATGCCTCTTAAGTCTTCCCATGAATTTTTTGAGTTAATATCTCTTTCTTTTTGATTAACTCTTGCGCCATTTTTATTTGAATTTGGACTTGTTAAATAATCTAAATTATCAATTATGGGCTTCATCCATGGCGCTAATTTTTCATCAAGACTACCTGGGAGATAGCCTAATTCTTTGCCTAAAGGTATTGGTGGTCTAGATACTAATAATCTTTCATATAAATTTTCGTCTGCAACTTGATGTAATCCTACTGCCAAAGCAAGTAAAGTTTTACCTGTGCCAGCTTTCCCTACAAGACTAACTAATTGAACTTTCGGATCTAGGAGTAAATCTAAAGCAAAACTTTGTTCAAGATTCTTAGGTTTTACTTTGCCTAAATTTGATCTTCTTAAAAAATTTAAACCTACTAACTTTTTCTCAGATCGATCATATCTTGTTAAGTAAGTATGATTCTCTTTTAAATTATCTCGCAAGATTACACCCTCATTACTCACTAAAGATGGTTCAAATTTTGATTTAATATCTCTTAAATAAATAAAGCCATCTTTTTGAACTTTATTTATCTCATCTGAATTTGAACTTATTTCTCTAAAACCCCTATCTAAATTATCTAAAGAAACCTTATCTTTAGTAAAATCTTCAGCTTTAAGACCAACAGCATCTGCTTTGATTCTTAAATTTGTATCTTTTGAAATAAGTACGACTTCAGGAAAGTCTGATAAGATTTTGGTATTTTTTTCTTCAAGAGCGACAGCTAAAATCTTATTATCTCCACTATTGTCACTAAGTTCCGAGGGTAATCTATCAGTAGTCTCTTTTCTGCAAAATGCAACTTTTATTGTCCCCTCAGATTTATTATTAAATTTTACGCCCGATGATAGATTACCTTTTTCTCGGAGACTATCTAATAATCTTGAAACTCTTCTGGCATTACGTCCCTTCTCGCCAGGATCCCTTTTGAATCTATCAACCTCTTCAACTACCTGAATTGGAATTACAACATTTTCATTAGAAAAATGCAAAGGTGACTCGGGATCATGTAATAAAACATTTGTATCAAGAACAATAACTCTTTTTTTCATGATTAAGTGCCTCTTTAAATTAAGTGGGAAGTTTGTTTGAGTTTTTATATCAATTTGAATTTACAGTTTTTTTAACTAAAGGATTAAACATTAATCTTTTAACTTGATCAATTTCCCAAATCCAATATACGGGAGGACTTTCTCTAGCCTTAATAAGGTTTAATTTGTTTAGTTTTTGAGGGATAAATTCTTTTTTTGGATCAAAAAATTTATCTCTGATAGGTTGATTTAAAACAATGCTCCCTTCTTTCCCAGAGATTGACCTGTGATAAGTTCCAATAGGAATTTCAAGTGCTCCCATAGATCTTTTTAGATAAATCACATGATGTGGCTCTTCCCAAGTTGGATTTATCAAAATAAATTTCCGCTCACCAGTAATAACTAAATTGTGATCAATTTGATGATTGTGAACGTAATACTGTTCATACCCAAATTCATCTGGAGGGGATATAGCCTCTCCTGAATGCATAACTACATCACAACCATTAGTTGACCTTAGGCCTGCATCAAAAAAAGTTACTTTGGGAGTTTCTCTGAAAATAGTTGTAGGGCAGAATTTTAATTTCATAATTCAACCTCTCTACTAGTGGATTAACAAATACGACTAGAATTTATTTGCAAAAAATAATTATTTATTGATATTTAGTTCCAATAAACTAAACAATCTTCCTCTAATGGATAATATATACAATTTTGTTTTAGAGCTTTTTCTAAAGTTTGCATTTTTTTTACGTAATCAAAATCTCTTAAATCTTCTATAGGTACTTTAAATTGAGTTTTTAGTTTCATTTTGCCCTCCTATTAATATTGTTGTTTGTAACCATTCCGAGTTTGATTCAACCTTAATCCAAGATATGCAATTAAGATGGTCCAAAAAATAATTTCTAAACTTAAATTAGTCATCTGCTTTTCCTCCTTTTTTAATAACTGAGCCTTAGTTCGGATTAAATATAAAAATCAAGGGTAAGAATACTTGAAATACATTGGATATCAATCACAATAAAATTTGCAATGACTATTGGAAGGATGCGCAATACATTCTTGATCCCAATATTTTTTAAATTCTTTTTTGGGTAATTGATAATTGAAATCATGCATTCTCCACATGTCTGAAGTCGCATTTCTGAGAGCTGTGAACGGAGTAGTGAGTTTCATAAAACCTCCTTTATCTCTACTTCTTAATTATCCTCCTTTTAACTTGAAATTAATAGAGTATTATTACCCGAGTATAAATACATTGTGGTTGTCATGACTATCTTTACCCTTTCAATAGGAGTAGAAAGTATTTAGGAGTCAAAAGTACTTCATCGATTTTGTTGACAGTATGGTGCATAAGACTCGAAGAGGGCAAAAACTGCCCTCTTATTTTTTTAGGTATTACCACTCTTGATTTTTCTTTGTAAGAGATACTAAATAATTATTAAACCAAAGGAGGTTACACAAATGACCAACTTAGGATTAGAGCTTCTTATATTAACGGTTTTATTAATTTATTTTGGCGTCTTTATGACACAAATTTTTTATCAACAAGGTATGAGAGCTCATCTACGCAAAAAAATGTTTTGCGTTAAATCATATAGTAATCCCTATTGTATAAATGAGCAGTAGTGGATTAACAGTTTTAATTAAGGAGGTTAATTATGTCTTGCGGAAATCCTTATAAACATATACTAAGGAATGCCTTTGCACCTTTTAGTGATGCCATATCGTCAGAAAAGAAGTTAAGTGATGAAAAAATGGAGTGTATGCAATTTGGTATATGCGACTATAGACTGGAAAAAGTAGAAGAAGTTCCCTTTTTTCATTACTAATTAAAGTGCCAATGTCATTAATAGAATTACATTAATCACATTCAAATTGAAATCAAATATCCTCCATATTCATACAATCCATTAACGATTTATCTTTTAAAGATACCAATAGTTTTATATTGCATTTAAAAATTAAATATTTTATTAAAATTGGTTGGAATTTTTTAAATTATTCCTCTGAGTGATATTTCAAAATGGTTTCGATTGAGCTCTTTTCACTTTCAGAGATCTTTTTATCTTTATATCTCCACTCAAACCAAGTAATACATTCATTTAGTTTTGGATTCTCTTTATAAGTTTTTTTCCAGTTTTGGATCCACTTAGCCAATGCGTAAGCTTCTTCAGAATTTAACATTATCCATCTAACCTTTATATGTAATCCTTAAACTTCAGCAATTTTATAAGTTGGAATTTCTTTTTGAAATTCTCTACAAAAATCAAAAATTTATTATAGAAATATTCCCTTGAAAGGTACATAAAAAAGAGTTCTAGTTTGTATTTATTTTAGAGTTATTGTCAATATTAATAAATCTTGTAATGTACTTAATAAGCTTTTCTTTTTAAAGGTCCAGATAATTTTTTTAGTTTCCCCCCTCTCCAAAATTATAAGATGGGGAGGTATCTTGAATTTTAATATTTACTCCTTGGATTTTGCTCTTAGAAATTGCTTTTAATTCTTGACCAGTAAATTTAAATCCATAATGTGAAGCTATTAAAGCAATTTCATTGGCAGTTGCCACACTAGAAACTTCGTCAAACAAAGTTTTATTTGTTTTGAGTTCAATTAAGAACTTTTTTATTTGATCAAAAGTCATTTAAAAAAGATTAAGAAGTTTGATGAGGTATGAATTGTATAATTATTAATAATTAAAAACCATTATATAAATACCTAAATAGGTCTTGTGAGATTTTATTGGCCAATAATTTAAGTTCAGTCATTATTATACCTTGAGCGAAATTTGGCAAAATTTATGGTTTTTTGACTTTTTTAAAAGCCTGTCACAATTCAAGTGATCAAATTTTTTTATCGAAATTTGAAGCCCAATAAAATTGGGAAATATTTCTATTTAAAGTCGGTTTTAAATTCCTTATCGTAACTTCGCGGGACGAAATAAACGGAGCAACCTTAATTTATATTATTTTATGAGGTCTATTTATCACTTTTTTACTTAAATAGATATCAAAAGATTCATTATGAGACTTATTGTGTAAAACATTAATTTTTGAAGATTTTATTTTTATAAACCTTATTTAAAAATTTATGGATAGGAAATTTTTAATAAGACTTATTAATCTTATTAAATAAGATGACCAGCCTTTCCTCACTGATCTTCTAAAGCAATGAATGGTTAGAGTCTTTTTTATCCACAGTTATCAATTTTATTTTCCAAAATAAATTTTATAAAGTAATAATTGAATGAAAAGACTTATCACTTACATGGCCTTTGTATGTTTGACTAGCTCCTCAGCTACAAATGCACTAAGTGTTATTGTAGGTTGCTGTAACATTCTTTATATGAACAAAAAAACAGAAAATATATGCCTTAAAAATGATACTGAATGTCAATCAGAAAAGACTTTAAAATTTAATTTAAATTCTAGTAATTCATAAGTTATGACTGAAGTAAGTTTATTAATAAAATCTGCTTCAAGAAATTTAACAGAGTTCTTTTTCTTTACTTTTATTGGTTTTACTACAATTACCTTTGGACTAATTTATTAAAAATTTGACACATTCTTTTTTTCTAATAACTTTTTCAAGTCTCTCTCTCTTTTATATAATGGCTTGCTTATGGAGGGATTTAATTAATCAAAAATAAAAAAAATTTTTTAATAAATTTATAAATTAATTACTTAATTGTTTTATTTGAATTTAAAAATTGGTTTATGTTTTGATTTATAGAATTTTTTACAATTGAGCGAACATAATAAAATTTGGATGGTTTAATTTTATCATTTAACTTCTGAAGTAATTTCCGATAAATATATATATATATTCACTAAAGCTATTATGGGGTTTAGTAAATATTACTTGATGTTTAATATTGAGGGGTAA
>NZ_CACOFR010000018.1 GCF_902626525.1 uncultured Prochlorococcus sp.
GATGAGCTCGCGTCTGATTAGCTAGTTGGTGAGGTAATGGCTCACCAAGGCTTCGATCAGTAGCTGGTCTGAGAGGATGATCAGCCACACTGGGACTGAGACACGGCCCAGACTCCTACGGGAGGCAGCAGTGGGGAATTTTCCGCAATGGGCGAAAGCCTGACGGAGCAACGCCGCGTGAGGGACGAAGGCCTCTGGGCTGTAAACCTCTTTTCTCAAGGAAGAAGATATGACGGTACTTGAGGAATAAGCCACGGCTAATTCCGTGCCAGCAGCCGCGGTAATACGGGAGTGGCAAGCGTTATCCGGAATTATTGGGCGTAAAGCGTCCGCAGGCGGCTTTTCAAGTCTGCTGTTAAAACGTGGAGCTTAACTCCATCATGGCAGTGGAAACTGAAAGGCTTGAGTATGGTAGGGGCAGAGGGAATTCCCGGTGTAGCGGTGAAATGCGTAGATATCGGGAAGAACACCAGTGGCGAAGGCGCTCTGCTGGGCCATTACTGACGCTCATGGACGAAAGCCAGGGGAGCGAAAGGGATTAGATACCCCTGTAGTCCTGGCCGTAAACGATGAACACTAGGTGTCGGGGGAATCGACCCCTTCGGTGTCGTAGCTAACGCGTTAAGTGTTCCGCCTGGGGAGTACGCACGCAAGTGTGAAACTCAAAGGAATTGACGGGGGCCCGCACAAGCGGTGGAGTATGTGGTTTAATTCGATGCAACGCGAAGAACCTTACCAGGGTTTGACATCCTGCGAACCTCTTAGAAATTTGAGGGTGCCTTCGGGAATGCAGTGACAGGTGGTGCATGGCTGTCGTCAGCTCGTGTCGTGAGATGTTGGGTTAAGTCCCGCAACGAGCGCAACCCACGTTTTTAGTTGCCAGCATTTAGTTGGGCACTCTAGAAAGACCGCCGGTGATAAACCGGAGGAAGGTGTGGATGACGTCAAGTCATCATGCCCCTTACACCCTGGGCTACACACGTACTACAATGCTACGGACAAAGGGCAGCAAACTCGCGAGAGCTAGCAAATCCCATAAACCGTGGCTCAGTTCAGATCGTAGGCTGCAACTCGCCTACGTGAAGTAGGAATCGCTAGTAATCGCAGGTCAGCATACTGCGGTGAATACGTTCCCGGGCCTTGTACACACCGCCCGTCACACCATGGAAGTTGGCCATGCCCGAAGTCGTTACTCCAACCCTTGTGGAGGAGGACGCCGAAGGTGGGGCTAATGACTGGGGTGAAGTCGTAACAAGGTAGCCGTACCGGAAGGTGCGGCTGGATCACCTCCTAACAGGGAGACAACAAAATGTTAAATATTAATTTTGTCACCTTAGGTCGATCGGTATCTCACATTCTTAATTTATTAAGAATTTTATTTCCTAAGTTTTTTCTAGGTCACACCCATTACTTTCCTGGGCCATTAGCTCAGGTGGTTAGAGCGCACCCCTGATAAGGGTGAGGTCCCTGGTTCAAGTCCAGGATGGCCCATATCTCTATGTTGGGGGTATAGCTCAGTTGGTAGAGCGCCTGCTTTGCAAGCAGGATGTCAGCGGTTCGAGTCCGCTTACCTCCACTGATTACCACCTCTTCCATAATTTTTAAGAAGGGAAATGTCTTGAGATGTGATCAAATTCTGAACGAATCTAGCTTCCTAATCAAATTTATTAAGATGCTGGACTCATTGAATTAATTTCATTGTTTTCAGAGAACCTTGACAACTGCATAGATTATTTTTAAAGACAATAAGCATCTTTAATGATGCAGATTTATTATTTATGCAAATGCATTAATAACAATTCTATTAAGCTGATGCTTCAATTTTTGAAGTTATTGGTCAAGCTACAAAGGGCTCATGGAGGATACCTAGGCACATAGAGGCGATGAAGGACGTGGTTACCTGCGATAAGTCTCGGGGAGTTGGAAGCACACTTTGATCCGGGAATTTCCGAATGGGGCAACCCCTTGAACGGCCAACTGAATATATAGGTTGGTGCGAGCTAACCCAGCGAACTGAAACATCTTAGTAGCTGGAGGAAGAGAAAGTAAATAACGACTCCCTCAGTAGCGGCGAGCGAACGGGGAATAGCCCAAACCGATAGTCTTGATTATCGGGGTTGTGGGACAGCATTATGGATCAATAAGTCTAGAAGAAGCGTTTGAATGGCGCGCCACAGAGGGTGAAAGCCCCGTAATCGAAAGATAAGTTGACCTAGCTGTATCCCGAGTAGCACGGAGCACGTGGAATTCCGTGTGAATCTGCGAGGACCACCTCGTAAGGCTAAGTACTACTATGTGACCGATAGTGAAACAGTACCGTGAGGGAAAGGTGAAAAGAACCCCGGGAGGGGAGTGAAATAGAACATGAAACCATGAGCTTACAAGCAATGGGAGCCCGACTAATCGGGTGACCGTGTGCCTGTTGAAGAATGAGCCGGCGACTTATAGGCACTGGCGGGTTAAACCGGAAATGGTGGAGCCACAGCGAAAGCGAGTCTTAATAGGGCGTTTGTCAGTGTTTATAGACCCGAACCCTGGTGATCTAACCATGGCCAGGATGAAGCTTGGGTGATACCAAGTGGAGGTCCCAACCGAATGAAGTTGAAAATTCATCGGATGAGCTGTGGTTAGCGGTGAAATGCCAATCGAACCAGGAGCTAGCTGGTTCTCCCCGAAATACGTTTAGGCGTAGCGTCTAGTGCTCCAGCAGGGGGGTAAAGCAACCATTTCGGTGCGGGCTGCGAAAGCGGTACCAAATCGATATGAACTCTGAATACCCTGTGTGTAACTAGGCAGTCAGACTGTGGGGGATAAGCTCCATAGTCAAGAGGGAAACAGCCCAGACCGCCAGCTAAGGTCCCAAAATTAACGCTAAGTGATAAAGGAGGTGGGATTGCCCAGACAACCAGGAGGTTTGCCTAGAAGCAGCCATCCTCAAAGGAGTGCGTAATAGCTCACTGGTCGAGCGATCCTGCGCCGAAAATGAACGGGGCTAAGCGTTATACCGAAGCTGCGGATAAATTTATTTATGGTAGGGGAGCGTTCTATGTAGGGTGAAGCGTTAGCGTAAGCGGGCGTGGACGGCATAGAAGTGAGAATGTCGGCTTGAGTAGCGAAAACATGGGTGAGAATCCCATGCCCCGAAACCCTAAGGGTTCCTCCGGCAGGCTCGTCCGCGGAGGGTTAGTCTGGACCTAAGGTCAGGCCGAAAGGCGTAGTCGATGGATAACAGGTCAATATTCCTGTACCAGATGTGTTTTGGGAAGGGGGACGGAGAAGGCTAGCCAGGCCAGATGTTGGTTACTGGTTCAAGCGTTCAAGGCTTTGAGAGATGGAGAAAACATCTTGAGCTAAGGCGTGAGTACGAGCTGCTACGGCAGCGAAGTTGGTGATGTCAAGCTTCCAAGAAAAGCCCTATACCCGTTAAGACACAAATGCCAGTACCCGAAACCGACACAGGTGGGGTGGTAGAGAATACCGAGGGGCGCGAGATAACTCTCTCTAAGGAACTCGGCAAAATGGCCCCGTAACTTCGGGAGAAGGGGTGCCAGCGAGAGCTGGTCGCAGTGAAGAGGCGCAAGCGACTGTTTACCAAAAACACAGGTCTCCGCTAAGTCGCAAGACGATGTATGGGGGCTGACACCTGCCCAGTGCCGGAAGGTTAAGGAAGCTGGTTAGCTTTTAGTGAAGCTGGCGACTGAAGCCCCGGTGAACGGCGGCCGTAACTATAACGGTCCTAAGGTAGCGAAATTCCTTGTCGGGTAAGTTCCGACCCGCACGAAAGGTGTAACGATTTGCGCGCTGTCTCGGAGAGAGGCTCGGCGAAATAGAATTGTCTGTGAAGATGCGGACTACATACACCCGGACAGAAAGACCCTATGAAGCTTTACTGTAGTTTGATATTGTGCTCGGGCTCTGAATGCGCAGAATAGGTGGGAGACGTTGAAATAGTGCTTGTGGGTACTATTGAGTCATCGGTGAGATACCACTCTTTTAGAGCTAGGGTTCTAACGCTTACCCGTTATCCGGGAAGCGGACAGTATCTGATGGGCAGTTTGACTGGGGCGGTCGCCTCCTAAAAGGTAACGGAGGCGCACAAAGGTTCCCTCAGGCTGGTTGGAAATCAGTCGGTGAGTGCAAAAGCAGAAGGGAGCTTGACTGTGAGACCTACAAGTCGAACAGGGACGAAAGTCGGTTTTAGTGATCCGACGGTTCTGCGTGGAAGGGCCGTCGCTCAACGGATAAAAGTTACTCTAGGGATAACAGGCTGATCTCCCCCAAGAGTTCACATCGACGGGGAGGTTTGGCACCTCGATGTCGGCTCATCGCAACCTGGGGCTGAAGTCGGTCCCAAGGGTTGGGCTGTTCGCCCATTAAAGCGGTACGCGAGCTGGGTTCAGAACGTCGTGAGACAGTTCGGTCCATATCCGGTGTATGCGCAGGAATATTGAGAGGATTTCTCCCTAGTACGAGAGGACCGGGAGGAACGCACCTCTGGTGTGCCAGTTATCGTGCCAACGGTAAACGCTGGGTAGCCATGTGCGGAGTGGATAACCGCTGAAAGCATCTAAGTGGGAAGCCCACCTCAAGATGAGTATTGCCATGGCTTAAGCCAGTAAGGTCACGGGAAGAACACCCGTTGATAGGCTCTACGTGGAAGCTTGGTAACAAGTGCAGCGGAGGAGTACTAATAGACCGAGGGCTTGACCAAATAAACTTAATTTATTGTTTTTAATTTATAGAATTTTCTATGCAGTTCTCAAGGTTCACGTTATCCTGGTGTTCATGGCGATGTGGAACCACTCCGATCCATCTCGAACTCGGTTGTGAAACGCATCAGCGGCGAAAATATTTAGGGGGTAGCCCCTTGAGAAAATAGCTCAATGCCAGGTAAAATATTTAAAAGGGATTATTCTTCATGAGTAATCCCTTTTTTATTTTTGGCATTTAGGACACCAATGAGTACTTCTCCCAATAATTTTTTGCCTTTCAATTAAATTTCCACATTTGCGACATTCTTTACCAGTTCTCCTATAGACATTTGTCTGTAAACCAAAATTCCCATTCTCTCCTTCCAAGTCTCTAAAATCACTAAATGTCGTCCCCCCAGAACCTATACTTTTTTTTAACACAGTTACTATTGATTCTTTGAGCTTGATTAACTCATTCTTCTTTATTGTTTGAGCTTCCCTAAAAGGTGAGATGCCAGCCAAGTATAAACTTTCATCAGCATAAATATTACCTATACCTGCCACTATTGTTTGATCTAATAAAATAGATTTAATAGATTTAGTTCTTTTGGAAATAACTTTCTTAAGGTAATTTGCATTAAAGTCCTTAGAGAATGGTTCTGGTCCTAGTGAACCTAATCCTTTGATTATTTTATTAGGCAATAACCCCTGTTTAATCCACCACATTTGGCCAAAACTTCTTACGTCAATATATCTAAGCTCAATATTATTTTTATCGAAGAATCTTATTCGTGTATGTTTACATGGAGGAGTAGAGTCATTAATAAATTTAAAATATCCAGTCATTCTTAGATGAACTACAAGAAATCCATTATTTTTTGCTAATTTTTCTACAGGAAATTGAATATTTTCATTATCAAATGTTTTTAGTTCAGCTATTAAATATTTTCCTCTTCTATCCCATTTGTGCAAAAGTGAGTTATGAAGTCCTCTAATAAAATCTTTTTTATTAGTTGGGAATGCAACAGTTGAATCTCTACAAACTTCTATTTTTTTAATAATAAAGTTTTTAAGTTTTTGCTCTAAACCTCTTCGAACAGTCTCAACTTCAGGTAACTCAGGCAATTATTTAAGCTTTCTCTAATTCACTTTCAGCAAACATATTCGTTGTCGCTCCCTCAGCAGTTCCACTTATTCCTGCATAATTACACTTATCAAATCTTACGGTACAGTTATATTTAATACCTGTTTTATCAATAGAAGCAACTTTACCAATTTCGTTATACCAGTATGATTCTGGTCTTTTTATTCTCACGAAATCCCCTCTTGCAATAGACATTTGAATAAATTTAACTTCTAAGAGGATAGCTTATTATTAATGGCTATAGATAAATTATTCACAGATATTAATTAAAATTTCGAACAAAAATCATTTATTAAATCTTTTTCGAATTCTTCTTTAGCAGGCTTCGCTCCACTCCATTTTCTGCCTGGTATTCTTACATCTAATTCATTTGTAAAGCAATTAATTGAAAGAATCAGTTTTTTATTTGCTTGATTTAGTACATTTAATATTGTTTTCCCCTCAATTTTTTTAAAAGATTTATTTTCAATAGTTAATGGACCATAAATTAGTTTTTTTGATTCGAATAATTCCTCATTATTTTTATTCATTTGATAATTTTCCGAACTAATAGGACTATTTTTGCTTAATAAGATCTTTTCCCCAACTTCCAAAGAATCAGGATTCTCCAGATTATTAATGTCTATCAAATATCCTAAATTTAACTTATATTTGTTTGAAATCTCTGTAAGAGTCTCACCAATTAGTACAACATGATAATTTTGTTTAAAATTTGATTTTTGTAAGGCATTTTCAGTAGATTCGGTAATAATTAGATTTTGACCAACATAAATGAAATTTTGATCTTTTAAGTTATTCAATTTAATGATTAAATCTTTTTTTATTGAATATAGTTTTGAAATACTTGAGAGTGTATCTCCACTTTTTACTATATGAATTATTCTTTTTTTATCTTTATTTTCATTAAATGACTCATTTTTTGCCGTATTCTCAATTTTATTGTTTTTTGAATCAAACTTTTCTTCGGATTTTATCAGTGCGATATTAAAAAAATTAATAAGGATTGCAATTAATAAAAATAATAATTTCATTGACTTCTCAGTTTATTTAAAGATAGTCTGTTAATTTAAAATCGCTAGGATTTTGAAAATAATTTAAGTAATTTAAATTTTAAAAATAAACTTTAAAAATTTCTTTACTCTTTCGTAGGGAGGATACCTTAGATCTAAATCAAACAAAAAACCTTTGAAAGTAATAGATTTTTGATTTGAAAAATTTCGAAAACCTTCTTCTCCATGAAATTTACCAATACCACTCTGCCCAACCCCACCAAAAGGTAAATTCGGAATAAGCACTGGTAGCATAACATCATTGATACAAATAGTTCCTGAGCTGGTCACTTTTGAAATATGATTATGGATTTTTTTATCGCCTCCAAATAAGTAGATTGCCAATGGTTTTGATGTTTGATTAATTTTTTTTAAGGCTGATTCTTGATTTTCTACACCAATTACTGGAAGTAGAGAACTAAAAAGTTCTTTTTCTAGAATATCTGTTTCATCTAATTTAGTTTTCAAAATTGTAGGAGATATTTTTAACTTTTTCTTACTAAAAGTGCCTCCATATAAAAGTCTTTTTTCTTTTTTGTATCTTTTGAGAATTTCTACAGTCGATGAAAATTGCTTTTTCTCTAATTTAGATAAGTTTTCGGAAATAATTGGATCTTCTCCATAAAAACTTACTATGCATTGCTTTAATTTTTCTATGAAATTATTTTCAATTTCTTTATCTACAAAGATATGATTTGGTGCCATGCAAGATTGACCAGAATTAAAAAATTTACCCCAAACTATTCTTTTCGCAGCAACTTCTAAATTTGCATTCTTGAAAATAATTACAGGATTTGTTCCGCTTAATTCAAGAGTTAAAGGAGTTAAATTTTTTGAAGCCAATTTCATAATGGATTTCCCGGTTTCAGTACTTCCTGTAAAAAATATGTGGTCAAAATTTTGTTCAATTAATTTTATGGAAAGTTTATACCCCCCCTCTACGGTTAATAAGACATCTTTATGGAAATATTTGGCAGTAAGTTTTTTAATAAGTTTTGAGGTCGCAGGACATTTCTCTGATGGTTTTATCACTGCAGTATTTCCTGCTGAGAAAATATTTACCAATGGCTTTAAAACGTACAGCAATGGATAATTATATGGACCAAGAATTAATACACACCCAAGAGGTTCATAAATAACTTTGGAGGATGATGGAAATAGATAAAAAGGTGTATCAATTTTTTTTGGTCGCATCCAAGAATTGAGTTTCTTTTTTATAAGTGAAATTTCTTCTTTCACTAGAAGTATTTCTGAAAGCCCTTCAATTTCAGATTTTCCTAAATCAACAAAAAGTGATTTTATTATCTCTTTTTTATTTTCATCCAAAAGTTTTGAAACTATATTGATATTTCTGATTCGCCAATTTATATCTTCCGTTTTACCAGTGAGAACTGTATTTTTTAATTTATAAATGTCTTCCAAATGAAATTTATCAGAAATTTTCATTTTATTTGTATGAATAGTAATAAATATATCAGAGGATAAATTGCAAATGACTAAAGTTTTTATACACGTAAACCAAAGTGAATGATTTAAAAAATGATCAAATTAATTAATATTGCCTTTAAAAATTAAAATTTTTCTTGGTTAATATATTTCTATGAGTGAAAAATTTTCAATTAGATTGATATCTACAAATGAGATACCAGAAGTTACAAACTGGGCAAGGTTAGAAGGATTTTCTCCTGGAACCGATGATGTATCAATTTATAGAAATACAGATACACAAGGATTATGGGTTGGCTGCCTGGATAATAAGCCGATAGGTTCCATTGCGTGCATTAAATATAATTCTTCATATGGTTTTATAGGCTTATTTATTGTTAAAAAAGAATTCCGAAATAATGGCTATGGAGTGAGATTATGGAAACATGCACTCGATTATTTAAAAAATGTTGATTGTATTGGTCTAGAGGCTGCTCCAAATAGATTAAATGATTACGGAAAATGGGGTTTTAGAAAATCTTCCATTACAAATCGATGGAAATTAAATGGTGCTCAAGATTTGCCATTGAGAAATTTCTATAAAGATCAATTGTATTCTTTTAAAGTTGTCCCTGGTAATAAAATTTCCTCTGAAGCAGTCTTAATTTATGATGATCAAAGAGAACCTAGTCCCAGGCCTCATTTTTTAAATGACTGGTTGAAAAATTCTCATGGTAATGTTAATGCAATTATTGATAATAATGGGATGTGCCATGGATTTGGAAGAATAAGACCTTGTGTCTTGGAGGATAATGAGAGAGGCTGGAGAATCGGACCTCTTTTAGCGGATACTCCACCACTTGCTGAATTATTAATAAGGGAGTTAGTTGGTGATTTAGATTCCCAAATCTTATTGGATTGCTCTAATCTTAATCCTTATGCTAATTATCTTTTGTCAAGTTTGGGATTTGAGGAAATATCAAAAACTTATAGAATGTATAAAGGCATTCAACCTCCCTGCCCAATGAATCAAGTATACGGACTTGCCTGCTTGGAGCTTGGTTGATTCTCTATAAAATGTTTCTCTAATTATATTTTAGTTTTGTAATAAAAAAAAATTTTTATTTGTTTATCCAGAGCTTAACTTTCAAAAGGTTTTAAGATTTTTTCTACAATATCGGCATTAATTACAGTGATTTCTCCATTATCAATATTGGCTACTTGAAACAAGGTCCATGAATTTGGATTCCTAGCTCCTCCAATACAGTCAATAACTTGACCAACCCAATAATTTTTATTTTTTCCTTTAGTATCCTCGCAATTTTCTTCATTTTTAATTGCTACATAATCACCAGGCTTGACGAAAAGGAATTCAGGAGTTGCCGAACTCAAAATAAACATTTAGTAGTATATGTGTACTATAGCATACTATTGGCTTTGTTATCGAGATTTGAATTAATTTGCAAATTAGAGGTAATTCAAAAAATAAAATGGAATGCAAAGAAATTGCTATATTTTCAACATTAGTGAGTTTAATTTTAGCTTTAACTGACGCTTATATAGAAGCAATATTTTAGAAACGAATTAAATTTAAAGCCAAGCCTCTTTCATCTGAAGATAAAGCCTCTCACTCTCAGCAGAATTAATTTTGCTGTCTGAACAAGATTGTTGTTGTTGCTGTTGTTGCTGTTGAGTTGAGTTAGTATTAGGATTTTGTACTTCGCTCATGAGAGGAGTTAATTATTTGTGTTTATTCTCTCATATTTAAAGCTTTTTTTGTCAACTTAAATTCTTAAATTTTATTTAAATTTTTAACGTTTTTTATTTTCCTGTTTTGAGTGAAAGTTATTTTGCTACTGTGGTTTTGGCGTATAGGAACTTAACTTCCCAATATACAATTCCTAGGAAGATAGCACTTGCAATAATAATTTCAGAAATGGCTAACATTTTATTTGTCAATAGTGATTTAATTTTGGTATCAATTTATTCAGAATGCAATAGGTACTAATTACATGAGGATTTTAAAATCCTACTTAATAAAATAACGCGTCAAAATAATATAATATTTTAAGTTAGATACATACTTATTTTCGTGGGGAATTTCATAAATTCAACAATTTTTATACCTTTACTACCTCTAGTTACGGCTTTATTTATTTTTATTTTATTGGTAAGTTTTAACAGAACACTTAACAGGTTAACAAAACCAGTTACTGCACTTGTTGAATTATCATTATTAGGTTCTGCTTTTATAAGCTCATTTGATTATTTTAAGAAAATAGAACATGAACTAGTCTTATCTGAATTTCTTGAATTTTTTGGAGGAACAAATTTAGTCATACACCTCAATTTAATAAATGAAAAAATTATAATTTTTTTCTCATTAATAATGATATTAATAATTGGATTATCTTTTTATAAATTGCCTAGAAAAAAAGGTTATGTCTCATTAATGATTAGCCTTGGATTAATATCTTCTTCGGTGATATTTTCAATATTGCTAATAGATTTTTCAGCAATAATCTAAACTGTAGTAAGCATTAACAAAGCTTCGTTAAGTTCTAGTATATGATTTAATTCATCTTGAGCGATTTCTTTTATTTTTTGATCATATGGATTATCTTTTAAATATTTGGTATAAGTTTCAAATGCATGTTCTTCAATTTTGATGTTGACATCATAAGCATTAGTTGGAGAGAAGAAATAATAAAAAACCATGATCCAGTAATAAACAAGAACAAGATGCCTCGCAAAAAATCTATCAATCCAGAACCTATCTCCTCCCCTTTTCTCCATTTCTTTAAGATGCTCAGTTTCGTTAATGGCTTGATAAAAATGTTCTTTCATTAAAATCATTGTTTTTTCATTTTGAATTCCTAGGGATTCTTTAAAATGAAGAACTGAAAGAAATGCAAAATAAGGTGATCTAGCTATGACTTCTAAAACCCAAAATCTTTGTAGATTTCTACCAGAGTATATGAAGTCTAAGAATTTAACAGTAATATTCAAAATCAAAGAATTTAATTTCTTCATAAATTTCTTTTTTTTAAGTATAATTACTTATAAGGCTGAGATCTGTTTTGTATTTAATTAATTAACCATAATTAATATTTATAGTCTGAAAATTGTTTATCCCATTGAAATATTTTTTTTTCATGCATTAATTAGATAGTTATAAATTTTACATGACAAATACTGAAAAAATTGCAAATGCCAAAAAGAGGATTGATGAATTAGAAAGACTTATAAAATATTGGAATAATTCAGAACATGATGAGGCAAAAATAATTAACTTTTCAAGGAAAATTGAAAATAAAGTTGCTTAGATATTGATTATCAAGAATGGTTAACTTTTTGCCTACTTTAAGTGATTTAATATCTTTAGTATTCAAATATTGTTTTATCTATAAATAGAGTAATTAAACCTATTCTCAAAAGCGCTAAGGAAGAAATAATCTAAAAGAAAAATCTATATGAAAACTTTTTCAAAAGAATATTTAGTTCCTATTAAATTTATACCATGGTTTTTTTGGGTATTCATATCTTTTGTAAGTATATATTTGTGCAAGACAGCCTGGGTAAGTTGAATAATTATGAATTTAGCTTCTTCTTAGCCAACCAGGAGCACCTCCGAACCAATCCGATATATCATCTTTATTTGGGTTGAAATGATTTTCTTTATTTAGTCCATCTACCCCAAATGATTGTAATAGGTAATCAATTCCACCATCATTTTTTATATCATTCCTCCTTAAGCTATTAGCTTTTTTCAGCCAAAGAGAAATTGTCGAATTGTGGTGTGCAAATTTCTCAACATATATCCTTTCTTCTAATGAAATTGGTTTATCTTGCGCAATTCTTTTTATTATTCCTTGGATCTTTACTCTTTTTTGATTACTAAGAAGCATTTTTAATCAATTCATTAGTCTTTTTATAGGAAGAATTCTTAAAAATATCTTGTCAATGTTAATTTCTACAAATTCATTATGAAAAAATTTTTAAGCAAGAAAATTTTTAAGACACTAAAAAAAAGGGATTAATAAGTGATGAATTATACTTTGATTCATTAATGCAACTTATAAATTTTAAAAATTAGATAATAATCAATCCAATATCAAAGACGCTTAAAACAAGATCAGAGCAAAAGACTGTTGCATTATAGTAAATATGTACTATTATTGGTACAGATGTATTGTTAAGACATGAAAGTGATTTCATCTTCTCCTTATGCTCCTTTTAATTCAAAAGAATGGAACTCTCTAGTAAGCAAAAATGCAAAGTTTGAAAATACTCCAATAAAGATTCAAAAAAAAATTTATAGAACTTATACTCTAAAAAAGATTGAAAAAGATGGGCTTTTGGAGGAGAAGAAAGAATTGCATCAACAAATGCAACTTGTATTCGCATAGAAAAATTTCAACTAACAATCTTTTTATTGAATATCATTTTACGAGATCAAATTTTTTGTTAGATTAGTAATAAGATAAAAAGGTTTTAATTTGGCTGTAGATCGAGAACTTTTAAAAGAAGTTACCCAAGAACTTTGGAATACTGTAAAAAAATTAAGACCAGAAATTGATAGGGAAACCAGACTTCAATTAGTTTTAAAGGCCTTATTAACTATTGGAGATTTACCAGATCAAATGCAGGCTGCTATGGTAGTAGGTGTTTGTGCAGAAATGGATGAGAGTGATGTTAATAATGTTGAAACTAATTCACAAATAAATGATTCAAGCAGAGTTGACACTCTTACAGGAAGAAAAGTAGTCAGAAGAAGTTCAGCTAAATAAACTTTAAAACTATCATCCTTTAATTTTCTTTGATTCGTTTTTACTAAGTCGATTGAATAGGTAATATGAAATAAAAAGTAAGAGAGGAACAAATATTGAATGTAAAGTCATCATTAATTCTGTTTGGCTCATTCCTATAAGATTAGATTCATTTGGAAGTTGTTCTGACCAAGTACCAACTAAATGCCAGGCTTGAGGAATTGATAAGAAAAACATATAAGAGCTATAAGTTAAGTTTATGTTCAGTTAAAGATTATCATTATTGAACGTTTTTGCTTTCTTTATTCTTATTTCTTAACTAAGTATTTGTAGAGTTATAAAAAGAACTTGATTTACAAATTTATTTTTTTAAGGAGATTTTTAAATTCTTTTTTACCCATAATTTTTTCAGCTGCATAAGCACCGCTTGCTGAAACAGCAGGAATTCCAATACCGGGAAATGTACTTGCACCGCAAGTAAATAAATTTTTAATTGGAGTTTTGCAGCCTGGGAAAAGACCTTTTGCTGCAGACAAAGCAGGTCCGTAACTACCGCAATGGGTATTAGTAAATTTTTTATGAGTAATTGGGGTCCCTAACATCTTAAAATCAATCCTCTCATCTATGTCAGGGATGAATTTTCGCATTGCATTAAGGAATATTGAACATCTCTCTTCTTTCAAATTTCTATATGTTAATTCTTTTGGATTTATATTTTCCCAAATTTCCCAAGGTTCATTTGCAGGAGTATATCCATGAAGAACATGTTTCCCTTTAGGAGCCATATTTTTATCTAAAACAGATGGGATTGAAAATACAGCTATATTTCTTTCAGCGGTTATACCTTTTTCCCACTCATCAACATGTATCGCATGTATTGGCAATTCTTCAAGACCATTAGCATCAAAACCTAAATGTATATGAAGGAAAGAATCACATTTATTAGGATTCAATGCTTTTGTCTTCCATTTTTTTGAGATTTCACTTGGAATTAATTTTTTTAAATTCCAAACATCAGTATTCGTGACAATAGATTCACAACTATAACTTGAACCATTATTAAGGGTTATACCTGTCGCTAGATTTTTATTGAAGTTAATTTTCTTTACTCTTGAAGAGAGAATTAATTCTCCTCCATTTTTTTTAAATCCATTAATTAAGGCTTTTACAATAGAATCACTACCACCTTTAGGGTATTCAAGGTATGAATTTGGTTCAAACCATTCGTTAAATAAAGTAGCCATAGCAGCTGTATTTGTATCATGCATTGACATACCACTTATCAAAAAACTCAATAAATCAACCCAATTTCTTAGAAAAGGATCCTGTAAGTGATTATTTACTAAATTCCCAAAACCCTTATTAATTTTAGGAATTAGATTTATATTAGTTAGAAATTTTGGGGTTAAATTTATTAGATCTGAGAAATTTATTGATTCAGGAGAGAATGAGAGCAAAGGTATGTCATTTATTATTTGGCTAATAGGTTTTATTCCAGAAATGAATGATTCCCATTCTTTAACAGATTTCTCGCCTCTTAAAGATTTTATAGTTTGTTTAAATGGTTCTTCACCTACATCAAGAGTAAAATTGCCTTCTGGGACTAAAACTTGCCAACCTTTATATTGATACAGTTCAATTTCTTCATCAAGTAATTTGAGAATTTGACCTAAGGGATTAGTTGTTGGCCACTTACCTAATCCACTCCATAATGATGGACCAGACTCGAAAGTATATCCATTTTTTTTGAAACTGTGAGCAACGCCTCCAGGTTGTGAATGCGCTTCACAGATAAGAACTTTTTTACCTGATAGAGCTAGGATTGCACCACAACATAAACCACCTATTCCACTACCAACAATTATGACATCATAAAACTTCATTAAATATTGATTTACTTACTTATAAATGTAAATGCTTTAAACGAAAGTATTTGTTGTTGTTGTGATACTTAGTACGACAGCTAGAAAAAATATGTAAGGAACTGCTTTGAGAGGAATGTGTCCTTGTCTTTTAGAAATAAAATCCATGAATTTAGTTACTTTATGTAAATATATTAACGAGATCTTGTTCCTTATGTGTGCCAAAAGAAATTTTTTTTAGAAATATATTGAAATAAAGAAATCTTTTTAGGTGGATTTATATAACTAAGAACATTTTTAATGAAGTTTTCTTAGTATTTAATTCTTAAATTCAAATCTATTATGAAGGACTTCCCTAACATCAAAGAGTTAAAACTATTAGAAAAAAATTCTCAGAAGAATGGTAGCGGAATACTTTATGAGGAATTATTAGGAATATGGAAGTTTCAGTATGTATGGGGAGAAGACTCAGATGAAGTTAAAAATATACCAAGTTCGATTCTACAAGTATTGTCGGCAAGGCTAGAATTAAAAAGGAAAAACAAGGAAGATCAACTAAAGTTTGAAATAAAAAATTCAGTTAATTTTGGATTATTAAACATTATTTTTATAGGCAGCGCAGAATTAAAGGGGATTAGACCTTTGTTAATTTTTTATTTTGAAGAATTGAAAATATGTATTAATAATCTTCAAATATTTAATAAGGAATTAAAAAAACCTGAAGATAAAAAAATGCCTTTCTTCTCACTTGTAGGAATTAGCACAAAAGATAAATGGATGTGTGCACGAGGTAGGGGAGGAGGGCTCGCAATATGGGTTAAGTCTTGAATTAGTGGTATTCCCCTGGATGATCTAACTTTCTTACTGTAACTTGATCAACTTTTTGTCCATTAAACCTTAAGAGATCATCTCCTGAAAAATCATATCCTAAGCTTTGACCTATTAGAGCTACATCATCCGCAGTAGAGGATGATGTAACTTGCTTTTTTAAGTCTTCATCAGATTGCATCTTAATTAAAAATTTTCTTATTTCAGAAAAACTCATTACTAAAATTTGATGGGTTGATATTAAATAATTTATAAAAATCTTTTTCTTATTAAGAACAAGATAAATAGATAATTATTATACTATTTTTATGACTTACTTATTCCTCTATGTAGTTGGCATAATTTTTATGTGGTGGACGTATCGTGTTGGTTGGCTTGAGGCGCTCAAAACAGTAGTTAAAGTTATAGTTCCCTCTGCACTTATTATTTTATTTAATATCAAAGCTGGCAGATTACTTTTTAAAAGTCCTGTAATCGGTTTATTAAGTGCTTTGCCTACTTCTATTTTTATTTTTAGAGGGTCATTGCCTTTAGTTAGTTATATAAATAATTGGATTGAAAATAAAATAAATAAGTATGATGATTCAGAAGTCATAGATACTGATTCTGTGCCTTTAGATGACTAATTTAATTAAATTCAATCAAATCCAAGAAATAATTCTTTGTGTACAACCAGAACATCAAATAAAGTTGTTCCATGAATAGGACTTAATGGAATTTTGTCTATATTTAAAGCTTCTGCGCAAATTAAATGAGCATCCCATTTTGTGTCGTGATCACTTATTTCAATTGACCATTCAATTACTTTTTTGAAATGATCTGGCATCTCTGAACCAATTTTTCTGCAAATTTGACATAAAACTGATAAAAGAGGAGGCTTTGATGGCATTTTTAAATCTTTAATAAGACTTGGCTGAGTAAAAACGCTTGTATAACGTATGTAATCTATTAATTCATATTCTTCTTTAGTAAGAGCTGCTT
Source organism: uncultured Prochlorococcus sp. (assembly GCF_902626525.1). Lineage (GTDB taxonomy): Bacteria > Cyanobacteriota > Cyanobacteriia > PCC-6307 > Cyanobiaceae > Prochlorococcus_A. Next base: position 16,750 of record NZ_CACOFR010000018.1, read on the forward strand.
TATCTAATGCTCTTTCAAATTCGTCTATAGGGGTTATGGGTCTATCCAAGATATTAGTTGTTGCTTTTACCTTTATTTGAAAGATTCTTGTTTTCTGAATCTAGTTTTTCTTGGTTAATTTCATTTTTTTGATTGCTTTCTATTAATTTAGGGGATTCCTCTTTATCTTCTTCGTTCATAACTTGATCGATTTCATTTTGAAATTCATTCGATGCTTTTTTTAGACTTTTCAAAGTTTTGCCAAGCTGTTTTCCTAATTCTGGAAGCTTTTTTGGACCAAAAATTAAAAGAGCTAAGATCAGTATTACAGTAACTTCAGGCAATCCTACACCAAAAATATTCATAGCTGATAATTATTTAACTAATTAGGAAATCTATATTTAAATATAGTCAAATCATTTAAAAATTTCATTCTTGGAATAGCTTTATTAATATTAAAAAATCTTGAATAATATCATCGTTATTAATACCCCTTTAAAGAAAACTAGCCAAAGTAATTGATATTCACTTAACTTTAACTTTTTTTTATACCAATTTATAAGAGTTTTGTGTTTTTCAATTAATTTTCTTATTTTCACGGAGATAATTTTTTTCTATCACTTATTTTAACTTAATTTCTTTTATTATTATTCTTAGTGGAATACTAGATTCAACTGAAATTAGATTCTTCTTGTAAACTCTAATTTTTTTTAACTAATTTTGTTCTCAAATTGTTGAAACTTATTATTATATATTTTCTCTAAAAAATGAAGTTCTTATTTGTTGTTTTTTACCTAAGTTTTCTAATTTATCCGGCTGAAGCCGTTACCACGAAAATGTTTAAAGTATTGGATACATGTGCAAGATATCGACTTGGTGAGATTGATGCTGATGATGCTACAGAAAAATTAAAATTAACTAATTCTTCTACCTATCAGCCAAAGGAC
>NZ_CACOFR010000019.1 GCF_902626525.1 uncultured Prochlorococcus sp.
GAATGCAACTTCTATCAAAAATAAAAAAAATATGCGATATTGAACCTTCATCATTTAGCCCTCCACCGAAAGTATTTTCATCCTTAGTAGTTTTTGAACCATTAAAAAAAGATTTAAGATTAGAAATTAGTGTTGAAAAATATATAGATAAACTTCTTCGAATTACATTCAATTCAAGAAGAAAAATGCTTAGAAATACACTTAATTCAATTTTTTCTAATCAAGAGATGAATGAATTTTCTGAATCTTCCAAAATTTGCCTTAATTTAAGACCACAAGATATTTCAATTAACCAATGGATTATGCTTGCAGAAAATTGTATTAAAATTAAAAAATAAAAATTTCACTATATGCAAGATTTAGCTAAAGAAAAAATTATTGTAAAATCTCCTGCCAAAATAAATTTGCACCTTGAAGTTATTGGAAAAAGAGAGGATGGATACCATGAATTAGCAATGATTATGCAAAATATTGATCTTTCTGATTATTTGGAATTTGAAATTAATAATGATGGTTTGATTAACCTTGAATCTGATTGTAATTTTTTAAGTCTTTCTGGTGATAATTTAATAATTAAATCTGCTAATTTATTAAAAAAAATATTGAATATAGAATCCGGTGCAAATATATTTCTAAAAAAAAATATTCCAATAGGAGCAGGATTAGCTGGTGGATCAAGTAATGCAGCAGCAACATTAATGGGTCTTAATAAACTATGGAAATTGAACCTAGAACAAAAGTCATTATGTTCATTTGCATCAAGTTTAGGATCAGATGTTCCTTTTTTTATTGAAGGAGGAATTCAATTATGTTTTGGTAGAGGTGAAATTTTGGAGAAATTATATTCAAAATTTGAATATGGGGTACTTCTTTTAAAAAATCCAGATATATCAGTTTCTACAGCAGATACTTATAAAAAATATAGTAATAGATTTTGTGATAAATATCTTACAAGTACAGAATTGATTTTCCTTACAAGAAAAGATGTAAGAGAAAATGTTTTAAATAGATTAAATTTTAATAATCAACACACTACTATAAAAAACGATTTACAGTTAATTGTTGAAAATGAGAATGATTCTGTTAAGCAAGCATTATATTTACTTTCTAACTTAAAAAATCCTCTTACATTCGCAATGAGCGGATCAGGCCCTACTTGCTTTGCACTCTTTAAGGATATTGACACTGCAAAAAGAGAATTAAAGGCAAATTACAAATTATTTAAAGATCAAGGATATGACGCGTGGGTTTGTAATTTACTTGAAAAGGGCATAACATTCATTTAAATTTTAATATGAACAAAAATAATGAAGTGTCTGATATAAGTAAAATTAATAATAGTGAGAATATTGAAAAAAATATTCCCGAAAAAGGACCCTTAAATTTTATAGTTGGATCATTAACAAGTTTTTTACTATTTATATTTTTTTATTTCTTAAGTAATAAAATTGCAATTTATTTTTCAATACATAAACCATCTAATTCATCTGAAATAGTCCAAAATATTTCTTCTAGTATTAGTACCTTAATAATTGGGTTGTCTTTTTTGCTAACTTTTTCTTTCGCTTTTATAGGCATTGGACTTTTCATTGTATTTATTCGAAGTTTTTTTCTGAATAAAAGTTAAATTACAAATATCATAATTAAAACGCTTATTTTTAATGTCTTTGCATGATCTTGGCCTATTAATTCTTTTGCTTTCACCAGGTATGATTTTGTCAATATTACTTCTTATAACTTTTGCTGAAGGAGGATAAATATACCAGAATGGTAAGATTTAAATATGTAATTAGGTAATTAGTTGTGGCTGGAACATTATTATTTAATGCTTTAAAAGAAGCTATTGATGAAGAAATGGCAAATGATGTTAATGTTTGCGTGATGGGCGAAGATGTTGGTCAATATGGAGGTTCTTATAAGGTAACTAAGGATTTATATGAAAAATATGGTGAATTTCGAGTATTAGATACTCCAATTGCTGAGAATAGTTTTACTGGGATGGCTGTAGGTGCTGCAATGACAGGGTTAAGACCAATTGTTGAAGGGATGAACATGGGTTTTTTGCTTTTGGCATTTAATCAGATATCAAATAATATGGGCATGCTAAGATATACAAGTGGCGGGAATTATAAGATTCCAGCGGTAGTAAGAGGTCCAGGGGGAGTTGGTCGTCAACTTGGAGCTGAACATAGTCAAAGACTTGAGGCATATTTCCATGCAGTTCCCGGCATAAAAATCGTGGCTTGCAGTACTCCTACAAATGCAAAAGGGTTAATGAAGGCGGCGATAAGAGATGATAACCCTGTTTTATTTTTTGAACATGTACTTCTATATAATTTATCTGAAGAATTGCCTGAGGGAGACTATACCTGTTCTTTAGATCAAGCTGATGTAGTAAAAGAAGGAAAAGATATTACTTTATTAACTTATTCAAGAATGAGACATCATTGCATTAAGGCTGTTGATGAATTAGATAGAAAAGGAATAGATGTTGAGTTAATTGATTTGATAAGTTTGAAACCTTTTGATATGGAAACCATCGCAAAATCTATAAAAAAAACAAATAAAGTAATTATTGTTGAAGAATGTATGAAGACTGGAGGTATCGGTGCAGAATTGATAGCTTTGATAACGGAAGAGTGTTTTGATGATCTAGATGCCAGACCAATTAGATTATCTAGTCAGGATATTCCAACTCCTTATAATGGAAATCTTGAGAATTTGACAATCATCCAACCACATCAAATAGTTGAGAATATTGAACATTTAATAAATGGGAGTATTTAGTATATGAATAGAAGACAGGGTTGGCTATTTTTTTTAATTTTTTTACTTACCTTCTCTATTTATTTATTATTAAATTATCCCCTCCAGTTGGGTTTGGATTTAAAAGGAGGTTCACAACTTACATTACAACTAATTAAAGAAGAGGGAAGAGTAACTAAGGATGAACTTGAAGCAGTTAATTCGGTTATTGATAGACGAGTAAATAATCTAGGCGTATCAGAGTCCAATTTGCAAACCCTAGGTAGCGATCAATTGATTTTAGAATTACCTGGAGAGCAGAATCCATTAGTTGCATCAAGAATTTTAGGCAAAACTGCTTTATTGGAATTTAGAATTCAAAAAGAAGGAACATCTACAGACTTACAAAAATTGCAGTTTCAGAGAATGAATATAAAGGATTTAATTGAAGAATACACAAATATAAAAAACAATAATAAAGGAGAAGTTTTATTAAATACATTTGAAGATAGTATTTATGATATTGAACAAAAATTAAATTATTCATCTAATAGTGACGATTTGTATGGAAAATTAATTGAAATTAAAAAGTTTGTTGATAATGAAATTACAAATTTATTTATCAAAACAGATTTATCTGGTAAAGATCTTGTTAACGCAGGAAGAAGACAAGAACAAACTAATAGTAATTGGGAAGTTTTATTAACATTTAGTAATGCAGGAGGTGAAAAGTTTGCCGAAATCACAAAGTCAATTGCTGGAACTAATCAACTTTTAGCTATAATCCTTGATGGAGAATCTATAAGCGAAGCTAGTGTTGGTGCTCAGTTTGCAAATACTGGCATTACAGGGGGATCCGCAACAATAAGTGGTAATTTTAGTGCTGAGAATGCTAGAGAATTGGAGGTTCAACTTAAAGGTGGTTCATTGCCACTACCAATTGAAATAGTAGAAAGTAACACTATTGGAGCTTTACTAGGCTCTAATAATATTTTTAAAAGTCTTTATGCAGCTGTTAGTGGTTTAATTTTTGTCGGTTTATTTATGATTATTAATTATAGAATTTTGGGTTTAGTTTCAGTTCTTTCTTTAATTCTCTATGGTTTTTTTAATTTAGCTTTATATTCATTAATTCCCGTAACTTTAACTTTACCTGGAATATCTGGTCTAATATTAAGTATTGGTATGGCTGTTGATGCTAATATTTTAATATTTGAGAGAATTAGAGAAGAACTATACGATGGCAATACACTTATAAGGTCTATAGATAGTGGTTTCCAAAGAGCAAATTCATCTATAGTTGATGGTCATATTACTACTCTTGTAAGTTGTTTTGTATTGTTTTTATTAGGAACAAATTTTGTTAAGGGTTTTGCTGCAACTTTAGGTATTGGAGTTGTAATAAGCTTATTTACATCATTAAATTGTTCAAAAACAATTTTGAGATTTTTTACAACATATCAATCTTTAAGACAAAAAAATCTCTACCTTCCTAGAGAAAATTTATCTAATTAATTTTTTTTTAATATTTTTATGAAATTATTTAATCTTGAACTAATAAAAAATAAAGGAGTGATAATTGGTTTATCAACTTTTCTTATGATATTTAGTCTAATTGGAATTTTATATTCCACCTTTTATTCTTCTTATAAAAAACCTATTAATTTAGGAATGGATTTTGTTGGAGGAAATGAGTTAAGAATTGAGAGAATTTGTCAGGAGGAATGTTCTGATGTATCGCCAGATTCGATTTTAGAAAATTTAAGAGTGGTCTCTAAAAATAAAAATCTTACAAATAATGTAAAATTACAATTGCAAAATAATAATAAATTATTATCTATTAGAACACCTTTTTTAAGTATTGATGAATCAAATAATCTTATTTCTAATTTTGAGGAAACTATTGGTCCTTTAAATTATGACAGTAAAAATTCAAGATTAATAGGCCCAAAACTGGGAAAAAGATTACTTATTAATTGTGTTACTTCTTTATTGGTATCATTGGCTGCAATCTCACTATATATAACTATTAGATTTGATAAAAAATATGCATTATTTGCATTATTAGCTTTATTCCATGATTTATTAATAGTTTTCGGTATCTTCTCTTGGTTAGGAATTATTTTTTCTGTCGAGGTAAATAGTCTATTTGCTGTATCCTTGCTAACTATTGCTGGTTATTCTGTTAATGATACCGTTGTGATATTTGATAGAATTCGTGAAAATCTAAGAATAAGAAAAGAAGGATATAACGAAACCATTGAATTATCAGTTAATGAATCATTTAGAAGAACAACATTTACTAGTATTACAACCTTAATCCCACTAATAACTCTTATTTTTTTTGGTTCTTACTCATTATTTTGGTTTTCTATATCATTATCAATTGGAATAATTATAGGAAGTTATTCAAGTATTTTTTTGGCTCCATCATTGTTGCTAAAGGATTAATCTTATGACAGTATTTTTATGAAATTGAATTACTATTTGATACTTTTACTTTCTTTAGTTTTAATTGATCTATCTACTGAACTAAGAATATTATTTGATCACTTTACTTTTAATTCACTATATTTTGCATTCGCCAAACATCCATTAGCTTTTTTTATACTTTTTTCTTATCCATATTTATATAGAAAATTAATAAAATAATCTTATTTATCATTAATTGATTCTTGGATTAAAACCTGAATTACTACAGCTAGAGGAAGAGATAAGATTAATCCTAATGGACCAAAAATGAAGGTAAATCCAAATTGTGAGATTAATGTTAAACCGGGAAGTAAATTTGCTTTTTTCTTCATTATAGAGGGCATTATTATATAACTTTCAATATTTTGAATAATTACATATGCTCCTAATACTACTAAGGGTTTCCAAAAATTATCTAGCAAAGCAATTGATATTGGAAATATACCACTAATAACTGGGCCTATATTTGGAATTATATTTAATACCATTGCTATTAATGCATTAGAGACAACATATTTAACATCTAATATCGATAAAACTATTAATGATAAAAGCCCTACTGATAAAGAGCTTATAACCATAGAAAATGTCCAGTTTGCTAAAGCAATATTACATTTCTCTAGAATATTTCTAAATCTATTACGATAATTTTTAGGAATGAGTAGAAGTATGTTTTCTTTATATTGTTTTGGTTCAATAGATATCATTAAACTTACTGCTAATACAAATATTAATTTTAAAAAGCCTGACCCAAGATTTCCAGCTATATTAATTAAGTTCATAAAACTTTCTTGAATAGCCTTAGCAATAGTTGCAGCATCAGGAATGGAAACTACATTATTTATTAAATTAAATATGTCTATTACATTTTCTGATTCTTGACCGTAAAAGAAGCTATTAAATTTGTTGAGATTTGTATTTAGTAAAGTGTTTATTTTGGATAAACCATTTGGAATATCAACTAGTATTTCATTGAATTCCTTTATAAAAGGAGGTAAGACAAGAATAAAAATTGTAAAAACTATTAACGATATAACAGTTAATACGAAAAATAAGCATAAAGATCGGGGAATTTTCAACCCTTTTTGTATTTGATTACATAAATTACATACAATATTTGAAATTACCAAAGAACAAATTATAAGAAGAAGAAAATCTCTTAGAGTCCATACTAGAAATGAAGTTATTAATATTACTGTTAACTTGAAATATGATGAACTACTCAATTTAAATAAAATTCTATTTCTTTTCAGAATATCCTAATCCATTTGATTTGGCATAACTATTGGCAAATCTCATGAATCTATCAAAATCTGATGGGGTTTTCCATGTATAAACTGCTTCTAAAAATAAAGGTTCTCCATCAACAAACTTTACTTTTACTTCTTTTGTAAGTATTTCACCTTCAGAATCAATCAAACGCATACCTGTTATTTCACCGTTTGTAATCGATGTTAATGCCTGAGGTTTTTCAAACAAAAAAAATGCTTGTCCTGTAGTACCATCCTTATCCCTGGTAAGTCTTATTTCAGGTACTACAGGTTCATCAGTTCCTTCATAAAATTGTATTTTTGCAGTTTTATTTTCTTTCATAATATTAGATTAGTAATATCTCATATTAAGAAATATTTTTCAGTTTTGTTTATAAATTATTTATAAAATATTATTTATTAATCCTAGAATTTTATCATCATAAATTTTGTCTGTTAAATCTAATGTCTTTATATTATCTTTATCTACCTTTTCGTATTCATAACACCTATCGTAATAATCTAATACTGATCTGCAAACTAATTCCCATTTTTCATTATCTATAGATTCAAGTGCCTTTTTTGTTCTTTGCGGTCCTAATCTTTTTTTTATTCTCAGTACAGATTCTTTAAGTTCCTCTTTCTTAAATACACTATAAGTATTTATTAACTCTTCTAGCCTATTTGATTCGCTTCTTTCAATTTCAATTCTCATTGAGGTTTTCATCTGATTGAAGAAATCATGTGGTATTTTACATTTACCAATATTTGCACTTTCAGCTTCTACAAAAATTTTATTAATTATTTTGAAGCAATTTAATTTTTCCGCTATTTTATTTTCAAATTGTTCATTTGTAGGTTGTTCTTTCATTCCTAAGGCACCAAATGTACTTCCTCTATGACAAGCAAATCCCTCAAGATCTATAGTTTGATATTTATACTTTTCTAATAATGACAATAACCGTGTTTTTCCTGTTCCTGTTTTCCCCCCAATAATTACAATATTCCACTTTTTTGAGAAAGTATCTAATGCCCATCTTCTATATGTTTTGTATCCTCCAATAAGTGTAATGGGTCTAAATTTATATTTTTCTAGTAACCAAGAAATACTTTGTGACCGCATCCCACCTCTAGCACAATATATTCTAATTGATAGTTCTTTATTGTTTTTTTTAGAAATAATATTTTGATTTTCAATATAATTAAATAAATTATCAAGAAGTAATTCTAATTTTTTTTCAAAAAATATTAATCCCTTTATAACAGCTTTTTCTCTTCCTTCACTTTTGTAAACTTTACCAATTATTGATCTCTCATCGTCATCAAATAATGGAATATTAAAAGAATTAGGCATATGTCCTTTATAATATTCACTCGGGCTCCTAACATCTATAAGCGGGCCGTTAAAACTTCTAAATTTCTCTAGTTCCCTTCTATTGAAATACATGGATAGTTTTTATTTTTAGGTTAATTTTTTTAAAATGAATAACAAAGATCAAGATAACTATAGTAATGCTACATTAGATTTGATAAATGTATTTGTAGAATCTAATCAAAGGAAAAGAATTAATTTATTAACTAAAATCGAATCTGAAGCCGATAATATTTTTAAACTCGGACCTAAGTTATTTGAAATGTTTGATAGTGACGGAGATGACTGGGTTGCAGGTTGGTTATTACAAGTTTTAAAAAAAAATAGACCTGATTTCTTTGAATATTCTAAATTTAATAATTGGTTTAATACATATTCAGATGTAGATATTAATTATAAAGATTTACAATTGATGTTAGTTGAACAAAAATTTGAAGAAGCTGATAGGTTAACAAGTTCATATCTAAGAAAGTTAGCTGGGAAATTAGCTGAAAAACGTGGATATGTTTTCTATAGTGAGGTTAAAAATATGTCAGGTAAAGATCTACAAACAATTGATAAATTATGGACTGTTTATTCTAATGGTAAATTTGGCTTTTCTATTCAAGCGAGGATTTTGAAATCAGTAGGAAAAAAATATGAATTGTTGTGGCCTAAAATAGGCTGGAAAACTAAGGGTTTATGGACGAGATACCCGGCTTCTTTTTGTTGGTCGCTGGATGCACCTGATGGACATATGCCTTTAATAAATCAATTAAGAGGTGTTAGACTAATGGATTCCATTCTAAGACATCCTGCTATAGCTGAAAGGCATAATAATATTCTTTAAATTTAGGTATTTAATAAGTTAAAATAAAAATAGTATAAAAATATTATTATGTCCTTATATCAGGGCAAAAATATTTTAAAAAAATTTTTTAAAAGACCAAGAATTAACTGGTCAAATTTTGAATTTGAATCTACATTACAACTAAATGAATTTGTTGATCAATTATTAGAACCTATTAATACATACCAATCAATATATCTTATCAAGTTAGGCTTACATGAAGCTCTTGTTAACGCAGTAAAACATGGAAATAAATCAGATCCCACTAAAAGTATTAGAGTCAGAAGAATCATTACTCCTAATTGGTGTGTTTGGCAGATTCAAGATCAAGGTAATGGTTTAGAAATAAAAAAAAGAAGCTACAAATTACCCCCAAAATTAAATAGTGTAAATGGTCGTGGTTTATTTATTATCAATGAATGTTTTGATGACATTAGATGGAGTAGTAAAGGTAACAGACTTCAGTTAGCTTTAAAAAGGTGATTTTTACTTGGACAAGGTTGATCGACGTTTATTTCTTTTAACCATTTAATACTTTCCTCCATATATTCAATTGTTTCTTTATCATTACAAGAAATAATTAACTGGCATAAACCTGCTGATATAAGTTCTGCAGACCTTTTATATTTATTTCCTTTATCTTTATGCCATTTTGAATGATCAATTTTTAATTTACCGTTAAGACTTTGAACGAGTTTAATAGTATCTTTATCCCAATAGCTCATTTTAGTTTTAATTCATTTTACAGCAGACCATATTTTAGTCATAAAAAAGGAGTTTGATTTTACATTTTTAAAACCTACTTCCTCAATTTTAGAATTAATATCCTCTTTTATATAATCACAATAAAAAGGTTCATGAAAAGTTTTATAGAAATTTTCCATTACTGATGTAAAGTCTGGAGAATCACTTATCTGAATAGAATCAGCTAATACTAAAGTTCCTGAAGGCTCAAGAACTCTGTAAAATTCATTTAATACTTTAGCTCTGATAGTTCTAGGTAATTCATGAAATAAATAAACACATGAAATACATTGAAGGCTATTATCTTCAAATGGTAATTCTTCGGCATTTCCTTTTATTAATTCGATCAAATCACCATTTAAATCTGATATATATCTACTCGCTTCTTTTAAATATGAATCAGATAAATCAATTCCTATAATTTTTTCTTTTGGGAAGGCTGCTCTTAATTGTTTTAAAGTCCTACCAGAACCAGTAGCCACATCAAGTATCTTAATAGAACTTTTTTTTCTATCACTATAAATCTTAAGACCTTCTTTTATTGGCTTAATTATTCTCCTCCTCATTGAGTCAGCGCTTCCATTGAAGAGAATCTCTACTTGTAAATCATATATGCTAGCTGAAAAATCTGATAAATAACCATCTGTTTGATGATGAAAATTTCTTAAATAATATTTAGGATAATTATCTTTCTCAATAGATTTTGGAAGATCATTAAAGTTTTGTTTTCTTCTTCTATCCCATGTATTAGGCATATCTAGCCAAATTTTTGGATATTGAGTCAAATATCTAAGCCATGGCTCATTAAACAATAATTTTTTTGGATATATATTTTTTTCTGCGTCATTCCAATCCTCTTCTCTCAAAACATCCATTGACTTTTGGATTTGGATAAGAAGATTTTTATCTATATTAAAGCTTTCTAACTTCGAATCAGGAAGAATAAAATTCATTAACTTTGAACTTATTTGCTTATGAGCAAATCCCGCTATGCTTTTACTCTGCTGTAGTGTTTTATATACAATTTTTGAAAAAGAATTTTTAGACATTTTTTCATTTATATATTTACATTCCAACAAAAAAAAAATCAATTTGAGAATATTTTGTGATAATTCTCAAATTGATTAATCTTAATCTATAAATTTTTTGATTTATGCATCATAGTACATAAAAAATTCATGAGGATGAGGCCTCTGTCTTAATTGTTGTACCTCTTCGTATTTTATTTCGATAAAGTTATCGATAAAATCTTTCGTAAATACTCCACCAGCTAATAAATAATCATTGTCAGCTTTAAGTGCATTAAGTGAGTCATTAAGAGATGATGGTACAGTGTCTATTTTTGCAAGTTCATTAGCTGGAAGTTCAAATAAATCTACATCTACACCATCTCCAGGATCTATTTGATTTTTAATACCATCGATACCGGCAAGCATCATCACTGTGAATGCTAAATATGGATTAGCAAGTGCGTCTCCTGATCTGAATTCTAATCTTTTAGCTTTTGGGCTTGGACCAGTCAAAGGTATTCTGACAGCAGCAGATCTGTTACCTTCAGAATAAACTAGATTTACCGGAGCTTCAAATCCAGGAACTAATCTTTTATAACTGTTTGTACTTGGATTAGTAAATGCTAAGAATGAGGGCGCATGCTTAAGGATGCCTCCAATGTACCATCTAGCTGTCTGAGATAAATTTGCATAAGCACCTTCTCCAAAAAATAATGGTTGCCCACTCTTCCACAAACTTTGGTGAACATGCATTCCTGTTCCATTATCATTGAAAACTGGTTTTGGCATGAAAGTTGCAGTTTTACCATATTTTTTTGCAACATTTCTTACAACGTATTTATATGTCATTACGTTATCAGCAGACTTTATTAACGAATCAAATTTCATTCCCAATTCGTGTTGCCCAGCTCCAGCAACTTCATGGTGATGTTTTTCAGTGGGTATACCTAATTCTCCCATTAGAAGAAGCATTTCAGATCTGATATCCTGGGCAGTATCATTTGGAGAGACTGGAAAATAACCTTCTTTGTATTGAATTTTATATCCTAAATTTCCACCTTCCTCTACTCTCCCTGTATTCCATGGAGCTTCAATTGTATCTACACTATAAAAGCAGGAACCTTCTCTTGAATCATATCTTACATCATCAAATAGAAAGAATTCTGGTTCTGGTCCAAAAAATGCTGAATCAGCTATTCCAGTAGATTCTAAGTATTTTAGAGCCTTTTGAGCTAATGATCTTGGGCATCTATCGTAAGGTTCTCCACTTCTAGGCTCTTGTATAGAGCAAATCATACTTAAAGTTTTATGTTTGTAAAAAGGATCGATCCAGGCTGTATTTGCATCAGGAACCATTGACATATCAGAAGCATTTATAGCTTTCCAACCTCTTATTGATGAACCGTCAAATGCTAAACCTTCAGTAAAAGAATCCTCCTCTATCATGTCTGAAGTGAGCGTTAAATGTTGCCATTTCCCATGAATGTCTGTGAATTTTAAATCGATGAGTTCAATTCCTTCATCTTGTATTTGACTTAAAACATCTTGAGGAGTCTTAGACATAAAATTTTTAGTACTTTATATGAAAGTAATAAGTTGATGATTCTTATTATGTATCAACCGTAACTTTTTTGAAGACTAGATGCCTTCTTTCAGTGTTTCAAGTTATAAGATTAATAATTGTTTACTTAAATATTTAAATTGGATGAATTTCTTTAAATAAATATCGCTTATGTGACGATATTAGTTTAGTTTAAAAGTAATTGAATATAATGCTTTGACGGAAGCTAAACTTATTTCCAATTTAAATAAAGAGAATTTAGCTCATTTCTCCAAGACTTATGTTCCTTATAGGCTTTTATTAGGACCTGGTCCGTCCAATGCACATCCAGAGGTCTTAAGCGCTCTTTCTCAAAATCCTATAGGTCATTTAGATGAAGCTTATATTTCATTGATGTCTGATGTTCAAAAACTTCTAAGATACACTTGGCAATGTAATAATCGTCTCACTTTACCTATGAGTGGTACAGGCAGCGCCGCTATGGAAGCTTCAATAGCGAATTTTATTGAAGAAGGAGAAAAAATTCTTATTGCTAAAAAAGGTTATTTTGGAGATAGATTAATTGATATGGCTACTAGATATAAAGCTGATGTTGCCGTTATGGAAAAACCCTGGGGGGAGGCTTTTTCTTATGATGAAATTAAGTATGAAATAGAAAATAAAAAACCAGCTATATTTGCCATTGTTCACGCTGAAACATCTAGCGGTGTTTTACAACCTCTTCAAGGGATTGGTGATATTTGCAGAAAAAATAATTGTTTGTTTTTAGTTGATGCTGTTACATCACTTGGTGCACTAGAACTATTAATAGATGAGTGGAATATAGATTTGGCATATAGTTGTAGCCAGAAGGGATTAAGTTGCCCTCCAGGTTTAAGTCCTTTCACAATGAATAAGAGAGCTGAAGAAAAACTAAGTTCGAGAAAAACTAAAGTTCCTAATTGGTATTTAGACTTATCTCTTCTAAACAAATATTGGGGTTCTGATCGTGTTTATCATCATACCGCCCCAGTAAATATGAATTTCGCTATTCGTGAAGGTTTACGATTGATTGCTAATGAGGGTTTAGAAAATGTATGGAATAGACACAATATTAATGCAAAAAAACTTTGGAATGGTTTAGAAAGTCTAGGTTTGGAATTACATGTATCGGAGAATTATCGATTGCCTACTCTCACAACAGTCAAAATTCCTCCTGCGTTTGATGGAGATGGTTTTCGGAACCATCTTTTAAGTAACTTTGGAATAGAAATAGGTAATGGACTTGGAGAATTGTCTGGTAAGGTATGGCGAATAGGATTAATGGGTTTTAATTCAAGTGAGGAGAATGTTGACAAATTATTAAACCTTTTTGATACAGAGTTAAAAAAATATTCTATTTTTGAGTCCTCAACTTTTTAAACCATATTTGCAAAATTTGACTACATTCCTCTTCTAGAAGACCTCCTATTATTTCCATTTTATGATGAGCACTTTCATGCTTTGATAAATCAATTGAACCTCCCAATCCTCCTCTTTTTTTATCGTATGCACCAAAAATAACTTTCCCCATCCTCGCTTGAATAAGTGCTGATGCACACATGGTACATGGTTCTAAATTTGTGATAATAGTACATTCATTAAATCTCCAATCATTTTTTATTAGAGATGCTTGTCTTAATGCTATTATCTCAGCATGACCTAAAGGATCTTTATTAATATTTCTTCTGTTAACTCCTCTTCCAATACATCTTCCTCTTTCATCTAAGATTATTGAACAAATTGGTATCTCAACTTTTCCAATTTCTTTTGATCTTCTTAAAATTGAAATCATCCATTTAGAAAAATTTGAATTATTTAATTTTTTTTGTTGATTTCTATTACTATTTCCATTTTCAAAAATATATCTCATTTACCAATATTGAGAATAGACTATCTATTAGGTATCTTATCTGATGACTGAAGATTTAATTAAGAAAAGAGATATATACTTCCCCTCATATTTTGGGGGAAATGATAATTTGATTACCCTTCTTAATACAGCAACTCAAATTCTTTGTGACTGGTTCTCAAAAGCCGAGAATTATGGCCCCTTACCTTTTGATGAAAATTTTAATTTCATCTTGCCTGAAGAGGAGGGAAACTCTGCAGAAGTTTTGTTTACTGAGATTGAGTCCCTTTTAAAAAGTTCTTTTAATCCTGTTCATCCTGGTTCTCTAGCTCATCTTGACCCTCCTCCACTTATTTTTTCAATTTTAGGTGATTTAATTGCTGCTGGCTTAAATAATAATCTTCTTGCTTACGAGTTATCACCAAGTATTACATTGCTTGAGGACTCTTTATGCAAATGGTTTGCAATGAAAATTGGATTTGATGATTCTTCGGGAGGTATAGCAGCTAGCGGAGGTACATTAAGTAATTTGAATGCACTTATTGCAGCCAGACATAATGCTGGATTAGGTTCGGATCCTAATTCTGTACTACTTGTAAGTGAAGATGCTCATTCTTCACTTGTTAAATGTATAAGAATAATGGGACTTGATAAAAAAAATCTTATTAAGATTAAAACCGATAATAACGGTCGAATGAATATAATCGATCTTAGAAGAACATTAGATAAATGTTCAAAAGAAAATAAAAAAATTTTTGCTATTGTTGCAACATTTGGCACAACTGTAAGAGGAGCTATTGATCCTATTAAAGATATAAGTGAAATATGCAAAGAGAGAAATATATGGTTACACATTGACGGTTCCATTGGAGGGATTTTTGCAATAACTTCCATACCAATAGAAGGTTTAAATAATATAAATAAGGCTAACTCTATAACAATAAATCCCCAAAAAATCATAGGGATTACAAAGACTTCCTCTCTTTTGTTGGTAGCAAATATGCGTACTTTGGTAAATACCTTTTCTACTGGGCTTCCATACATATCATCTAAGGAGAACATTTTAAATCGAGGAGAAATAGGTATACAAGGTTCTAGACCAGCAGAGGTTATAAAACTTTGGCTTGGGTTCCGATTTTTAGGTATCAATGGAATTGAAGATATACTAAAAACATCAATTAATAGAAAAGAATTTTTTATTCATAATATTTGCAAAAATAAATTTGAAATATACTCTGGTCCATTGCATATTGTTTCATTCTTGCCAAAAGGACTTAATCCTAAAGATTCCGATATCTGGACTCAAAACAAAGTAAATGAATTAATGAAGCATAATTTCATGCTTTCCAGACCAAAATTCAAAGGTAAATATTTTTTAAGAGCCGTTATGGGAAATTACAATACTAATGAATCTCATATTAGTAAACTATTGAATTTTTTAAATAACTAATAATGAATATAGGGAGAGCAAAAATTATTGCAATAATAACAGGATTTATCTCAATAGCCATTTGTATTGCTTATTTGCTCTTAATAACAATATTTGACTTCAGGACTATTCTTAATGATCATTTATCAAATATCACATAGGAAATGGAGGTAATCTTTTTTTTACTTTTTGCAACTTCCTGATTCCAATTTTAGAAATAGCTTCTTTGATAAAGTTATTTAAAATCTCTTCTCTTTTGCTTATTTTATAAATTTTATCTACAACTTCATGAATTCCTCCATCTCCCCAATTTTGTCCTTTATTAAAATATTCAATCAAACTTAGTCCAACTATCCTTATTAACCAAACTGCTGTAATTGATTGTATTGACTTAGATATAACTATTTTAGTTAAACTAGTTGCTAGTGTAGTTGAAATAATGGCAAGTCCTCCTTTTAAAATTCCTAATTTAGCTAAAGCACTTAGCAATGATTTCGATAAATCTTTTGCATTCTTTTTTGAAAGTTTAATTTCATATATTTTTGATAATTCCATAATCATCTGAATATTGACTGTGGAGGTAGTTAAAAAATCTATCGCAGGTAGTGGATTAACTAGTATTACCCCACCTGTTATCCACATGTATTTATTTATTACTTTATTTGACATTAGATCTCTTTGTTCTTTTATGAAATTTTTACTTTTTATACCTAATTTGTTTGAGCGAAAAAGTATATTTTCGGCTAATAAATCTTCTCCATTACTATCAAGAGTTTCTATTATTTCTCTAAATAAACTCCCTACTTCTGGTCCAATATTTATATCATCTAATTTCCTATAAGAGGACTGTTGAGGTATTGCAATTGTCTGAACAACTGAAATATTATTTTTTCTGGCAGAAGTAATTGAAATTATATTTTCTTTGATACGATTATTTTCATTTCTTGATCTTAAATCACATTTATTTAGTACTATTATTAATTTTTTACCAATTTTTATTAATTCTTTAATTAAATAGTTTTCATATTTATTTATGTCTTGATCTATTACAAAGAGAACTAAATCAGAATTTGATGCTTGAATTATTGTTGATTTTTCTCTTGATTCACCAATTTTTGATGGTTCAAATAATCCTGGTGTATCAATTATATTAATGTTTCTTTTTAATATTGGTATACGAATCTTATAACTATTAATTTCTTTTGTTGTCCCTATTTTTGGAGATATTTTTCCGATAATATTTTTCAATAAGGATCTCGCTATAGATGTTTTTCCTGATGATCCTGCTCCAAAAAGAGTTACTTTATAATCTCCAGTTTTTAAGTGTGATTCTAATTTATTTTTTTCGTAATTTAGTAATTCAACTTTTACTGTATCACTAATTTTTCTATTGATTTTATCGATCTCTTCCAAACTTGTTTTTGCAGCTCCATATGTATTTTTAAATGAAAATGAATTCTTATTATTTTTATAAAAAATTTTATATACTACTTTTTTAAAT
>NZ_CACOFR010000020.1 GCF_902626525.1 uncultured Prochlorococcus sp.
AATTTAATTTTTCAAAAAAATTTAAAATAAAAGAAATCCAAAATTTTGAAAATTCTTTAAAAGATAATTTTAAAGAGTTAAAAATTGAAACAGAAAAAATAATATCTAGAGGCAAATGTAGAGGATTTATTTACATTTTCAGCAAAGATATCTCCAGTCAATCAATCGCTAAGGATAATAATTTCAATTTTATTTTGAATTGTCTTGCTGTTGGATTGGAAAATTATTGTTTAATAAGAACAAAAAAAAAGCATGAAAATGTTGATAGAGAAATTTCTACCGGTGCTGAAATACAATCTCAATTACTCCCAGATTATTGCCCAATTATTTATGGAGTAGATCTTGCAGCTCATTGTAGGCCAGCTCTCCAATTGGGTGGTGATTACTATGATTTTATGTGCTTAAAGACGAACATATCGGAAAAAAGAAAAGAAAAAGCTAGATGGGCTTTAGTAATAGGTGATGTTATGGGTAAAGGGATTCCGGCTGGTCTGCTGATGACTATGTTGAGAGGAATGTTGCGTGCAGAGGTTCTAACAGGTTTACCCCCAGATAGAATTCTGCATGATTTGAATCAGCTAGCAATAAATGATTTAGATCAATCACATAGATTTGTGACTTTATTCTATTCAGATTATGATCCTAGAACTAAAAAATTGAGGTTTGCGAACGCAGCACATAATCCTCCTTTGCTTTGGAAAAGCTCAGAGCAGGCAATCATAAAATTAGATGCAGAGGGATTTGTACTTGGATTGCAAAAAGACGCTGAATATAATTGTGGTGAAATCAAGCTAGATCAAAATGATCTATTGCTTTATTACACTGATGGAGTAATAGATACTTCAAATTCTTTAGGCGAAAGATTCGATGAGGAAAGGTTAATTAAAACCCTCACAAAATTATGTAAGCAATCCTATACATCACAAGAAATTTTAAATAAAATATTTAAAAAATTAGATGACTTTACAGGGCAAAATAGACATTTGGAAGACGATGCTTCAATGGTTGTTTTCCAATTGAAATAAATATTTTTGTCACCAATATAAAAAAATGCTTTATTAGATATATCTAAAGTTATTAATTCATATGGCAAAAGTTTGGAGTAAAAGATTTGATAATACACTAAACCCATTTATTGAGAAGTTTAATGCTTCAATTAGTTTTGATAGAAAGCTTATTTTAGAAGATTTAGATTGCTCGATTGCACATGCAAAAATGCTTGGTAAAACCAAAGTTTTATCTAATTCTGAAGCTCTACGGATTGTTAAAGGTCTAGAGGCAATAAAAGTTGATTATTTAGAGGGTAATTTTTCTCCTAGTCCCCCTTCTGAGGATATTCATTATTGTATTGAAGAAAAACTAATTAGCTTAATTGGTGAAACTGGAAAAAAATTACATACTGGTAGAAGTAGAAATGATCAAGTTGGTACAGATATAAGATTGTGGCTCAGGAAAGAGATTGATAATCTTGAAATTTTAATAATTGATTTACAAAAATCTCTTTTTAAAATTGCAAAATCTAATATTTATACCTTAATTCCTGGATATACGCATATGCAAAGAGCGCAACCATTATCTTTAGCTCATCATTTATTAGCCTATGTAGAAATGTTTCAAAGAGACCGCGAAAGGTTTAAAGAAGTAAGATCAAGAGTTAATACTTCCCCATTAGGAGCTGCAGCATTAGCTGGCACAAAAATTAAAATAGATAGAAACTATACTGCTGCAGAATTGGGTTTTGAAAAGATATATAAAAATAGTATTGATGCAGTGAGCGATAGAGATTTTTGTATAGAGTTTGTTTCTGCATCAGCTTTAGTAATGTCTCATTTGAGTAAAATTTCAGAAGAAATAATTTTATGGGTAACTGATGAATTTTCCTTTGCAAAATTAACAGACAAATGTGCTACTGGCAGTAGTTTAATGCCTCAGAAAAAAAATCCTGATGTACCAGAATTGGTAAGAGGTAAAACCGGAAGAGTTTATGGACATCTTCAGGCTTTGTTAACTATGGTCAAAGGAGTACCTCTTGCATATAATAAGGATTTTCAGGAAGATAAAGAGCCAATATTTGATACAGCAGAGACTATCTCTTCTTGTCTTAAAGCTATGACTATTCTAATTAATGAGGGTCTAGAGTTTAATATTAAAAATTTATCTGATTCGGTAGATGATGATTTTTCTAATGCTACAGACTTGGCAGATTATTTGGTGGCTAAACAGGTACCTTTTAGAACCGCTTATCAAGTAGTAGGTGAGATCGTTAAGTATTGCCTAGAGAAAAAAATATTATTTAAAAATCTTAAAATTGATGAATTTAAAAAATTTCATCCTGAATTCGATGACGATGTATATTTAGATCTTCAACCTCTTAATGTTGTCAAGTCAAGAACAAGTGAAGGTGGAACAGGTTTTATTCAAGTGGAGAAAGAGATAAATTATTGGCAAAAAAAATTTAAACTTTGAATCTCAATTTTTTTTCTACAACAGGGGTATATTTTGAAGTAGAATAAAAAAGTCATTTCATAAAACTATTATTATAGTTTTTAATTTAGAAAATTTTTTGTTGAATCTAAAGTGAGTATTTTTGTTGGTAATTTGCCTTTTCGTGCAGAGCGTGAAGATGTTTTACAGTTATTTACACCTTTTGGTGAAGTTTTAAATTGTTATCTCCCACTCGAAAGAGATACTGGAAGAAAAAGAGGATTTGCTTTTATTGAGATGTCGGATGATTCAATTGAGACAACCGCCATTGATGGTTTGCAAGGCACAGAGCTTATGGGGAGGCCATTAAGAATTAATAAGGCAGAGCCAAGAGGTTCTGGTGGATCACGCAGGGGAGGAGGAAGAGGTGGCTACGGAGGAAATAATGGAGGTGGCTACGGAGGAAATAATGGAGGTGGCTACGGAGGTGGCTACGGAGGTGGCTACAGCGGAAATTCTGAATCTAACACCTCTTTCACCAATAAACCCTCCGGTGCAGAAGGTTGGGAAGATAGGAGCTATGGAAACTCTTCTGAAAACTCTGAATACGAAAGTGGAAGAAGCAGAAGAAAAAGGGGAGCTTCGAATGACAGTAATTCCTCAAATGACTAAAATCAGTAACCCATCTCTTTAAGCTTTGAAGTTAGTTTACGTAGGTAGTTAATATCTAATTCTTTTTTTATAGATTTAATGGAGATTTGATTTCTCCAAATTTTAGCTTTAGGAATACCCTCAACTAAATTTATGAGATGCTTGCAAATATCCCAAGATTTTCCTCCATTAGTTAAATGATCTTCTATGTATGGTATTAAAGAGAAGATAATATCTGAAGCAGATTTTGATTTTGTATTAATTCCATAAACTTTTTGATCAATTTCAGACCATCTTAAAGGGTGTTTATATATTGATCGTCCAATCATTACACCATCAAAATCGCTTAGGGCCTCTATTGATTGATTGATATTTGTAAAACCTCCATTAATTTCGATTAATAATTCAGGGTTTAAATTTTTTAATTTTTTTACTAAATCGTACTTTAGTGGAGGGATAGTTCTGTTTTGTTTTGGATTTAGACCTTTTAATATAGCTTTCCTCGCATGAATAGTAAATCTGTCTGCACCAGCATTCGCAACATGTCTTACAAAATTATTTAAATTCATAAAACTATCATCTTTGTCTACACCGATCCTGTGTTTAATAGTAACCGGTAGATTACAGCTATTTTTTAAGGACTCTATGCATCTTGCTACTTTTTCAGGTTCTTTCATGAGTGAAGCACCAAAATTCCCAGAACATACTCTTGGACTTGGACAGCCAACGTTAAAATTTATTTCGTCATAACCCCAATCTTGTGCCATTTTGGCAGCTTCTTTAAGGATTGTAGGGTTGTCACCACCAAATTGAATCGAAATGGGGTGTTCTTCATCATTAAAGTCCAAGAATTTTTCTTTTTCATTTGTATAAATTAAACTTTGTGCAACAACCATTTCTGTATATAAAAGAGCTTTAGAACTTATTTTTCTCATTATCATTCTGAAATGTCTATCGGTACAATCCATCATTGGAGCGATACTTAATTTATGAATATTTTTAATAGAATTAGGTTTAATAGAACTCATTACTTATTTAATGCGATTTAAATATATGAATCAATTTTTTTCAAGAAGAACTTTTATTCTAATTCCTATGATGTCAATCTTTAAAATGATTTTTAAGCCTATGAAAGTATTGGCTGCTTCGAAAGCTTCAAAAGAAGAATGGAATTTATCAAAAGATGAATGGAAATCTAGACTTACTACAGAATCTTACTATATTTTGAGAGAGGAAGGAACCGAAAGAGCTTTCAGTAGTCAATTAAATAATGAAAAAAGAAAAGGTGTATTTCATTGCGCAGGTTGTGATTTGCCGCTTTTCCTTTCAGACAAAAAGTATGATAGTGGCACAGGATGGCCAAGCTTTTGGGATTCAATTCAAGGATCAGTTGAAACAAAGGTTGATTTCAAGTTAATTGTCCCAAGAACCGAATATCATTGTTTTAGATGCGGAGGCCATCAAGGGCATGTTTTTAATGATGGGCCACTTCCAACAGGTAAAAGATATTGTAATAACGGACTAGCATTAAGGTTTGTCCCTGAGTGAAAATTTGTGCGGCCTTCCGCAACTTGTTTTGTGCAACACTTTAATGGAAAATAGTTTTATTAAATTTTTAAGAAAATGATTGAAAATCAATCAGACAATATTGGTAATAAAGAAGATGATCTTTCTAATCAGGATAATATTCCTGTAGATAACTCAACTGCAGAAGATCAAACAGTTGAAAAAGAAATATTGTCTTCTCAAAATACTGAAGTTATTAATACTGAAGATTTAAAAAATACTATTTCTAATAATGATGCAAGGTTAGAACAGTTAGAAAGAGAACATGAAACATTAAAAAATCAATACGTAAGAATTTCAGCAGATTTTGAGAATTTCAGAAAAAGACAGTCTAGAGATCAGGATGATTTAAAAATCCAACTTGTTTCTAAGTCTTTAACTGCAATACTCCCTATTGTTGATAATTTTGAGCGAGCAAGACAACAACTTAAACCTGAAAGTGAAGAAGCTCAAGCTCTACATAGAAGTTATCAAGGATTGTATAAACAATTAGTAGAAGTTTTAAAACAACAAGGAGTTGCACCAATGCGAGTTTTAGGGCAGCAATTTGATCCAAATTTACATGAAGCTGTATTAAAGGAGCCTAGTGAAAATTTTAAAGAAGATTTTATTATGGAAGAACTTCAGCGAGGTTACCATCTCGATGGTAAAGTTTTGAGACATGCTTTAGTAAAAGTTTCAATGGGTCCTGGAAAACAAAATTCACAAGAGGAACTAGAAAAGGATACAGTTGAGGGGGAAATTGATTCTGAGGATAATACTTCTGAAGATGTTTAGATTCCAAATTTTAATTTGAGCACAATTTAATGGCTGATTTTTACCAAATACTTGGAGTTTCAAGAGATGCTGATGCTGATACCTTAAAAAGGGCTTATAGAAAATTAGCGAGACAATATCATCCTGATGTTAATAAAGAACCAGGCGCTGAAGATAAATTTAAAGAAATTGGTAAGGCTTATGAAGCATTGGCTGATCCTGAAACTAGAGCTAGATACGATCAGTTTGGAGAGGCTGGCATTGGAGGCTCGGCTGGGATGCCTGATATGGGTGATATGGGTGGATTTGCAGATTTGTTTGAAACTTTTTTTAATGGCTTTGGTGGACAAAACGCACAGGGAGGGCGAACTCAAAGAAGAGGTCCTCAACAAGGAGATGATTTAAGATATGATCTTAATATTGATTTTAAAGATGCAATATTTGGCCAACAAAGAGAAATTAAAATTCCTCATCTCGAAACATGTGAACTTTGTAGGGGATCAGGTGCTAAACAAGGAACAGGACCAAAAACTTGTGCAACATGTGGAGGAAGTGGACAAGTACGAAGAGCAACGAGGACACCATTTGGTAATTTTACACAAGTTGCTGAATGCCCCTCATGTAATGGAGTTGGTCAAATAATCGCAGATCCTTGTACAATTTGCGGCGGTAATGGAGTTAAGCAAGTTAGAAAAAAATTACGAATTAATATTCCTCCAGGAGTTGATACCGGAACTAAATTAAGAGTTTCTGGAGAGGGAAATGTTGGTTTGAGAGGCGGCCCACCAGGAGATCTGTATGTTTTTATTAAGGTGAAGAATGATTCAAAATTAAAAAGAGATGGTGTTACTATTTACTCAGAAGTAGCTGTAAGTTACTTACAGGCTATTTTAGGTGACACAATTGAAATCATTACAGTTGATGGCAACGTTAATTTAAAAATTCCCAGTGGTACTCAACCAAATACGACTCTTTCTCTAGAAAATAAAGGTGTGCCTAGACTTGGTAATCCAGTTGCCAGAGGAAATCATGAAGTTTTAGTGAAGGTAAAATTGCCAACTCGTATCTCTGAAGAAGAAAGAAAGCTTTTAGAGGGCTTAGCTTCTCAATATTCAGATAAAAATATCAATTCAAGTAGTGGACTTTTTAGTAAACTATTTGGGAAAGAAACCTAATGACTTCTTTGAAGTATTTGGATCTTAAATCGATTCCTTGCCCATTAAATGTTGTTAAAATTCAATTAGCTTTAGAGAAGTTATCTAAAAATCAACAACTCATAATAGAACTAGATAAAGGTGAACCTGAAGAGATGGTTTTAAATCATTTAAAAGAGAAGGGAGTTTTATTTAAACAAATTAAACAATATGAAAATTTTTTAAAAATAAAAATTTTTAATGAAAACTAATTGTAAAAATTTAGCTTTAGTTACCAAAAAATTTAATGATTTTTTTTTAGTTGACTTAAAAAATGAAGAAAGCTCTCATAATGGTAAAAGATTTTTATGTAAGGTTAAAAAGTCTATCAGCTACAAAGACCAAGTTATTTATGTTGGAGACGAAGTATTTATTGATAATATTGATCTAAAAAATAAACGTGCAGTAATAAAAAGTTTACAAAAAAGAAAAAATTTACTAATTAGACCATCGGTTGCAAATATTTCTAATATATATATTATTTTTTCTGTTGAAGAGCCAAAGTTAAATTTATCTCAAGTTAATAGATTTTTGATTTCAGCAGAATCTATGGGTGTAGAAGTTTCATTGGTTTTGACAAAATGTGATTTAATTCCAGAAAAAAGAAGATTATTTTTACTTGAAAAGTTTAGGAAATGGGGTTACCAAGCAATTACTTTAAATTTAGAGAAACCTGATTATTTTCAGAATTTATTGACCGAGTTAAAGCAAAAAAGGTGTTCGATATTCATGGGTCCATCTGGTGTTGGTAAAACTACTTTGCTTAACACGATAATTCCTGGACTCAAAAATAATACTTCACCAGTTTCTAATAAAATTAAGAGAGGCAAAAATACCACTCGAAATGTTGAGTTATTTTCTTTATCAAATAAAAGTTATATTGTTGATACTCCAGGTTTTAACATGCAAACTTTAAAAGTCGATATAAGATTATTATCAAATCTTTATAAGGAAATAAATAAACAAATAATTGATCAAGGAATTAGTTGTAAATTTCGAAATTGTTTACATTTGAGTGATGAGGGCTGTAATTTAGACAAATCTTTTGAAAGATATTCTTTTTATAAAGAAATGATCGACTCTATTAAGAGTTACTATTCTCAAAACCAGGAAGATTAAGATTTAATCCACCAGTCAAATCGTTCATTCTCTCTTTCATTGTTGTAGTAGACAATTCATGCGCTTTTTGAATAGCTTCTAAAATATTTTTCTCTATTTTTTCTTTATCTGAATTTAAAATATTTTCTTGTACTTCTACTCTTAAAGGAAGTTGGTTGCCACTTATCCAGACCTTTACCATTCCATCGTCACTTGCTCCTTCAATCTCCATATTTTCAAGTTCATCTTGTAATTTTTGAGCATCTTGCTGAATTTGTTTAGCTTTTTTAAAAGCTTCTGTAAGTTGTCCAAAGTTAGGAAGTCCAAAACCCGCCATTTTATAAATAAAGTTTCTTTAATAAGGATAGTCAAAACCAATCATTCTTACTTCTGGTTGCAAATAAATTCCTTTATTTTGTAGTACTTTTTGTTGAATTACAGTTATTAATTTATAAATATCTTTTGAACTTGCTGAAGATTTGTTAATTATAAAATTTGCGTGCATTCTAGAAATTTCTGCACCCCCAATTTTAAAGCCCTTTAAACCTATGTCATCAATTAATTGTGCTGCGTAATTATTTTCAGGGTTTTTAAAAACACTACCAAAACTTGGTAGGTGATATGGCTGTGTTTCGGTTTTAAATTTAAGGTTGTTTTTGGTTGTTTGAATTAATTTTTTTAAATTTCCATTAGGTTCAAAATGTAGTTTTGCACTAATAATTGTAAATTCATTACTTTGAAAAGAACTAAATCTATATTTAAAATTGATATCTTTTTTTTTAATCTCAAGTTTTTTAAGAGTTTTATTATTAATAACTTTCACAGAAATAAGATTTTTTGCTAATGATAAATCACCTGTACCTGCATTCATATAAATTGCTCCTCCTATAGTTCCTGGAATTCCCACAGCCCATTCTCCACCTTGTAAAGCGTTTTTTGCGAGATAATTTGATAATGTTGGGAGCATAACACCTGCCTCTGCTTCAACAATTCCCGAATATGGGTCTATTTTTAATGACTTCAATTTTTTTGTACATATAACTAAACCTTTTATAAAAATATTATTTATTAAAAGATTTGAACCAGCGCCAATTATTTGACATTTATGTTGATTGAAATTTGACCACTCTATTAAATTGATAAATTCGTAAATGTTTCTTGGTTCAGCAAAATATTCAGCTATTCCTCCTACTTTTATAGTTGTATAACTACTTAAATTGCAGTTTTCAAAAAAAATTTTTTTAATCATAAATTACTTAAGTATTTTAATTGTTTTTTTCATTTAAAATTGACCACAATTCATGACAATTGCCAGCTCCCATATTCAAAATTAAATCCCCTTTTTGAGTTAATTCGAAAAAGTTTATAATTATTTCATCATAATTTTTTACATAACTAACATTTTTGTTCTTTTTATAAACGAGATCAGTTATTACTTTTGAAGTAATTTTATCTTCGTTAACCTCTCCTGCTCCAAAGATACTAGTTATGTAAACAATATCTGCTTTTGATAATTCTTCAGCGAATTCTTTAGCAAATTGCTTTACTCGAGAGTATCTATGAGGTTGAAAAATAGCTATTAATCTGCTTTTTTGGCATTCTTTATTATGTTTTTGCTTAATAAATAATCTTCCTAATTTAATCGTCTCTTTGATTTCGTTTGGGTGATGTGCATAATCATCATATAAAAGTCTTTCTTCTATTTTGCCTCTGAATTCAAATCTTTTTTTTGGAAGTTTAAGGTATTTTATGTTTTTTTTAATCTTTAAAAAATCTACACCTATCATTCTTGAAGCCGCTATTGCTGCAGTGATATTAGATAGATTGTGTAAACCTGGAATTGGAATATTTAAATTACTAATAAAATCCCCATTTTCATAATATTTCCCAATTGTATATTTTGAATTAATTTCAGTTGGGATTATTGCATAATTTAAGTTTTTTGCGGTGGTGTTTGACCACCTATTATCAGAATAAAAATGATTTCTTGAGATTTCGCAATCAAAATTAAGTAATAATTTTTTTGAGTTTGCAGCGAAACTTTTAAAAGAAGATATGACTTCACTTAAATTTGAAAAATGATCGCAATGATCAAAATCAATATTATTGATTATTCCAATATCAGATTTATATCTATTAATAGTCCCATCAGATTCATCAACTTCAGCCACCAAGTATTTTGTATTTTCTAAATGGCAATTAGAGTTATAGATAGGAATTATTCCTCCAGTTATTGAAGAAGAATTATGTGTACATAACTCGAGTATTGTAGAAAGAAATGTACTGGTTGATGTCTTTCCGTGGCTCCCTGCTACGGCCAATGCAGTGTAGGTGCGCATCAGCATTGCAAGTATCTCCGAACGATGTTTTATTGAGAAATTTTTTTCTTTGCAGTACGAAAATTCCTCATTTTCTGGCTTGATCGCAGAGCTTACAACAAAATTAATCAATTTGTTAGTAAACTTCGAAAGTACAAATTCAATATTTTGTCGAACTTGAGATGTAAAGATGACTACCCCTAATTGTTCTAATTTATGAGTTTCATTGTTTTTAACTAAATCAGATCCTGAAACTGAACAACCTTTTTTGAGTAAACCGATTGCAAGTGCTGACATTCCAATACCTCCGATCCCAATAAAATGAAAATGCCTTTTCAACAGTAATTTTTTATCCAATGTTTATTTTTTACTTAAATCAAAAATAACTTCTAGGTAAAATTTTGGTATTTTTTCTTTAACAAAAATGTTTTTTTTCTTTGAATTAATACAAAACTAGACTTATTTGCTTAATAAATTAAAAAAACCTTACGTTATTGCACAAAATTCAGTATGATCAGCAACTTAGGTTAACCATTTAGAAATTATTAGTTATGACTTTGCGTGTTGCAATTAACGGGTTTGGCAGAATTGGTCGAAACTTTATGCGTTGTTGGCTTAGTAGAGGTGCTTACACCAATATTGAAGTAGTTGGTATTAACGTTACCTCCGATCCTAAAACTAATGCTCATTTATTAAAATACGACTCAGTGCTTGGTCAACTTAACGGTGTTGATATTCAATATACTGATGATACTTTTGTAATTAACAACAAAACAATCAAATGTTTCTCCGATAGAAACCCACTTAATCTCCCTTGGAAAGAGTGGGGTGTAGATTTGGTTATTGAATCTACAGGAGTTTTTAATACCGAAGTAGGAGCAAGTAAGCATTTAGAAGTTGGAGCAAAAAAAGTTATCTTAACTGCTCCTGGTAAAGGCGATGGAGTTGGTACTTATGTAGTTGGAGTTAATGCTGATACATATAACCACAAAAATTATGACATTTTAAGTAATGCTAGTTGTACAACAAACTGTTTAGCTCCAGTGGTTAAAGTTTTAGACCAAACTTTTGGAATTAACAAAGGTTTGATGACTACAATTCATAGTTATACAGGTGATCAACGAATTTTAGATAATAGTCATAGAGACTTAAGAAGGGCTAGAGCAGCTGCTACCAATATCGTTCCTACTTCAACAGGTGCTGCTAAAGCAGTTGCACTGGTATATCCAGAAATGAAAGGCAAATTAACAGGAATTGCTATGAGAGTTCCAACACCTAACGTTTCAGCAGTAGATTTAGTTTTTGAATCTTCTAAATCTGTCACATCCGAAGAGGTCAATAATGCTCTTAAAGAAGCATCTTTAGGCTCAATGAAAGGTATTATTAAGTATGGAGATGAACCATTAGTGTCAAGCGACTATGCAGGCACCAATGAATCATCAATTGTAGATAGTGATCTGACTATGTGTATCGGAGATAATCTTGTTAAGGTCCTTGCTTGGTATGATAACGAGTGGGGTTACAGCCAAAGAGTTGTAGATTTAGCAGAGATTGTTGCTAAAAATTGGGAATAATTAAAAGTGCTTAAAAGGTATGTTTTTCAATAATTTATTCTTATTTTTATCTTTAAATTCAACTGATGGTTCGCCATCAGCGAAGTAACCAATCTTGTAAATTTTTTTATCGAGTCTAGATAAATTATTTGCCCATTTTTTTGGTAATGAGAAAACTAATTCGTAATCTTCACCTCCAAAAAAATAATATTCATCCCATTCCTCCCCTCTGGGCCAATCTTTGTCTTTTGGTATTTCTTCATAGTTAATTATTGCTTTACAGTTACTAGCGGTTGTTAAATCCTGTATGGCTTGAAATAGACCATCACTACTATCTGTACACCCTATTCTCTTTATTTTTTTATTGGTGCAAGATTTAATGAGATTTTTTTGAAAATCTGGGTAAACTTGTGGCCGACAAAAATGTTTAATGGATTTAATGATTAATCTCTCATTAAGAGAAACATTATTATCGAAATTAATTTTATTTTGTATCATAAATCCTAGTTTGCTAAGGCCATGAATTCCTGTGGTTAAGATAATATCTCCTGGCTTACATGCGTTTCTTCGTAATTCAAGTTCACCTTGAATCCCAAAGGCCGTAATTGAAATGATTTTTTCATTACCTTTTGAGCAATCTCCGCCAAGAATTATCCCGCCATATTTTTTTAATGCTTTATTTATTCCTTTATATAACTCTTCAACCCAAGTCCATTCAGTTTTAGAGGGTAGAATTAGATTTACTGTAATACCTAAAGTTTTCTTACTTCCACTGGATAATAAGTCAGAGATGTTGCTAACAACTGCTTTCCACCCGAGATCTTGAGGACAAATACTAATGTTATTGAAATGAACATTTTCTACCAATGAATCAGTATTAACGAGTAAATTTTCATTATTAGTTTTAATTAAAGCGCAATCATCTGAAATTTGATTTTTTGGCATAAATTTTCCTAGCCTATTTATTAATTCTTTTTCTCCAATATCTTCTAATATTTCTTTATGCATTTAATTTTAGGTTTTCAATTCCTTCTAAAACATCAATTGAAATTATTATGTCATCTTTAGTAAGTTCTTCTAATACGTCAAATCCGTCCACCACATAACCAAAGGCAGCATTTCTACCATCAATTAAATTGCGACCTGCTGGATTTAATTCTGCTTCATATAAAAAGAAGAAAAATTGCGATGAGCCATCATTAACTGCAGCATTTGAATGGGACCATCCTAGAGTTCCAAGAGTTGCAAATGGTAATGTTGGTGTCTCTGTGTAAAGACCTAAATCTTCAAAAGTTTGATTGTAAAAAGTATCCTTTTCATTTGGAATTCTAATTTCTAGAGGAACGTGACGTTCTTCATTTGTTTCAGGATCTACATAACCAATTGCCTCACCAATTGGATCACCTGTTTGCAGTACAAAAAATTCTTCTGCTCTATTGATTGGTAAATCTTTATAGAAATCTTTTGAAGATAAATCTATAAATGCTCCTGCTGTAAGTGGTGCGTTAAATCCATCTACAATTGCTTTCATGTCTCCTTTGGAGGTTTTTATATTAACTTTTGCTCGGCCTAGTAATCTTGGTAGATTATCAAATTCTTCTGGAATCTCGTACGGAAACTGATTTGGAAGAAAATATTCTTCTAATCCACCTATTTTATCTAAAGCTTCTTTTCGGGTCGCTATAAATGAGTACTTATCCTTTGTTTTGGAGTGATCTTGAAGGCTATCAAGATTTTCTTTGAGTTCTAAAAAAGTTTGTTCAGCAATTTTCTTTTTATCGTTTGGTAAATCCTGGATAATTCGACTTTGGTATTTTTTTAGTAAAGATTGACATTTTGTAACAGTTTTTGTAAGAGCGGGCCATCGTCCTCCTCTAACAAGGTCACTAGTTTCTTCTAATTTATGCTGAAGTTCCTGCAACTCAACTTGCTTGATAGGGAGTGCGTTTCTGAGGATTGCATTAGGGTCTTTTACTGCATTTCCAGTAGGCAAATCAGCTAGAACTTGAATGGGTTTAAAGAGAAAAACCTGTAAAATTATTAGTGAAAAAATTAAGAAAAGTTTGTTCTGATTTGATAAGAATTTTTGCATAGCACTCTTGCAGGTTTATGATCCTTGGGGATGTAATACAGGAATGATTTCCAGTAACGATTTTCGCACAGGAACTACCATTGAATTGGATGGACAAGTTTGGCGTGTTGTAGAATTTCTACATGTCAAGCCTGGTAAGGGTTCTGCTTTCGTGCGAACAAAATTAAAATCAGTTCAAAGCGGCAACGTGGTTGAAAAAACTTTTCGCGCCGGAGAATCAGTACAGCAGGCTATCCTTGAGAAGTCTAACCTGCAACACACTTATGTGGAGTCTGGTGATTATGTTTTTATGGATATGACAAGTTTCGAAGAGACAAGACTTTCTTCTGATCAAATCGGCAAAGGTGCAAAGTATTTGAAAGAAGGAATGGAGGTTAATGTTATTTTCCATAATGGTAAAGTTTTAGAAGTAGAACTTCCAATATCTATTACTTTGAAAGTTACAGAGACTGATCCTGGAGTTAAAGGTGATACTGCTAGTGGGGGCACAAAACCGGCTATTCTAGAAACAGGTGCTCAAGTTATGGTTCCTTTATTCATTTCTGTGGGAGAAATGATTAAAGTTGATACTCGTAACGATAGTTATCTTGGACGGGAAAATTAATGGCTATGAAATTAGATCATGAAGACTTAAATCGCTTAATAGAGAAAATCTCTACAAGTGATATTCAAGAATTCTCACTAGAAGGGGAAGATTTTAAACTCGAAATAAAAAGGAATTTATTTAATCAGAACCAAGTTACAAATAATTTAGTTTCAAATACTTCATTTGATAGACAAACAATTGCTAATCAAAAATCTATCAATGATAATGCTTCAATAGTTAATGAGCCTGAACCCCCGCAGATATCGCCTCCTGGACGTACAGATCTTACTGAGATCACTTCTCCTATGGTTGGTACCTTTTATAGGGCTGCAGCGCCTGGGGAGGAACCATTCGTTGAGGTAGGTAATAATGTTAAGGTCGGTCAAACTATTTGTATCTTGGAGGCTATGAAGTTAATGAATGAAATCGAATCTGAATTTAATGCTGAAATAGTAGAGATTCTTGTTGAAAATGGGACGCCAGTTGAATTTGGTCAAGTTTTAATGCGTGTCAAGCAGTCTTGAATTTTTAGTCATTTCAATTGCGGTTTTTATGGCTTCAATCATACTTTGAGATTGAGCTATTCCTTTACCCGCGATATCAAATCCTGTTCCATGATCAGGGGACGTTCTTATAAATGGTAAACCTATTGTTGTATTGACTGAATAATTAAGAGCTATTACCTTCATTGGTATTAAGCCTTGATCATGATACATTGCAAGAATTCCATCATGCGTTTCAGTATCTTTCTCTTTCCAAGCTTTGGCGGAAGAATTCCAACAACTATCTGGCGATGAAGGGCCTGATAATTTAATATCTTTATTTTTTTCACTCCACACAATTAAAGCATCATTAAGCCATTCTTTTTCTTCATTCCCTAAAATACCTTCCTCACCAGCGTGAGGGTTTAATCCGGCAACTTTAAAAGTAGGTTTTTCACTATACTTACTGCAAAAATTTTTTAAAAGATCTAGTTTTGAGTGGATTAATTCCTTATTAAGTATCTTGGGTACTTCACTAAGAGCAATGTGGGTGGTAGCTAGCAAAGTATTAAATCTCCAACCTGTTATTGGGGATTTAGCTGTAAACAACATTCCAACATTTTTTACTCCACAAGATTTTGCCAATACTTCAGTCTGTCCTGAGAAATTATGGCCTGCGAGTGACCATGATTTTTTACAAATCGGACCTGTTACAAGTGCAGAATTAGGGGATTGTTTTACAATTTCAATTGCTTTTATTAAGTAATTGAAACTTGAATCACCATAACTTGCTTTACTTTTAATACTAGATGAAGAAATGTCGAGGTCATGAATTTGA
The DNA here is from genome assembly GCF_902626525.1 of uncultured Prochlorococcus sp. Lineage (GTDB taxonomy): Bacteria > Cyanobacteriota > Cyanobacteriia > PCC-6307 > Cyanobiaceae > Prochlorococcus_A. The sequence goes on from NZ_CACOFR010000020.1 coordinate 15,558, forward strand.
AAATTACTTGGATTTGCAATATTTTTTAATCCTAATGATCTAAGGTGTGTGTATGTATTGTGTAAATTTTTTTTTGAACCAATTAGTAA
>NZ_CACOFR010000021.1 GCF_902626525.1 uncultured Prochlorococcus sp.
TTATTTTTCTGCCCTCCCTTTTTTTTGTCCATATAAGTTCAACTTCTTTTTTATTTGATTCATACCAGTTAATAAGATTTTCTCTAAGTTTGGGGACTAGATCGGGTTGAGTAAATTCTTTCTCATTTTTAATCGATTTTATGAAAGATTTGCCGAGTTCAAAAGCAACAATCGGAGCAACGGCTTCTCCAATTTGGTGGAATCTATTTGATGGTCCTCCATAAAAATTGAAACCATCTGGGAAAGACTGAACTCTTGCCGCTTCTCTTACTGATAGGGTTCTATTCTGGTGAGGGTGAATATACCAATAACCATCTTTTGACATATGCGCAGTTATTGTCAGACAAGGTTCATTAGGTTTGAGGATATTGTATTTATCACCAAAACTCATTTTCTGATTTTGCTTTACTTGCTTACCTTCTCTGAAAGCTTTGCTCGTAACTGAATATCTTCTTTGCTCTTCAGATAATTGGGAATATTTGATCCCAGTTGATCGCATTAATTTAAATGTCTCAAGATCATCTTCCCTTACTTTTCTTATCAGATGATCATGAATCATCTCGTCATCAATATCCAACCAATCCCTCATTAATTTCTGATAATCGTTTTTTGGTCCTTCATAGCTATATTTTTCATCCCACTTTTCATCCCATCCTCCTTTAAGTGGAGGGAGATCTGAAATTGCTTCGTCTAATGTGACTGCCTCTTCGACAGAATCATATTTTGGCTTTGGCCATTTCATAGGAGCGCATTCATTTATTTTTGTTCCGGAAATAAATAATCTTGGCCTTAGTTGAGGCACTCCATATTGCCATGCATAAATCAATTTAGGATTTATGCGATAGCCAGCTTTCTCAGCTCTATTAATGATTGATCTATATATTTCCTGCTCACCTGTCTGCGCAATATCAGTAACATTCTCCATTAGAAAAGCTTTTGGTTTAACCTGCTCCACTATCGAAATAAATGATTCCCATAATTCTCTTCTATCTTCATTAAGTTCCTGATGTTGAGCAGAAACTTCTTCGTTATGTTTTCTCCATTTGATATTTCGGGAGAAAGGCTGACATGGGGGTCCACCTGCAATAAGTGATATTTCTCCACACTTATTAAGTTGATCTGAAATTTCATTAATAACTTTTCTTTTGCTTAAATCGCATTCATATGAGCATCCACCAAAGTGATGTCTGTGAGTCATTATTGAATCGTTTCTGATATCGCAGGCCAGTATTACATCAAAATTTGCACGATGCAGTCCAAGACTTAAACCACCGGCACCTGAAAAAAGGTCAACAGCAAAATAAGGTTCTTTTTTTATAGATCGAACCTTTGCTGCATATTCAGGAAGTTCATCAAAACTGCATGAATCTATATGTGCCTCAAGTTCTGATGAAGGCCCTCTTACAGGACTTAATCTGTGAGGATCAGTTTTCCCTACTGCATTTTTATGAATCATGCGACCTCTTCACTCTGAGTATCAATTAACTGCTGGAGTTGTTCTTCACTTAAAAGATCAAGACATATTGAACCTCCAATGGAATTTAATTTTCTTATTGCAATTCTTACTTTGCTGTCTGGTAATTCAACTAGCTTTTCAGTAAGTATTCTATTTATCTTGGGGATCAGGCCAAATTCTCGATCACTTAAACCAAGATGAAGTTCCTGACTGGTAAATAATTTTTTGACAAGGGAATAGTCAGAATTATCATTCTCCATCATCCTGTCAGCGGCGAAAAATAGTCTTGAGAAAGTATTCCTGCCATGTCCATTTATTGATGATGTCCCAAGAAATCTAAGTGATGGAACATGTTTCTTTCCTGTTCCAACGGTAAATCCATCTTCAGGATCAACCGGAATATTACCTCTCCATCTAAGCCACGGAATATTTGGATATCTTATTACGCATAGCCAGTGCCACATCCTCATATCAGTAAGAATATGAGAAGGCAGAGATTTGAATGTTGTATGAACACACTCAACTAATCTTGCATCCAGGTTTGCACCAATTACTTTTTCGAGAATAAGTTGATCTATAAGTTTTGAAAGATTCGTAAGGTCAACCGTGCAGTTCACTTCCTCTACACTTACAGAATCCGGATTCCTTAAAGCAGAGATAAGTCCATTACTTATCAGAGGTGATTTCAATCTGAAGAGTTTTTCGCTCATGCAACCTCCTCTTTTTCAAGGTCAACGGGTATCTCTGATTCAAAACTGCACCCTCTAGCCATTATTTCGGCCAATTCCAGAATCTTTGTTTCCTGCTGGATTATTGAACTCATTTTTAGAATAAACTTCTGAAAAGATTCGGGTGATCTAAGTTCATTAGCAAGAGCAACAACCGCCTCATGTGGAGAAATATTTGTTTCAAGAAGATTCTTGGAAAATAGAGATAGAGTCTGAAGTTGTGATGGCGGCAATTGCTCAACAATTTCTTCACTGCTCAGGTCACTGTTTGTATTCAACATATGCTGGATGGAGTTCATCGAAATCGAAATAAGCATGGTCCAAACAGTGGAACAAATTGCGGTGAAGATGATATCTCTCTGAAGGGAATTGATATCTTTCCTCAAGGCCTTACTCATCAGAAGTTTTTTTAATGATGCAGTCACATCTGCATTCATTTCAATTACTGGAGGTTCACTTGGGATTAATCTCCATAACTGATCTTTAATTTCAGGGGGAAAGGATTGCCACTTTATGTTGAAGATGGAGTCATTATTAGCTTCGGCGGTAGCAAAACGAATGGTATGAATCAGACTTCTTCCAATTATCTGACCCATTTCTGTGGCATAGCCGCTCCTTGATTTTTCTCCGGCAAATTGTTCTGTTCTTACAAGCAGTGCTTCTGCCCTGACTTCTTCTCCATTTAAAAAAGGTATATAAGAAGTCTCGGAAAAAAAGAATCCACCACCACCATCTTCTAAATTAATTATTTCTCTTCTACCTGTCGATCTGCTTATAAGACGGCATATGAATTTAACAGGAGGATTTTCCCTCTCTGTGGTATGAAGAGTTTCTTCCCATTTAAATGGTGCAGTTAGCAGAATTTCAAGTTTTGTTTTTTCAAGTTTGCCATTGAACTTGAAAGTAATTCCATTGCTTACTTCCTGAATCACCTCTTCAGAAATGCTTTCTGGAGCTGTTATTCGAAATGCTCCATCAAGATCTATTGTTTTCCAGGGGACAAAATGCATAATTAACCCACCTTCCTGAAGCCTGCAATTTCAGGGTTTACTCCTGATGGAGGTTTGACTATGCACTCAAAAGGAACTGATGAAAATTGGTTTTCAGCAGAGAATACAAATCTTCTTGAATCAGAGTCGTCATATGAAATATATTGTTCACTCCCCATAAGTCGCATATCACTTATTCCCCACATTTCTCCCTGGCCACTGTCTGCAATGCTCTGGAAAGATAAATGTACTTTTGCAGTTCTGTTTGATTCACCTGATCGTACTAATTCGCCAGCTATTCTCCATCCATTGGCTTTTTTAATGAAGGAGCATTGATTTCTATCTATAACAACTTCAAGTGCTGAACTTTTTGTCTTGGATAGACTTTTCTTTTCTTTAATTCCTCTGCCAAGATTGATCATTCTTTTAAGCATTTCTGGTCCTTCATCCGGAGGAGCAATAAATGCAGTCAGTAAGTGCTGAATAAGGATCTGCCTTAGTTCATATCTGATTCCTCTAAGTCTGCTGGCATGGCCTCTCCATTTATAACTTTCTCTCAGTCTTCTTGTTGTGGGCAGCCAGTCATCATGAGTCACTGGTTCACCTGCGCGGAAATATTCTTCAGCGAATGCGTTATTCTCTCTGCTCAACTCAGTCTTGTCAGATTCGGTAATCTCATTCAATGATGTACCTACAAATGCAGCTGCACAATAGGAACCTCCATCACTTAACTTTGTACCCTCGGCATAATCTATAACCATTCCAGAACCCCTTATAAGTGCAATTGTTGAACGGCATGGCAGACATTCCTCTTTGGACGAGACTCTTGTAACTCCTAGTCTGACAGTACTTTTGAGCTCATCATGGAGAAGTTCAGGATTATCTGAGGGTTCCACTCTTCTAGGTATGGGAAACTCAACATCAATTGAGGAACTGTCGCCTGGGAATAATGATTTTGCACCTTCAAAAGGTTCGACTCTTCCGCACTCAACGAATGGAGACCATATTTCATCAGCACGCGCTTCAGATATATATTCAGCTGATTTTCCCTCTTCCCTAAATACTCTTGCTTTGAAATCAAGTCTTTCCCAGCTGATTGCAGGCCAGAACCATTTTGATGCAGCTTTTGTGAAATCTCTGCAGAGCTCCTCGTGATCTCTTATCCCTGATGAACCGGTATCATCGCGATCAGGTTCATGAAAAGTTGGTATGAGGATAGTTGTTCCGCACTCAGTTTCATTGTCACGATTGAGAAGAATTTTTTCTGCATCTATTTCTTTCATCCAGGTGGATTCTGCAATGGGAATTCCATCTTTTTCACTTTCAGATCCCATGTAGGCACCATCAAGCCATGATTTCCCGTCCATTTCATGAGCGGGAATTTCGCTTCTTCCAAAAATTCTTAATTTCTTTCTGCCTTCAATTCTTGATGAGAAAAGAACAGTGAATATTCTTGAATGCATCCAGCTGACTGCCTTCCCCAGTCCAAAACTTCCTCCTAATCCAGACTCTTTTCCGGTTGAAAAATTCTGCACACATAGCTTACGGAAATTTCCTTTCTCGTCCCAGTCATCCCCTGTCAGTCCATCTGTTCCGTAATCACTGATTTTCAGACAGACAAGATCAGATGATTTCATTGATTCAAGTCCGGCCTTCAGGGTGAGGGCTGTTCCACTCGAACCTTTCACTGATGAAAGGTGAGGGATAAGAGTTTCACTGTTGATTGATTTAAGAAATTTCTCTTTTTTCTCTCCCTTGAGCACTATCAGATCAAAAAATATTTTCACCTTTTTATCCTTTCTCTGATCGAGACTGTTCTGACAGATTTCTCTGACAAGTGTTTCCAGTAGTGATCGTTTTCTCTGTGATCCACCTGCTTCAAAAATTTCACTTGCGGCATTACCACCACTGGATCTACCCTGTCCAAGCGATGGTGTTCCAATCCATTTCAGTTGTGTCTTTGCCGTTTTCAATTCCCCTTCAGACACTATATAAAGCGTTAATAAATAATAGATGCCATGATCTGATTGTCATCTCAAGGCCAGAGAATTGCAACATTTAGAAGCTAAATTAGAAAAATTAATCATAAATTTTTTACAGGTTTTATACGCTCTATCACTTGCAATACCCCCCTATCAGGGACTGCTGATCTATATGGAAAGTAGAAAATGGCTGTAGCGCATGAGTATTTTTATATCTTTGTGGCCGCTGCCGCTTCTTCTGATTGTTGCCATTTCGGTTCCATCGTTTGTTTTATGGACCTCCAGATATCTACCTTTAAAACAGAAAAGTGGACCCGAAAATGGACGTCCACTTCTGCTAAATTTCTTTTTGCGATGTTGATAATCTCAGTGATATCAATTTATCTCGGGGATGCCCTCGTCGGGACTTGAACCCGAGACCTCTCCCTTACCAAGGGAGTGCTCTACCGCTGAGCTACAAGGGCAATTTTAAAGTGGGCCGGGTTGGATTTGAACCAACGTAGGCAGAGCCAGCGGATTTACAGTCCGCCCCCTTTAACCACTCGGGCACCGCCCCCCACTACTTGAACTTATCAGTTTATGGTCACTTTGTGTGAAAATGTTTTGGTTTTTTTGTTTCTTTCTAGATAGCATTTAGTAGAAAAGATTTTATTTCTGATGAATATATTATTAATAAATGGACCAAACTTAAATCTGCTGGGAACTCGAGAACCGGAAATATACGGTAATAAAACGTTGAATGATATTGAAAAAGATTTAATTAAAGTTGCCAAAGATAAAAGTATTAATCTTGAATGTTTTCAAAGTAATCACGAAGGAGAAATAGTTGATAAAATTCATGATTCTGTTAACAAAATTCAAGGCATTCTTATCAATGCTGGAGCTTTTACTCATACCTCGATTTCTATCCGAGATGCTTTAATTGGATCAAAAATTCCATTTGTTGAGTTGCACATATCAAACATTTTTAGCAGAGAAGAATTTCGTAAAGAATCTTTTCTTACAGATAAAGCTATAGGAATAATTAGTGGCTTTGGCATATCAAGTTATTACCTTGCTCTGGATGGGATATTTGGATATATAAGTAGTAAAGATTAAATGCTAGTCGATTTTAAAAGGCCATCTTCTCATATTAAATATTTATCCTCATTAACCTCAGATGAATGGATCAAACTCGCATTATCTAATCCAATAGATATTCTTATTGACCATGCTCATTGTGAAAGAAAAGCAGCAGGAGTTGCTATTCAATTGATGTTTAGGTATCCATCAGAACCAAATCTGGCAGAAGTATTGAGTCCAATTGCAAGGGAAGAATTGGAGCATTTTGAAAAAATACTCTATTTTTTAAAGGATCTTGGATATTCTCTTAAGGCATTAAAACCCCCTCCATATGGTGCTGAATTGGCTAAGAATATAAGAAAGGATGAACCTTATAGAATGCTCGATAGTTTTTTAATCGCAGGATTGATTGAAGCAAGAAGTCATGAAAGATTAGCCTTACTAGCGCTGAATTCTGAAAAAGAATCTTTTAAAGTCCTTTATGAGTCTTTGCTTGAGAGTGAAGCAAGACACTTTGGGATTTATTGGAAACTTGCGCAAAATAAATTCTCTAAAAATCAAACTTTCAAAAGGTTAGAGGAATTGTCTAAAATTGAGTCGGAAATCCTTGCTGAGATTTTTATGATGCCAAGGGTCCATAGCTAGAAATAATTAAATTAAGAATGTTAATAAAACAATTTTTAAAAGTATTTACAGGTTATAAAAGTGATTCAGCATCATTGACTGTCGTTGGGGTTGGGCCTGGAGATCCATCACTTTTAACAATTGCTGCTTTAAATGCAATAAAAAAAGCTAAAGTTATAGTCTTTCCAATATCAGATGATAATAAAAAGAGTTTTGCTGCAGAAATAGTCAAGAAACATACCAAATTTAAAAAAAATGTACCTATCATCTTTCCAATGGCAAGGGAGGGTTTTGATCCTGATGAAATATGGTCAAATGCTGTTAAAAAAATTGTGAAATTTATAAAAAATGGTGAATCAGTTGTTTTACTTTGTCTTGGCGATACTTCGCTGTTTGCAAGTTCTTCGAATATTTTGAGGATAATAAAAAATACTTATCCCGAAATTATCACCAAAACTATACCCGGTATTTCTTCTCTGTCAGCAGCAGCAGCCTTGAATGATTTTGATTTAGTTAAAAAAGGGGAGACGTTGATAATCAAAGAATGCCCCTCTTCAAATTCAGAATTAACATCCCTTATAAGGGAAAGTAAAGGAAATAAAACTGTTTTGGCAATTATGAAAGTTGGGAAAAGATGGAAATTAGTGAGGGAAACTTTAGAAAAAGAGGACATCATCAAAACATCCTTAATTGCTTTAAGTGTTGGGATGCCTGATCAAATTATCCAATATGCATCTAAATATAAAAAAGATTTTATGCCTTATTTCTCTTTAATTTTAATAAGATTACATTAATGAATAAAAATGAAAAATTTGAAGAAAAGCAATTTACATGGCCAATATGTAAGGAACTATTAATTTGCGTTCTTGAAGATAAGGTTAGTGATGTTTTTGTTTGTAAATTAGTGTGGGAAAGACTTTTTTATACTAGAGAACAATCTCTAGATGATTGGATTCCTAGTGCATTTACTCCTACTTATTGGTCAGGAAAATTTTTAAAGGCTCCTCAAATCATTTCAGAACGAATAGCTTCAGTTCATTTGACGCGATCAATTCCAAAAGATTATAAACAGGGATTGAAAAATTTTCTTAATTTTAAAGGTTATAAAATTAACGAACTATATCCAAGAAGGACTAGAAGAGCGATAGCGGTAAATTGGTTGATTTATTGGGCTAATGAAAATAAATGTTTTTCAAATGATAATTATGTACTTCCTAGACAAAGTTCACCACCATCAAATCCAGCAAAAGGACATTTTGGAGATCCAGAAATCAAATAAATTTTTTTAGTGAGGTAAATGATTCTATTGAAGGTATAGTTGTAATAGCACTATTTCTATGGAGAGAAGAATTGATTCTTCCAACAATAGCAATTATCGGAAGACCTAATGTTGGGAAATCTACGCTGGTGAATCGTCTTTGCCAGAGTAATGATGCCATAGTATTTGATAAGCCTGGTGTTACAAGAGATAGAACTTATCAAAATGCCTCATGGGGGGGTAGGGAATTTCAAATAGTTGATACTGGAGGTTTGGTTTTCGATGATGATAGTGAATTCCTCCCAGAGATAAGAACACAAGTTTACCTAGCTTTAGAAGAGGCTTTACTCGCTTTACTTGTCGTGGACGGATATCAGGGGGTTACTGATGGTGATTTGTCTATAGCAAAATGGCTAAGAAACTCAAGGTGTAAAATAATTGTTGCTGTTAATAAATGTGAATCGACTACTCTTGGAATATCCTTAGCTTCAGAGTTCTGGAAATTAGGTTTGGGGGAACCTTATCCTGTTTCCGCTATTCATGGTACAGGTACAGGGGATCTTTTAGATCTCGTTATTGGCGAACTTCCTGAAAATATTATTCAGGAAGAAGAAGAAAAGATAATGATGTCGATTATTGGTAGGCCAAATGTTGGTAAATCTAGTTTGTTAAATTCAATCTCGGGGAAAAAAAGAGCAATAGTTAGTGATATTAGTGGGACGACAACTGATTCAATAGATACACTTATAAAGAAAGGAGATAATCAATGGAAAATTGTTGATACTGCAGGAATTAGAAGAAAGAAAAATGTCAAATATGGTACGGAATTCTTTGGTATTAATAGGGCTTTTAAATCTATAGATAGAAGTGATGTTTGTGTATTAGTTATAGATGCTATAGATGGAGTAACTGATCAAGACCAGAAATTGGCAGGAAGAATTGAAGAACAAGGAAGAGCATGTATTATTGCTGTTAATAAATGGGATCTAGTAGAAAAAAATAGTTCAACAATCTATCAAGTTGAAAAAGAGCTTAGATCTAAACTATATTTTTTACACTGGTCAAAAATGATTTTTATATCGGCCTTAACTGGACAAAGAGTTGAAAATATTTTTGAGCATGCTCTTAATGCTGTTAATGAACATAGAAGAAGAGTTACAACATCTGTAGTGAATGAAGTTCTTAAGGAGGCTATTAGTTGGAAAAGTCCTCCAACGAAAAGGAGTGGAAAACAGGGTAGACTTTACTACGGTACGCAAGTAAAGAATAAACCTCCCACTTTTACTTTATTTGTAAACGATCCTAAATTATTTGGAATAACTTACAGGAGATATATTGAAAAACAAATTAGATTAAATCTAGGTTTTGAAGGCACGCCTCTCATTTTACTTTGGAGAGGAAAACAGCAAAGAGTATTAAATAAAGAAGTAGAAAGAGAAAATATTGAGTTAATTCAAAAAGATTAATGAATATACTTACCAAGTTTTCTGTTGGGCAATATGTTTATGGCAATAGAAGTTGGCTAAGAATTATAGATAGTAGATTAAAAATAATTATAGTAATGATATTTTTAATCACTCCAATTTGGGCAGGTCCTATATGGAGGTTGAGTTTAGTAGCTTGCCTACTATTAACTACTTTTTTAAGTTTATTGCCATCTAGAATATGGTGGCGATCATTATTTTTTCTCACCTGCTTATCATTATTAATTGGATGTATATCAGTACTTGCTTCTTCTGATATTCAATCTCTAGATAGTTATTTAAGAAGTCCCAACGAGTTACAAGTAGTAGTAGAGAAATATAAAGAATGGAATCTTTTGCAAATACCTTCGCAGAAGATATTGTTTATAAATTTTGGTCCTTATAACTTATCAAGAAAAGCCGTCGAATTAGGAATAAAAACCTCTACTTTGATATTTACTGTAATTCATAGCGTTAATTTGATGCTTTTAACTACATTACAAGAAGACATTGTATGGGGATTAAGTTGGTTTCTAAATCCATTGAGAAAAATAGGATTACCAATAGATAAATGGCTTTTTCAGTTATTAATTGCATTACGTTTTATTCCTTTAGTACAGGAAGAATTTCAAAATATAATTAAATCAGTTTCAGTTAGATCAATAAATTTTCGAAATTTAGGATTTAAAAAATCTTTTAATGTCTTATTAATTTTAGTGGAAAGGTTATTTCAGAATATATTCCTGAGAATTGATCAAGGATCAGAAGCATTGCTATCTAAGAAAAAAATTATTATAAAAACCAATAGATTTAGAACTCTTTATCCTTCCAAATCGCTTAATATAATTGTTAATACATTATCGATATGTTTTATTTGCATAGCAATTTTTCTTAGGAAACTGTATGGTGCAATATAAATAACACAATATTTAAGTTTGAGTTCCGAGCGTTATTTAAACCATCCAACATTTGGAATGTTGTACCAAGTTTCTCCTGGAAATGATGGGAGAGATATTTATGCGACCTTATATGCCCAAAAAATGTTTTTTTTGGTAGAAATCAGACAGAGAGAAATTTTGTTTGAAGTTATACCATATTTAGATGCCCGTAATCAGGCTGAATTGAATCTTCAAAGAGCTAGAAGAACAGGATCTGAAGATGTACTGAAATGGGAGAATTTATTTATGCAAACTTTTTTATAAAAGGTGAACCCTTCAAATTATTTAAAAATAAAAAATAAAATCCCATCGCATGCAAATATACTTGCTGTAAGTAAAGGATTTCAAAGTCAAGAAATCAAGACTTTACATAACTTAGGCCAGAATAATTTTGGTGAGAGTAAGTTCCAAGAGGCTTTTGAGAAGCAATTAATTCTTAAAGATTTTAAAAAAATAAAATGGCACTTCATTGGACGAATACAAAGTAATAAGATAAGAAAAATAGTTCAGAATTTTAAATATATTCATTCCGTAGATTCATTTGAAAAGTTGCAAAAGATTTCTAATATTTCGTGCGAAGAGAAGAAAAATCCATTAATAATGTTGCAGGTTAAGTTTTGTAATGACCCTACGAAAGGAGGTTTTAATCCTGAACTCTTAATATTGAAATGGAGAGAAATTCAAGAATTGAAAAATATCACTTTAATGGGTCTTATGACTATTAATCCTAAAGGGCTAAGCTCCAAAGAAAATTTAGAATTGTTTAAAAAATGTCGTTCCCTTGCTGATTCACTTCAGCTTCCTGATTGTTCAATGGGTATGTCAGGAGATTGGGAGGAAGCTGTTGATGCTGGCTCAACATGGTTGAGATTAGGATCATTGATTTTTGGAGATAGATCTTAATTAGTTATTTTTTATAAAAATCTTATCTATAAACTTGCAGTAACTTGCAACTAACGTTATCTAAGTATAGGTAGTTTATTCATTTAAAAAATGAATTTATTACTCAAGGTTATTAAACCTTAGTAATACATTTAAGAGGATTTTAAAGGTGTCACTTATTTCTAGATTAAAGGCAGTTGTTGCAGGTGATGAGTATCTCGATGATGATTTTGATGAGTTGGATTATGCATCAGAGGATGAATTAAATGATATTAATGACTTCAAACAAAATCCAAGAAATTCAAATCCCCTCGCAAATTCAAATCCATTCGATTTTATGAATAATAATAGATCATCAAAAGTAGTTGGAATGCCTGGGATCTCTAATTCTTCCTCAGAAGTAAGCTTAATGGAGCCACGCAGTTTTGATGAGATGCCTCAAGCCATACAAGCATTAAGAGAGAGAAAAACTGTAATTCTTAACTTAACTATGATGGATCCTGATCAAGCACAAAGAGCGGTTGATTTTATTGCTGGGGGTACATACGCAATTGATGGACATCAAGAGAGAGTGGGTGAAAGCATTTTTCTTTTTGCTCCAAGTTGTGTGAATGTAACTAGTTCTTCCTCAGAAGAAGCTTCTCCTTCTAACTTATCCACAGAAAATAAACCACAATATAGTTTTGGGAAAAACACTGCTCCTGAACCAGCATGGGGTAATTCTAAAATAAGTGCTTATTCATGATTAATCCGTGACTAACAAAATCGCAATAATTGGTTTTGGAAATATTGCAAATGCTATAATAACCCCTCTATTAGATAAAAAATTAATTCAGCCAGAGGATGTTTATTGTCTCGTAAAATCTGAAAAAAGTTTAGAAAAACTCAAAAAAGATTATAAACATAATATAAATGTTTACGAATCAAGTTCTCAAGAATCAAAAATAATTTGGGATTGTCAAGTTAAACTTCTCTCAGTAAAACCGCAGCAACTTAAAGATATAATTGAGGCCAATAATATAAAAATCAGGGATAGTTTATTAGTTTCAATTGTTGCTGGAGTGTCAATAAATAGACTTACTCAAAAATTTCCCAATCATAAATGTGTGAGGGTTGTCACAAATATTCCAATAACTATTGGAAAGGGTTTAACGGGAATTTCATGGGGTGAAAAAATTTCAAAAGATCAGAAACAATTTACAAAAACATTATTTGAAAATACTAGTAAGGTATATGAATTTAACGAAGATTACCTTGATATATTTCTAGCATTAACTTCATCAGGCCCTGCTATTATTGCTCTAATTATAGAAGCATTAAGTGATGGAGGATTAAGTGGTGGATTGCCAAAAATACTTTCAGAAGAACTTGTTATGGAGATGATACTTGGAACTATAAGTTTAATAAAAGAAAAAAAACTTACTACATCTGAGCTTAAAAATTTAGTAACCTCTCCAGGCGGAACAACTATTTCTGCTTTAAGGGTATTAGAAAAAAAGAGTTTAAGGTCATCATTAATTGAATCAATAGTTTCAGCAAGTAATCGAAGTAAAGAGTTTAATTAGTTTTTGAAATTATCTTTTAAGTCAAAATAAACTTTCTCAAGCAAATTTATATTTTTATTAATTGTATATCTCTCAATTACTCGATCTCTAGCTTTTTCCCCAAGATCTTTTGTAAATGAGGGGTGTTCTACCAATATTGGAATTATAGTTTTAAGTTGTGCAGTAACATTATCAGTTGAAATTACTATTCCTGCTCCATTATCTAAAACTTCACCATCAGCTCCGGCATCTGTTGCTATACATGCAGTCCCAGTAGACATTGCCTCCAAAAGTGATAATGATAAACCTTCTACTAAGCTTGGTAAGAAAAATACTTCTGCTATTTGCATTATCGCCACCCTAGTTTCTAAATCTAATTCGGCACCCCACCAAATTAATTTCTCTTTACTAAGGTTAGAAAAACTATTTTCTAGGGTTGGCTTCATTGGACCATCTCCAACAATAACTAATTTGCAATTATTATTTTTTGTTTGGCGCCAAGAACGTAAAAGTGCCTCGACATTTTTCTCATTTGCAATCCTTCCCATATACAAAAAGACTCTTTCATTTCCCAGTTTGTTTTTTACTTGAGTATATTTTTCATTCCTTTCACTAAGAGGTTTCCAAATTTTTTCATCAACTCCGTTTGGAATAATTATTTGTTTTTCCTTGGGCACTCCTAATTTCTCAAGAACATTTTTTTGGATTTCAGAAAAGATGATTATTTTATCGAACTTAGCTAGAGAGGGAGCATATAGTTGATATGTTAGTTGTTGTGTACTTGCAGTTAAATTTCTGTTATTAGCATCGAATGCTGGATGAAATGTTCCTATTAATGGGACGTTAATTTCATTACATAGTTCTGGAAGTCTAAAGTCTAGAGGAGATAAAGTTAGACTAGCGTGTATGATGTCAGGTTTTAATCTTTCCAATGAGAGCCTTAACTCTTTTTCTGCTCTAGGAGAGGGTATGGTATAAACTTGAGACTTAATTAAATATGGGAGACTTACTTCAGGATCGTTTGCTAGAAATAATGGTTTTGATGAATTTGAATTAGAGGGATTATCAAAATGAATAAAACTAATTTTATGTCCTCTGGCTTTCAATTCTTTAGTAGTTGAATTGCCGTAAGTTACATTTCCACAAAAAGGAGATTTTTTACCCAGCCAGGCAATATGAACCACATTAATTAAATGAACTATTTATAAAGTTAACAGTCAAAGGACCCAAGAACATAATTTTAAAATTTGTTAATGGATTATGTAAATTCTAACTAAATAATTCTTTCAACATTTTTAGTGAAGATAGATCTTTCTCTAATTGTGTAGATATCCAAGTTTCAATAATAAATAATATTTTAAGCCAAACTTTTTTAGGCCCTAATAACTTTCCATTAGATTTTATTGGTAATTCAGGGAAAAGAAGTCTCTGTAATAAGGCAACTTCAGATGCATTTATTCTTAGATTACTTTGAGGATCTTCTATTGATGAAAATCCTTCATTTGGCAAATAATAACAACTCCATTCCCAATTCCCCAAAGGTGGGATAATAGGCACTCCAGTTTTACAGCAATGATGTATTGGTAAATTAATCCCCCCGATTGCTAATAGATGAATTAAAGATTGAATACTCATTGATAGAATTTTAATATCTTCCTCTATAGATTCATCAAAATAATTAATCCTATCTAAATGAGCAAGAACACATGATAAATAGTTTTGTTGTTTGTCATTATTACCTACCAATAATAATGTTAATTCAGTTATTGCTTGGGCTGCTGCAAGGCATTCAATATTTTTCCCTAAACCAGAATAGCTTTTTAATATTTTAATTTGACGTACAGATTTAAGATTTCTTTTGCCAAAAATCTGCAAACTTAAATATGTTAGTGGCGTAGCTGCCGCAAGACTACTTTTTGGACGCCTGGCACCAGGCACCGCTAATCGAATAATTCCTTGCTCATCTGTAAGAATAGTTATTAACCTATCATTCTCTCCTAATGGAGAAGCTTTAATACAGAGACCTTCTAATCTGCACTCACCAGAACCAGACATTTAAATAAATTTTACTTCTTGAAAAATCTCGCAAAAATTTGAAGTGCCTACACAATTAATTCCAGCATCAAACAAAGCAATAATCTGTTTGAGATTTTTTATACCACCCACAATTTTAATTTGATTTTGTTTGCTTATTATTTTTAAAATTTCGTTCACCTCATTTGATTTAATAAGAGGCCCAAATCCATCTCCGAATTGAAAATTTTTAATTCCTAATTCCAAAGATATTTTTATAGCATTATACAAAATTTC
>NZ_CACOFR010000022.1 GCF_902626525.1 uncultured Prochlorococcus sp.
ACTATCTCATTTTTGGAATTTAATTTATCTAGACAAATTTCTGTATCCTTTAAGGATCTAAGAGGAGAAGTTGGAGGTAAACTTATAAACTTATCAAAATATAATCCTTTATTAAATAAAGTATTTACAGCATGTTTCCAAGATAAAAACTCTGGCGCGTTATCTAGAGCAAGTTCTAAAGGCCTTATTATAACTTTTGAACCATAATCAATTGCTATTTTTTCAATTTCCTTGGAATCTGTTGAAACATAAACCTCATCAATGAATTTATTTATTTTTGCAATGTAAATTGAATAAGCTATCAAAGGATGATCTGATAATAATAATTGATTCTTTTGAGGTAATCCCTTAGAACCTCCTCTGGCAAATATAAATGCAATTGTTTTTTTCATTAATTTTTAGATGACATTTTTTTTGCGCAACAAATTAAATTAAGTGATTCAAATGCATCATATACACTGCATCGAGAAGATTCTATATTTTCTGCAAACTTGAAGAAATTTTCAAATTGTTTTACATATTTGTAATCTAAATCATTTTCTGATTTATATAAAATCGATTCTTTACATTCTGGTTCTTTAATTCTGATGATTTGATTATTTAAATCCCAGGTAATATTGGCATTGGAAAATCTTATTTTAATATATCTTTCTTGCGGCTTAGTACAGAAGTTAAGTTTCATAGTGAGAAATTTGCATGATAAACATTCTGCCTGAATCAAAGCTATATCCTCTACATCTATTTCTAGTGAATTAGTATTCATTGATGAGGCGTATTTGATTTCAATTGGACCAAAAAGATAGTTTATCAAGTCAATTTCATGGCTAAGTTCTAAAAGTACTCCTCCACCGAATTTATTTTGAGCAGAAACTGTTTTTTTATAGTCTGAATTTGGTCTCCAATCTGGCAACCATGAACCGCAATAACTCTCTACATCAATTATTTCCCCATAACTATTTAAACTTAAAATGTTCTCTAACTCTTTAAGACATTCATCATGTCTAAATACATAACCGACCATAATAGGTACAGTTTTGGAATATGCGAAAAGTTCATCCCAAGAGCTTTTTGACTCATTTCCTTTTCCTATAGGCTTCTCTATAAAAGTGGGAATGCCCTGCTTGGCAAAAAATAATGCTTGGTTAAGATGAAAAGAGCATGGACTTGCAATTATCACGTAATTTGGGCGCCACTCTATACATTCTTGATAAGTAGTAAATTTCCTCTTACATAAATTTAATTCATCGGATTTTAAAAAAATTCCTTTTTTATATATTCCAATTTCAAAACCTGGCCAATTTTGATTTAAAATTCTTGCGTGTTTTCTAGCGATACTACCAAATCCAATTATTAGTATTCTCTTGGAATCTTTCATATAACTAATAATGAATTTTAAAATTATTTGATTTTATTATCTCATGAAGTATGTTTTATATTTAAAAATTTTTTAATTTAAAAACTAAAGAAAACGCATTATATAGGTTGGAAAATAGATTATCCAATTTTTTTTTCATGCATATTAATCTTCTAAGATTTAAAGAAAAATTTAAATTATTATGTATTGTAGGATTGGTTCAACTTTATAATTTTACTAATCTGATCTTGATTAAGTAACTCTGTTTTTTATGATTTATGAGTAATCTAAGCAATAAGATAATCAATGGTATAAGGACAGTAGCAGGAAAAAATAACTTGCCCTTGCATGAACCAAGGTTTGATGAAGTTGAAATCAAAAATTTGCGGAAATGTATAGATTCTTCCTATGTCTCAACTGTTGGCAAGTATGTAAATATCTTTGAAAAAAATATTTCTGATTTTACAGGAGCAAAATACGCTATAGCAGTTGTAAATGGTACCTCAGCCTTACATCTTGCTCTTAAATTAGTTGGTGTTGATAGAAATCATGAAGTTATTTGTCCATCTCTTACTTTTATTGGAACTGTTAACGCAATTAGTTATCTCGGCGCTAAGCCTCATTTCGTTGATTGTGAAGAGAAAACTCTTGGGATTGATCCTTTAGCATTATCTAATTGGTTAGATGAAATATCAATTAAAAAGGGTAATAAAACCATTAATAAAAAAACAGGAAGACTAATTTCTGCAATCATTCCAATGCATACTTATGGTCATCCAGCTAAAATAGACCAATTACTAAAAATATCAAAAGAATACAATTTAAATCTTGTAGAGGATGCAGCTGAATCTCTAGGGAGTTTTTACAACAAAAAACATACTGGAACATTTGGTAAGATAGGCATATTAAGTTTTAACGGAAATAAAATTATTACTACTGGAGGTGGAGGTGCACTAATAACTAATGATAGTTCATTAGCTAAAAAAGCAAAACATATTTCTACTACAGCTAAGGTGCCTCATAAATGGCGGTACATTCATAATGAAATAGGTTTCAACTATCGATTGCCCAATATAAATGCTGCTTTAGGATGTGCTCAATTTGAAAAAATAGAAAAATTCTTAAAGTCAAAAAGAGATCTTTTTAACAAATATAGTGAAGTTTTAGATTCCATTGAGGGAATAAAGTTATTTAAAGAACCTAAAAACTCAAAAAGTAATTATTGGCTTCAAACAATTATTCTTGAAAATGGTTATGAGAATGAGTTTGAAATGATTTTAGAAAATACAAATAGAAATAACATTATGACAAGACCTGCTTGGGATCTAATACATGAATTGGAAATGTATATTGACTGTCCAAGATCACCTTTACCAGTATCAAAGTCATTATCAAAAAGAATAATTAATATACCTAGTAGCGCCTTTTTACTATGAAATCAATTATTTTGCTAGGCAATGGCGGCCACTGTAAATCTTGTATAGATGTTATTGAAAATTCAGATGAATTTCAGATTAAAGGCATTATTACCAAAGATAAAAATTTTTCAGAGAGATTTATGAATTACAAGATTCTTGGAAATGATGCAGCCATATCAAGTTCTTTTGATAAAGATGATTTTGGATTAGTTGCGGTTGGTCAAATTAAGAGTGCAATTAAAAGAGTTTTATTATTTGATTTACTTAGAAAAAATAAAATTAAGTTAGCAACAGTTAGATCAAAAAATTCTTTAGTCTCAAGAACAGCCTTATTAGGGGAAGGGACAATAACTATGCATAATGCAATTATTAATAGTGATGCAAAGATTGGAATGAATTGCATTTTAAATACTAATTGTTTAGTTGAACATGATGTGACAATTGGCAATCATTGCCATATTTCAACTGGTGTAATACTTAATGGAGGAGTTTCTATAGGAAATCAATCTTTCATTGGTAGCGGTTGTGTTGTCAAAGAGGGAATTACCATAGGAGATAATGTTTTAGTATCTGCAGGTCAAATAGTAATGAAAGATTTGGCATCTAATACTTTACATAAGAAGATTCTCGATTGAAGATTTATGAGTAATAAAAAAAAGATGATTAAATTAAGGTAAATAGGTTTAATATTAAGTAAATATCTTTTTTATATTGGTTTTAATTATTGCTGAAGCTGGTGTTAATCATAATGGGAGTCTAATTCGGGCTAAAGAATTAGTAGATGTTGCTAAAGACTGTGGAGCAGATATTGTAAAATTTCAGTCATTCAAGTCAAATAATCTAGTAATAAAAGATACAAAAAAAGCAGAATATCAAAGTATAAATACTAATAATGAAGATTCTCAGCTTGAAATGTTGAGCAAACTTGAACTTACATCTGAAGAACTATTAGATTTAAAAAATTACTGCACCAGCAAAAATATTGAATTTCTTTCTACAGCGTTTGATCTGGAAAGTTTAGATTTAATAAATAAAATGAATTTGAAAAGATTTAAAATACCTTCTGGAGAAATAACAAATTTACCTTATTTGAGAAAAATTGGATCTTTTGGTAAGTCGATTATATTATCAACTGGCATGGCAAATATAACTGAGATAGGCAATGCTTTAAATGAATTATATTTGGCTGGTACCTTAAGAAAAGATGTATCAATTTTGCATTGTACTTCAGAATATCCGGCTCCTTTTAAAGATGTTAATTTAAGAGCAATGTCTACAATAAAGAAAGAATTTAATGTAAAAGTTGGTTACTCGGATCATACTTTAGGAGTTGAAGTTGCTCTCGCAGCAGTTTCGTTAGGCGCACATATAATCGAAAAACATTTAACTTTAGATAAGAATTTAAGTGGTCCTGACCATAAAGCAAGTTTAGAACCTCAAGAATTTAACAACCTAGTAAAGGGAATTAGAAATATAACTGTGGCATTAGGCAAAAATGAAAAAAAAATTGCCAATTCAGAAATAAAAAATTTACAAATAGTTAGAAAATCTATAGTTGCAAAAAAGGATATAAAAAAGGGTGAATTTTATACTGAAGAAAATTTAACAACAAAAAGACCTGCTATTGGAATATGCCCTATGAGATGGGATGAAATTATAGGGAAAAAATCTAATAAATACTACAAAATTGATGATTTAATTGAGTTTTGATATTAAAAATATGAAAAGAATTGCTTTATTTACTGGAACAAGAGCAGAATATGGATTGATGAGGTCTTTAATTCTCAAATTAATTGATAATAATAAATTTGATTTTAATTTATTAGTATCATCAACTCATTTAAATGATAGATATGGAAAGACAATCAAAGAAATAGAAAATGATGGAGTAACTTTTTTACATCAATTGCCAATTAAATTTAATAATCCACGAGAATTAGATATGCCATATCAGACCGCTGATACCATAAAAGTAATTTCAAAAGCATTAAATAATATTAAACCAGACTATTTAATTCTCTTGGGGGATAGATATGAAACTTTTGCTGCGGCTTCAGCTGCCCATTTATTGGGAATAAAAATAGTACACCTACATGGAGGAGAAACTACATTAGGAGCTATTGATGATAAATTAAGAAATGCAATTTCACAGTTAAGTTCAATACATTTTACTTCAGCGGATATTCATAAACAAAAAGTCCAAAATATGATTTTAAGCGAAAAGAATATTTTTGATATTGGCCCATTAATAATTGATGGCTTATTAAATTTTGAAAAAATCTCAAAAGAACAATTTGAAGATAAAACTGGATTTAATTTTCAAGAAAAAAACTTTTTAATTACATATCATCCTGAAACTATGTCTAATGATTTGGGGATTTCTGGTTTGGATAATTTATTGAAGGCTCTTTTAAATTTTAAGTGTAATATACTTTTTACCTCTCCAAATGCGGATAAAGGTTCAGATATAATTTTGGATAAAATTCTAAATTTCGTTGAGAAAAATAAGAATAATTACTTTTTTGTTCCCTCTTTAGGTCAAATATTATATTTAAACGCATTATTGCTTTTTGATTGTATTATTGGAAATTCTTCAAGTGGTATAAATGAAGCCTCTATGTTAAAAAAAAGCGTTATTAATATCGGAAATCGTCAAAAGGGAAGATATAAATTTGGAAAAGTTATTGATGTTAAAAGTGATTATAAATCTATTTCAAATGCCATCGATCAAATATTTAAATTCCCAAAGGGAAATTTGTTTAACTTAGAAGAATTTAAGAAATCCTACATATCAAAATCACCTTCTGATCAAATTATTCAGTTCTTAGAGGATGATATTTAATAAAATAAGAAAATTATATTCTTGGAAAAAGATAAAATATTCTAATTTACTAGTTATTTTATACGTTTGTTTTAATCCCTTTATTTCTAATAGGACAACAACATATTAAATCCTAAAAAGATATAAATCCAAATATCCTAAACCAAAGCACAGCATTAAGACGTTTACAAATTGGAATAAAATTACCAACATGTGAAATAATTAATAGACTAAATCACTATTAAATAATTTTTTATTTAGATATCAAAAATGCTTATCAAATTCCCAAAAAAGATAGATAAAGAAATTTTTAAATATAATAATGAAGGCCAAACGAAGTATGGTTTACCAAAGGAAGTTCTGTTCTGTAAATCTTGTGTAATAAGTAATCAGAGGCCTAATAGCAGTATTGAATTTAAAAACAAAAAAGATTCAAAAAAAAATACTATTAATTTTGATGAGAATTTAATTTGTGATGCCTGCAAGGTAAAAGATAAGAAAGCAAAAATAAATTGGGAACTGAGAGAACAAGAATTAAAAGAACTTTGTGAAAAATTTAGAAAGAATGATGGAACTTATGATTGTCTTGTTCCTGGGAGTGGCGGAAAAGATAGTTTTATGCAGGCTCATTTATTAAAATATAAATATGGAATGAACCCTCTTACATGTACTTGGGCACCTCATATCTATACAGATTGGGGATGGCGTAATCATCAAGCATGGATTCATGCTGGGTTTGATAATGTTCTTTTTACTCCTAATGGTAGGGTTCATAGACTTTTAACAAGATTAGCTGTTGATAACTTATTACACCCCTTTCAGCCATTTATACTAGGTCAAAAGAATTTAGCACCTAAAATAGCAAAAAACTATGGGATTTCTCTAATTTTTTATGGAGAAAATGAGGCGGAATATGGCAATCCTCTTAGTGATATGTCCCAGGCAATTAGAGATAAAAAATATTTAACAATTGATAATCAAGATGAAATAGTTCTTGGAGGTTCAAGTCTAAATGAACTTTATGAGATGGGTTTAAAAAAAGGGGATTTGGATCCTTATTTCCCTGTTAGTTCAGATTTAATCTTAGATAATAATATTCAGGTACATTATTTGGGATATTATATAAAATGGCATCCACAGAATGCTTATTACTACAGCGTTGAAAATGGAGGCTTTGAAAGCTCTCCTGAGAGAACTGCTGGAACTTATAGTACTTACAACTCAATAGATGACCGAATTGATGATTTTCATTATCATACAACTTGGATAAAATTTGGTATTGGGAGGGCGACATATGATGCTGCACAAGAGATAAGATCTGGAGAATTGACAAGGGAGGAAGGTGTTGCATTAGTTAATAAGTATGATGGGGAATTCCCTTTAAGGTGGAGTGATCAAATTTTCGATTACTTAACTTTAGATAAAGAAAATTTTCCAAAAGCAAGTCAATTTTTTGAGAAACCTATTTTTGATAGAAATTACTATGATTTATTGTGCGATCAGTTTAGATCTCCACACCTTTGGAAATGGGATGAAGAAGAAGGTTGGCAGTTAAGACATATAATATCAAATATTAAAGGAGATCAATCAGATACAGCTAAGTATTGGGTTGGTAATAATTAATCAAATGGGATTAGCAAAAAGGATTATTGCCAGATTAGATATAAAAGGAAAGAAATTAATTAAGGGTATAAGGTTCGAGGGATTAAGAGTAATTGGTGACGCTATAGATTTTGCAGAAAAATATTACTTAAATGGCGTAGATGAGATTTTATATATAGATGCAGTAGCAAGCTTATATGGAAGAAATAGCCTCTATGAAATTCTATCAGAGACCTCTAAAAGGATATTTGTGCCTATTACTGCGGGAGGTGGAATTAGATCAATCGAGGATGCAAAAGCATTAATTTCTAATGGAGCTGACAAAGTTGCTATAAATACAGGATTAGTTGAAGATATAGGATTGGCTAATAGATTAGTTAAAGTCTTTGGAAGTCAATGTATTGTCGCATCAATTCAGGCTAAAAAGAATCCTAATTTAGGATGGGAGGTAATGAAAGCTTCAGGTAGAGAAAGAACAGGGATAGCGGTAAATGATTGGATAAATGTACTTCAACAAGAAGGAGTTGGGGAAATATTGATAACTTCAGTAGATAATGATGGTTTAAGTAAAGGTATTGATAAAAATTTAATAGAGATGAGTTCAAAAATTTGTAAAATTCCTCTTATTGTTGGAGGTGGTTTTGGGGATGAAAATGAAATATATAGTTCTATCAAAAATCCAAAAATTTCAGGCGTGTCTATTGGCGCTTCATTTCATAAAAATAAATTATTAATAAAAACCTTAAAAGATAAGATTAATTTAAATGACTCAAATTTAATAAGAGTTATTAATAGTGAAATTGATTTTGGAACAAAAAATATAAATAAAAATATTTATGATTTATTTAGAAAGAAGAATCTTTTGATAGTTGATTATGGTTTAGGCAATCATCAAAGTTTATTTAATTCTCTAGAAAAACTTGATTATAAAGTGGAGATATCTTCTTCAATAAAAAAAATAAAAGAAGCAGATCTTATATTTCTTCCTGGAGTAGGTTCTTTCTCAGAAGGTATTAAAAATTTAAAGAATAAAGGTATTTATAATTTATTGATTGAAAGTGTTAATTTAGGCAAGCCAATAATTGGAATATGTTTAGGAATGCAAATGATGCTGGATAAAGGTTATGAAGATGGGATTAATAAAGGGTTGGGTTTAATAAAGGGTGAAGTGCAATATATGGGAAAAATTCATTCAGAAAAAAAAATGTTAATTCCACATATTGGATGGAATTATATAAAAAGTAATCAGGAAGATCTTAACTTTAAAGAATTAAATTCAATGCAATATTTTGTGCATAGTTTCAATGCAATATCAGTCCCAGCTGAAAATAAATTATTTAGTTTTAATTATTATCAAAGAGACTGGATTGCTTCAATTATCCATGAAAATATAATTGGATTTCAGTTCCATCCTGAAAGAAGTGGAATTCATGGCTTAAGATTATTAGATTATTTTGTAGAGTTTTTATTAAAACAAAAGTAAATAATTATCATTAAAACTCAAAAAAGGTATCTAATAAATAATAAAAAAAGATTTAAAACATAAGTTTTCTTTAAAAAATTAAAAAAAATAAAAAATTTATTTTTAAAATTGAAGCTTAAATCAATTTAAATTTTTAATATTACTTTTGAAAAATTGTATTGGATAAAGAATCAATTTCCCAACCATTTTTCTTTAAGAGATTATAATCTTTTCCTGACTTTAAACTCTTGATTTTTAAAATCCTTCTTAAACATGTACGATAATCTAATGAGTTAGTAAATCTTTGGAAAATACTTGATCTTTTGTGAAGAGGTATTTCATTTAAATCTCTATTATTTGATGAATTAAAATTAAATTTTAACTCATATTTCTCATGCAAAATATCAATTATCGAAAAATCTTGGAATTTATTTTTCTTTAGATCAGATTTATTTGATTTGTGAAACTTCATATGAAAATCAAGTCTATCTTTAAAATTAGACCCTTGATGTAATAAGAGTGGATCAAAAAATAAAGCAGTACCAATTTTCCCATCAATGACATCATATGATTCTTTAATAGGAGAAAGGGGAAAAGGAAATGTCCTTATTAAATTATCAATTTTTTTTGATGCTATTAATGATTTATGCCCATTATATTCATATTCTTTTTTTAAAATACGAAAGCCTTTTTGAGGAAGTAGGTAAATACCAACCAAAACAACATTTCGTTGATCGGAATCTAATTGAATATTTTTTAAATCACTTTCATAATCTCTATGCCAATTGCCTCTATAATTGAAATTACCCATACAAAATAGTCTTGCTAAATCACAACATGGATTATCCCAATCCATCAAGGCTCTGACTAAAGATCCAATCTTAGCTTCTACAAAAAAATCTTTTATATTTTCATTACAAATATTTTGATTAAAGGGAAGTTCAATTGCTGCTAGGTTATTTGTAAATAAATGATCATAATATATTCTTCTAGGTTTAAAGTCGTCTCTTATTGAGACATGCTTCATTATCTTTAATCCACTAATTGCATTATTTAAAGATTCTTTAGGTAATTTAAGATCAATTAAAGTCCAGCCTTTTTTTTTGAATTGAAGTTTATTCTCTTGAGATATTCTTGAATCAATGAAATTACTATCCATTAATAATTTTTATAATATTCTCTAATATTGATCATACAGCAAATTAACTCTAGTAAAATTGGTTATTCTTTTTTTGCTAATATTGTTTATCCAAAAAAATTGTTTGCGATTTCCCTGAAATTTTTATATTTGTAAATCAGATTCTTAATTTTATGTAAAATAAGTTTTGGTTTTAGTAAATATTGTTTAGTAGAATAAATACCACCATATTGGTCAAAATTCTTAAAATAAAAGATTTTCTTTTTATATTCTAAATCTAAGGATTTTCCTAAATCATATCTTTTTATATTTTTTTGAAGATTAAAAAAAACTTCATTGAAATTCTCATATTGTCGTATAGAAGAAAAATTAGTTATTCCTCTTGAAAATTTATTAATGTTAATATTATTTAAAAAATAAACTATATTTTTATTTAAGAAATCTGCATTAAAAGTCCTAGGGAAGTTTTTATTTTGAATCCCTTTACCAAGAATTCCAATAAAAATAATATTGGTATGATTCTTAGAAAACTCCTGTAAATCAGAATCCATGAAACTCCTGTTAAGATAATTTTGGTAACTTGATACTCCAAATATCACTTCTCCTTCATAAAAGTTATTCAATATTTGAATTTTTTCTATATTGAAATTGTATATTGGATAAATTTCTAAAAATATCTTATTAATTCCAAATTCGAAGTTGATTTTCCTAAAGAATTTTTGAGCATTTTTACTAATTAATTTGTTTAATGGGCAATAACAACAAATTTGGAGATTCCATTCTGAAGGGACAAAACCTAATCTTTCTCTTTGTTCTTTGATCTGAGAAAATAGAGACCTAAATCTCCTATGTTTTATGTCAGGATAATTGAAGTAAATTTTAGAAATTATTTTTACTTGATTCTTTAGATTAAAAGATGCTTCTTTTATAACTTCAAGAGATTTATCGTAGTCATTACAAGTATGAATAAACAAACCATCTCTTATTTGTATTTCTCTAAGCTTAATGTTCTCAATATTAAGATCCATTAATCCTCCTGCAATTATATAGTCTTTTAAAAATAATTTATTCATTTTGTAGATCAAGTTTTTTACTAATATTTCTTTTTGACAAGGATATCAATATTAAAATATAAATCATACAATTATTTATTAAATTAAGATAATTATAAAAAATAAATCATTTTTAATAGGTATCTCCTTAAGTAAAAATTTTTTTCTTATTATTGATTTTTAAAAACCTTTCAGTTTTTCTTGAAAAGGATTGAGTATCTTTTGAAATTCTATATTTATAAACAAAATAATAATTTGATTTTCTTGCAATCTAATAATTAAAATTTATTATTCTTTTGATGAGATACTTTTAAGGGTACTTTTGAAATCTCTATAGTAAATAGATTTTCTAAATAATTTATTTTTAAAAGTATAGTAAATTCTTCTAAATAATTTATAAAAAACATCAAAAACTTTTAGTTTCTTTCTAAGATTAAAATAAGAGCTACTTTCGTACCCAGATAGGATTTTCTTTATGTATTTTTTAGAAAGTAATGAAGCATATTTTTTCTTTATCCCTTGATTTAATAAAGCCTTAGATAATGCATCTATAAAGTCTGGTATCGCTTCAGCCAAATTATCATCAATTAAAGTACTTTCTAGGGTGGTATCCATTAAATATCTTGCTGGATGAACTTGTCTTATTAGATAGGGATGATTTAAAAATTTCCCCTTACCCCTAATAATTGTAAGATAATTTGTAAGTATTTCAGCTGCTGTTCTTGAGGGTAAATTGCTTGAAACTTTATAATCATATTTAAGTTCTTTAGATCTATGTACACCAAATAAATTTACTAAATAGTTAGAGGATAATTTGTCTAATCTAGTGATTACGTTTTTATCTTCAAAAGAAAGATTACCCCAATAGTTTGAAGCACTAATTTTAGCTTTTTTATTATTTAAAGATTTTCCATCAACAATAATAGCTTTTCCGTAAGCAACTCTAAAATCATTATTTTTTTTTAGAAAATCTGCACATTTGATTAAACCTGAGGGAACAAAAAAGTCATCATCCCCGCTAAAAGCTGCGAAGGGTGTTTCTGTTTTGCCCATTAAAAAAAAAATTGCTTCTCTATCAGAAAAATTAATTTTATGATAATAATTTATATTTAATTCTTTTGATAAGTAATTAATCCTTTCTAGAAAAGACCTCCTATTTTTTTTAGTTGAATCACAAATGTTAAAAACAAATTTTACCCTATTTCTGTAATAAAAATTTAAAGTTTCAAGAAGAATTTCCTGTCTGGATAAGGTAGGAATTAGAATGCTTATTTCGTTTTCTTTCAATTTTATTTATTAAATTAACTTTATTATATCTTTAATGACTACTTTTTAAAAATTATTAATTTTTAAATTTTATTTAATAAATAAACAAATGCATTTATTATTTTTATTCTTGATTTAATGCTAATTCCCAATATTTAATAAATTTTTTTATTACGACATATTGTTGTATATTTGTAAAAGGTTTCAAAAGTAAAATTTAATATGATCTTAAGATAAACCTATTCAAATTCAAAAGTAAATCTATCTTCTACCTAATCAGTATTAATTCATGCTATTTATTTTAATCCTTTTAGTATTTACTTATGCAATAAAAGTATTCATCGATACCCGTGGGATTACATTTTATTCTCCTAAATTAAATACCGATAATGAAAAGATGTTAGCTTTAGCCTCTCAATTAGGCAAAGAGGGTTTATTAAGGTGGCCAGGTTCTATTCATAATTTAAACAATGGTAAAGGTAGAGCAGAACTACGGGAATTTTGGATTTTTTTCATGGCGTTTGTTCAAAAAATGTTCCCAAGGGAAAAAAGAATTAAAGAACATGTGAATATAACTTTGTCGATTATTTCGCACTGCTTTTCTACACTTCTGATTTATGGTATTTCAAATTACTTTCTTCCAAGTTATTATTCATTTTTAATATCAACAATATATTTATTTTCTACTTGGTGCACTGAAGTTGTTTTATATCTTGGACATATAATTTATTCGCAATTTTGGTTTTTATGCTCTCTTTGTTTCATTATTTTTGCCTATATCAATCAAAATATTAGTATTTCATTTTTGTTATGTATATTTTTTGCTGGTTTTCTATCTTCAATATGTTTTACATCCTCAAGTGCATCTAGAAAATTTCCACCGATATTGATACTTAGCCAGATTTTTATTTGTATAAATATATTTTCTGATTCTCCAGAAAAATCTCTATTAATAACATTATTATTTATTACCGCAATATTGATTCTTGCAAAAATATTTTTGACAAAAACTTATAAATTGATTAACAAATTTATAATTTCTAAAATAAATAATAATTCTGTAGAAAGTGAGAGAAACACATTTTTAGTATTTAACTTCTTATCTCCAGTGATAATTTTTTCCCTTATTATCGTTTTTCCTGCTTTTATAGTTAATCAACTTACATCTTATTTACAAACACAATTAGTTTTTTCTGTAGGGATTTTTAGTGGATTTTTTCTTGTCCTTATGCCAAATCCTATTAAAAATCTAAAGCGCTACATGACATTTCTAGATATTGGTTCATGGGCTTCGCATTTTTTAGCTTATCCAGATCAAAAAAAAGTTTTTGGAAAAACATTACCTCGTAATTTTAGAGGAGCTGGGTTAAGGTGGCTTCCACCATTTTTTTGGAGCTTGATGCCAATAGAATTATCTTTATTTTTTTTGACGTTAATCTCAATGGTTTATTGCTACTTTCAAGGAGAAACGAGCTTTTTAAGTATTTTCCTTATTTTATTAATTGGAATCATGCCAACTCTTATTGTGGAAATTACAAATGGATTACAGGTTGGCAAATCCTACTTATCTAGTTTAACTGGTCTTTTAATAACTATAGTTTTGGGGTTTAGGTTTTTTCAAATAACCTTTAATCAGGCTACTCCTTATATCTTTACTTTATTAGCTTTTTTTCAATTATTCAGACTAATAAGTAATTATAAAAAAGATCTTCTTCCTTGTAGAATGGGACCTGCTTGGTTAAGACAGTTTTTATTAAAAAATAATCTAAATAATATTTATACATACGACACTTCTTATAATAATTGCTTTGTAAGAACATTAATGTATGGATTTGAATCTGAATTGAAGGTTAACTTTGTAAAAAAAATTGATGAGTGTCCTGAAGGATCAATATTTGTAGTTCCTCCTACTTCATCAAAGTCAGTTTCAATGGAAACCGAATCTGAGGCAATAATAAATGGAAATTTTCGCGATGATCCAACGTTGAATACTTTACTTGATAATAATTCTATTGAAAATTATGCTATCGCAAAATTTAAAACACTTGGCAGTAGTAAATACTATGTTAATGAAAGTGAGGTTACAAGTTATAGATACCACATACTAAATCAAATAAAGGATCATGATAGAGTATTATCTTGTGGCTGGGTACTTGATCTAAAATTATTAAAAATGTGATGAAATGCAGATGCTGTGGATCTGAAAAACTTGATTTAGTACTAGACCTAGGTGACCAACCTTGGGGAAACAATTTTATTTCAATTGAAAGTGAAGAGAAAGCTAAAGATTATCCTTTAAAACTTTTTTTTTGCTGTATTTGCAAGATGTTACAGCTTGATTATGCCATACCTAAGGAAGAAATGTTCGTTAAACATACATATTTATCTGGAACAACAAGTTCTTTGAGAAAACACTTTTTAGAAGTAACAAATTATGCTTTAACTCAAATAAACTTAGAAAAAAATAACTACATATTAGATATAGGAGGTAATGATGGAACTTTCTTGGAACACTTTAAAAAAATGGGCCAATCAGTCCTTAATGTTGATTCAGGATTATTGCAAGCAGAAAAGTGTAAAGAAAAAGGTATTCCTTGCCTAAATAACTTTTTTAATCAAGAATTGGCAGATGAAATTCTATCTGATTATGGATATGCGTCTGTAATTCATGGTTCAGGAATTTTTTTCCATCTTGAGGAACTTCATAGTGTTTTTTCAGGTATAAGAAAATTACTAGATCCTAAAGATGGCTTATTAATAGCTGAATTTATTTATTTACCGGACATGATAGAAAATGTTGCATATGATCAGATCTATCATGAACATTTATTGTATTACTCTCTTTCAACTTTTCAAAATCTTCTTGATTTGTATGAATTAGAAATAGTTGATGCGATACGCAAACCGATCCATGGAGGCAGCTGTATAGCCTTTGTAAGGCATAAGGGTAAATTTGAAA
>NZ_CACOFR010000023.1 GCF_902626525.1 uncultured Prochlorococcus sp.
GCAAGTTTTATATAACCCATCCTATGTCTTCTAACTCTACTTTCAGTCACCTCAACACCACATCTTTCGCAAACAATTCCCCTATGTCTTACTCTTTTATACTTTCCACAGTGGCATTCCCAATCTTTAGAGGGCCCAAAAATTTTTTCACAAAACAATCCGTCCATTTCTGGTTTAAGTGTCCTGTAATTAATAGTTTCAGGTTTCGTAACTTCACCTACTACTTGACCATTGGGTAATGTCCTCTGCCCCCAGTCCATTATTCTTTGTGGAGAAGCTATTGAGATTTTGACGTAATCAAAGTGATTTTCAGTTCTTAAGTTGCTGTTTGTCATTTTTTGGGAAATTTAAATTGAAAGTTTTTATTAAGTATTTAATCTTCCTCGTATTCAGAGGTTCCTAATGATTCGTATGTCGGTCTAGATGGAGTATTCCTTCTCGGATTAATATCTTGCATTAAATCTACCTCTTTTCCTTCATCTGTATAAACCCCAATATCTAGGCCTAAAGATTGTAATTCTCGCATTAGAACTTTAAATGATTCAGGAGTACCAGGCCTAGGGATTGGTTTACCTTTTACAATTGCATTAAGAGCTTCGTTTCTTCCTTGCATATCATCAGATTTAACTGTTAATAGTTCTTGAAGGGTATAGGCTGCACCATAAGCTTCGAGAGCCCACACTTCCATTTCTCCAAGCCTTTGTCCACCCTGCTGAGCTTTACCACCCAATGGTTGTTGTGTAACCAAAGAATAAGGACCAGTAGACCTAGCATGAATCTTGTCATCCACCAAGTGCACTAACTTCAGAAAATGAGAGTATCCTACAGCAACTGGCTGATCAAATGGCTCACCTGTTCTACCATCTTTGAGTAATAACTTTCCAGGATCTTCAGGATTGTAAACCCATGCTTTGCCTGGCTGTTTTGAAGCTTCCTCTAAAAAAGCTTGAACAGTCTGATGTGATTTTTCTGGACCATACATTTCATCAAATGGAACAACCTTAACTCTGCAATTTAAGTTGGAGGCTGCCCAGCCCATCAATAATTCAAAAACTTGGCCTACGTTCATTCTACTTGGAACACCTAAAGGATTAAGAACTATATCCACAGGGGTTCCATCAGGCAAATAGGGCATATCTTCTCTAGGTAAAATTCTGCTAATGATTCCTTTATTACCATGTCTTCCAGCCATTTTATCGCCAACTTGAATTTTCCTTCTCTGGGCAACATAAACCCTAACAACCATATTGGCTCCTGGAGGTAATTCATCACCTTGTTCTCTAGTGTAAATGCGAACATCCAAAACTCTCCCCTTTTCAGTCTTTGGTACTCTCAGGGAGTTATCTCTAACATCTCGCGCCTTTTCACCAAAGATAGCTCTTAAAAGTTTTTCTTCAGGTGGCTGGTCAGATTCCCCTTTTGGTGTGACTTTTCCAACAAGAATATCGCCACTCTCGACAAAAGCACCAATTCTAATTATTCCCATTTCGTCAAGATTATTCAAGCTTTCTTCTGAGATATTTGGAATCTCCCTAGTGATTTCTTCAGGTCCTAACTTTGTTTGTCTTGCCTCAATTTCATATTTTTCAATATGTACAGATGTATATAAATCATCAGTGACCATCCTCTCGCTAACAAGAATTGCATCTTCGTAGTTATAACCCTCCCACGGCATGTAGGCAATTAAAACATTCTGACCAAGAGCTATTTCCCCTCCTTCACAAGCTGATCCATCAGCTAAAACCTGCCCTGAGATCACTTGATCTCCAATACTTACTATGGGTCTTTGGTTTAGGCAAGTATCTTGATTTGATCTTTGATATTTTTGAAGATAATGAAAATGTTCATTACCATCTTCATCTTTTACAACTATCTCATTTGCGTCTACGTAAGATACTGTTCCATTAACTTTAGTTATGGGAACCATCCCCGAATCTCTAGCAACTTGAGATTCTAAACCTGTACCAACCAAAGGTCGTTCGGGCCTAAGCAATGGAACCGCTTGACGTTGCATATTCGAACCCATCAGAGCTCTGTTTGCATCATCATGTTCCAAAAAAGGAATAAGTGAAGTAGCTACTGAAATTACTTGAACAGGGGAAAGCTGAACATAATCAACTTGATGAGGAGGCACCTTCTCAAAATCTTGTCTATATCTAACTGGTATTAGATTTGCGAGTATATTCCCTTCCTTATCAGTTGCTACATCTCCCGGCGCAACCCTGCACTCATCTTCCAAATCAGCTGAAAGGTAAACAGGATTACCTTTTTTATTGACTTTACCATTATTCACTTCCCAAAAAGGAGTTTCGATAAACCCATACTCATTTACTCTCGCGTGAGTAGCCAAAGAGTTTATAAGTCCTGCATTAGGGCCTTCAGGAGTCTCAATAGGACATAATCTCCCATAGTGTGAAGGATGGATATCTCTTACAGCAAAGCCTGCTCTTTCTCGAGTTAAACCTCCTGGACCTAAGGCCGAAATTCTCCTTTTATGTGTTAATTCAGCAAGAGGATTTGTTTGATCCATAAATTGACTTAATTGACTGGAACCAAAAAACTCCTTTATGGCAGCAACCAAGGGTTTAGGATTAACTAATTGAGCAGGAGTAAGAGAATCTGTCTCTCCAACAGTCATTCTTTCCTTAATAATTCTCTCTAGACGGTTAAGTCCAACCCTCACTTGATTTTGAAGAAGTTCTCCTACAGATCTAACCCTTCGATTACCAAGGTGATCAATATCATCCAAACTTGCACCACCAATGTCCAATTCTAGGTTAATTAAATAATCAATTGTGGAAAGAACATCTTCGTGGGTCAGCGTTCTAACATCATCTGGTACCGTAAGCCTCAATTTTTTATTTATTTTATATCTACCAACCCGACCTAAATCATATCTTTTGGGATCAAAAAATCTACTGTGTAATAACTGTTGTCCACCAGAAACAGAGGGGGGTTCACCTGGACGTAGCTTTTTATAAAGCTCAAGTAAGGCTTGATCTTCTGAATTAATTCCTTCATCATTAGCTGACTCAATTGAGTTCTGATAAAACTCAGGGTGCCTAAGTTTATCAATTACATCATTATCTGAAAGGCCCATTGCCCTCATTAAAACGTGCGCATTAATTTTTCTAGTTTTATCTACCCTTACATAAAGCAAATTATTTTTGTCAGTCTCGAATTTTAGCCATGCACCTCTATTAGGAATAACGCTAGCATTGTATGTTCTTCGACCATTTTTATCCTGTTCATCTTTGAAATATACTCCTGGACTTCTAACAATTTGATTAACGATTACTCTCTCTGCACCATTAATAATGAAAGTTCCTCTTTCAGTCATTAATGGTAATTCACCAATAAATACCTCTTGCTCCTTAATTTCCCCAGTCTCTTTATTAATTAATCTGCAAGTTACGTACATTTGAGAGGCAAATGTCGCATCTCTTCTTTTTGCTTCCTCAACATCATGTCTGGGTCTTTTTAGCCTGTATTCTTCCCCAATAAAATGTAATTCTAGTTTACCTGTGTAATCAGAAATGGGAGAAAAGTTTTGTAATTCTTCTATTAAACCTTTTTCCAAAAACCATTTAAAGCTTGCTCTTTGTACTTCAACTAAATCTGGTAGGTAAGTAGCTGTTTTTGCTACCTGTAAAGCGCTACTGCTCATCCAAGAAAACCTGCGATCATGTTAGATTTACTATTTACTTTAAATCTACTCAATAATTTTGTTTAACTTTTTTAAATTTGAAATCAAACACATAATCTCGATTTCAACAAAAATCAATTTATTAAAATTACTAAAAAATTGACGATAACAGTTCGGAAACCATTAAGTGAGAAAGTTAAAACAAATAAATTTAAGAAAATTTCCAGTAATTCCTAATACTAGCAGCTATTGTGTCAACTTAACAAGTCAAATTTAAACAAATCTTCAGCATTCTTAGATGATTCTTCCGCAATTGTAATTATTTCTGTAGATCTTAAATCTGCCATGAAATTTGCAACATTTTCAACGAAAGCAGGTTCATTTCTTTTACCCCTATTGGGAACAGGAGCTAAAAAAGGTGAGTCAGTTTCAATTAAGTATTTGTCATTAGGAACGATTTTGGCACACTCATGAATCTCATGTGCTTTTGGGAAAGTCACTATTCCGCTAAAACTGATATAAAAACCTAGATCTAAGAATTCCTTCATTTCTTTTGGGGTCCCTGTCCAACAATGAAGTACACCTTTTGGACATTTCCCTTTGTTAGAGAGGTCATCACATATCTCAATCATTTCTTTTGCAGCATCTCTGCAATGGATGATTACAGGTAATTCAAGTTCAAATGCTAACTCCATTTGTGGTATGAGAGCATCAATTTGCTCAGTTTTATTTTCGCTTTTAAAAAAATCAAGACCTAATTCTCCAATAGCTACAACTCTTTTATCTTCTTGAGCTGACATTCTTAGAAGGGATTTTGAGCTTAGTTCCCATTTTTTTGCTTCAAGCGGATGCAAACCTACCGAGTAATAAATTTCCTTAAATTGATGGGATATTTTTTTTAATTTAGGAATTTCTGATAATTCACAACATGCATGAACTAATTTTTTTACACCTCTCGAGCGAAATCTTAGAACAACCTCTTCAAGGTCTTTCTCAAAATTTTCAAATATTAAATGACAATGGGAATCTATGAGTTCAATATTGCTCATAATTTATGAACTGTTTTTTACTTCGCAGAAAAAGTATTTTTTACAAACTTATTGATTTTTGATTTTTTATTAGCTCCGTTGTTTTTGTGTAGAACATTTTTTTTAACTGCTTTATCAATTAAACTGAATGTCTTATTAAGATTTATATTGACTAAATTTTTATTATCATCATTAGGGTCTTTTTTATATTTTTGGCAAATTTCTAAGGTTTTTTTAGTCAGTGTCCTTACTCTAGATTTGTATGATTTATTAATTAAACGATTTCTTTCGGAAATTTGTATTCTCTTTTTTGCTGATTTGTTATTGGCCACAGAGGGTAATTGATTATAAGATTTTCTATAATAACAAATTAATCAGCTACTAATCAATCATAATATAATTTAACTAGGATACTAAATATTGGTTTTAAACTTCTCAATCTGAAAAATCAAGAATATGAAGATCATAAATAATAAAGAAGAAGCCATCCAAGAATTAAAAAGGATTGCTACTCGAACTAATTCAGATAACAATAACAAGATCAATGCAATTGTTGGAGATATTCTTCAAGATGTTAAAACTAATGGAGATTTAGCCGTAGAAAAATATACTAAAAAATTTGATGGTTTCAATCCTAAACCGATGCAAGTGAGCGAGAAAGATTTAAAGGTTGCATGGGACGAGATTGACAGTAATTTAAAAAGATCACTTGAGCTAGCCCATAAAAGAATTAAAAAATTCCATGAGAAAGAAATACCATCATCTTTTACTATAGAAGGCAAACATGGTGATACAGTCCAAAGGAGATGGAAACCTGTAAAAAATGCAGGAATTTATATCCCCGGAGGCAGAGCGGCTTATCCAAGCACTGTATTAATGAATGCAATACCAGCAACAGTAGCAGGAGTAAAAGAAATTATAATGGTATCTCCTGGAAATAAAGAAGGGGAAATAAATAAAACTGTTTTAGCTGCAGCTTACTTATCTGGAATCAATAAAGTTTTTCGAATTGGAGGTGCTCAAGCAATTGGTGCTTTAGCCTTTGGCACGAATCAAATCAATAAAGTTGATGTCATTTCAGGTCCTGGGAATATCTATGTGACTACTGCTAAAAAACTTATATATGGCTCCACAGGAATTGATTCCTTAGCTGGACCAAGTGAAATATTAATAATCGCAGATGAAACAGCTCAAAGTACGCATATAGCTTCTGATCTTCTAGCACAAGCAGAGCATGATCCTCTAGCTTCCTCAATTCTTCTTACTACATCAAAAGATCAAGCTAAAGAAGTACTGAAAGATCTTTATAAAAAAATAGATGATCATCCAAGAAAAGAAATTTGCATGCAATCAATAAAAAATTGGGGATTAATTGTTATTTGCGAAAATTCTGAATCATGTATTGAACTAAGCAATAATTTTGCTCCTGAGCACTTAGAAATTTTAGCTTTTAATCCAAAAAAAATTCTTGAAGGTATAGAAAATGCAGGAGCCATATTTTTAGGAAAATGGACTCCCGAAGCTGTGGGAGATTACCTGGCTGGGCCAAATCATACATTACCCACATCAGGAAATTCAAGATTTAGTGGTTCTCTAGGGGTTGAAACTTTTATGAAAAACACTTCAATAATAGAATTCAGTGAACAAAGTTTAAAAGTTAACAGTCGCGATATTATTAATCTTGCTAAAAGCGAGGGCTTACATAGCCATGCTAATTCAGTACAAATTAGATTTCAAGATTAGTCAATCTTTGATGGAGAGTAAACAACTGGAATGTTGTTTTCAATTTTACCGACTAATACTTTGTCAGTAAGATTGACAAATAATCCATTTTCCAAAACTCCAGGAATATTATTAATCCTCATTTCAATGTCTTTAGGATTCTTTATACCATCATTAAACAATACGTCTAACACTAAATTGCCCTGGTCAGTAACAACTGGGCCAGCTTTTTTTGTAGCCATTCTTAAAGTAGAACTGCCATTCATTTCTGAAATTACGTCCTTTACATGCTTCCAAGCATTTGGAAGAACTTCTACTGGCAAAGGAAATGATTTATTTAAATTTTGTACTAATTTAGTCTCGTCAACAACTATTAATAATTTATTAGATTTAGATGCCACTAACTTTTCTCTGACATGGCATGCTCCCCCACCTTTTATTAGTTGAAATCCTGGGTCAACTTCATCTGCTCCGTCAATAGCTAAATCGATTTGAGAAACAGAGGCTAAATCAATTAAAGGAATATCGAGTTCGAGCGCTAAAACTTCTGACTGAAAGGAAGTTGCAACACCCTTTATATCTTGCAATTTTCCAGAATGAATTTCATCAGCGAGGCTTTTTATCATAAGCGCAGCTGTTGATCCAGATCCTAATCCAAGTATCATGTGATCCTTTACTTCCTTAATTGCTGCATCAGCAACAATTTGTTTCATTTGTGTTTGTGAATCCAAAATCTTTTTTTTTAGTTTATAGATTATTAAATTTCAATAGGAGATTTATGTCAAACCTGGTAAAGGTTCTGGCTTGATATTAATTTGTATCTCTTTGTTATCTCTTAAAACATCCAAGAGAAATACTTTTCCTATTTTAGCTTTTTCTACTTCATCTAGAAGAGCTTTAGGTTCTTTTATAGAGATATTTTCGGCTGCAATTACTAAGTCACCTCTTCTTAAACCAGCTTTTTCGGCAGGACTATTAGGTATGACGGATTGAATTAGAGCTCCATTTCTTTCAGGTAATTGTACCAGTGAATTAGGATCTTGATTATGTTCTTTAGCAATTTTAGGATTCAAAGAAATCAATTGGACCCCTAGATATGGATGAATAACTTCTCCATTTTTGAGAAGCTGATCTGAAACATTTTTAGCTAAATTAATTGGAATCGCAAAACCTAAACCAGCTCCAGGACCGCTTCTAACCAGAGTATTGATACCTATTACCTCACCATTAGAATTAATAAGTGGTCCACCAGAATTTCCAGGATTGATTGCAGCATCAGTCTGGATTAGATCGAGCCTTTTATCTGAGAATCCAAGACTATTAATATCCCTGTGTAGGCTGCTTACAATACCCAAAGTAACTGTTTTTTCTAAACCATAAGGAGTACCTAAAGCTATTGCCCAATCTCCAACTTCAAGATCTTCAGAATCCCCAAGTGGTGCAAAATTAGTATGAGTAGATTCTTTGATTTTTACCAAAGCTAGATCAGTGACTGCATCTGATCCCAAAACTTTACCTTCGCAAATAGTTCCATCTGCCAAAGTAACTGAAACATTATCAACTCTTTCTACAACATGTGCATTTGTTAAGACCAAGCCATTCTCATTAATAATTACTCCTGAGCCTTGGCCTCTTTCTCTATCTGGTGAAATCCCAGGATCTCCAAGTAAATCCCTCAACAAAGGGTCTAGTAATGTTGGATCAAATTGCTGTCTCTCTACCAATCTTTCTGTGTCAATTTTTACAACTGCAGGTGCAACACTTTTAACTGCAGATGATACAAAATTATAGTTGTCAGAAGGACTTAAAGCAAAAACGGCAGTTTTTTGAGATAAGTTAAAT
>NZ_CACOFR010000024.1 GCF_902626525.1 uncultured Prochlorococcus sp.
AAGTAGTAGTAGAAAGGATTCGTGAAAGTATTTTTATTAGACAGAGTGGTGAACTTTTCAACTAAATAAAAAATAATATTTTTTTCTAAATAAGGGTTAATAGATAAAGCCCATAATAAATACGGAATAAATCCAATTAGTAAACCAAGCCAAAAGAATTTACTGAAAAAAAGATTTTTTTTAAAAAATACATATGGTAGTAGTGATAATAAAGGTACGATTACTAGAAAAGTTTTCATCATAAAAGATAAACCAATCCAAATACCAAAAAGAAGAATATAGAATTTGTTTTCTTTACTTTTTATTTTGACTAAAGAAAATATTCCAAGAGTTACAAAAGATGAATAAATAATATCTTGAGTGGCTAAGTGTGAGTAGTCAAACCATAAATAAGTAGTAGAAAGTATTAGTGGAGATATAATTGCATATTTTTTATTAAAAAATTCTTCATGTAATTTATAAGTTATAAATAGCATCAATATTGCAGCAGCTGTTGTGGGTAGATAAGCCGAAAAAGTATTTCTTCCAAAGATTTCTTGTGACTTTGCAATTAAAAACTGTAATCCTATGGTTCTATCTAAAACATATCCATCCCACCAGAGAGGAATTGTCCAGTTGCCTTTATCTAATATCCATCTAGCTTGTAGTGCATAAAATCCTTCATCAAATGCAATGTAACTTCTCTTTCCGAAATAAAAAATGAGAGGAATAAAAATAAATATTTTGAAAAGATATTTAAATTTTGAAAGTCTATTAATCATTGTTTTTTTTTAATTTGCTTTTATAAATGCCGATAATTGGAATTGAACCAATGACCTACTGTTTACGAAACAGTTGCTCTACCTCTGAGCTATACCGGCAAAATTAAAATATCAATTTTTTCATATAGACTTAATTTTATAATTGAATTTATTTATGTCAAAAATAGATCCTGAATTAAAAAAGAAGTTATTAAAAGAAACTCAAGCTCCCTTTAAAGGATTACGGAGAATATTATGGATCGCTTTTAGTGGCTCGGCATTTTTAGGCCTTTTAATAATGCTTTCCAAATTTTCAAGTGGAAGTGAATTACAGCAAAATAACCTACTAATACAATTAGGTGCTTGTATACTCTTTCCTACTTTATTATTCTTTGATAGGAATAAAAATTAACGAGTTCAGTATTTAATTATTGAGTTAACGTTCTCTTTTTAGTCACATATTTGAATGCTTCGATTATATCCCCTTCATTCCAAGAAGAAAACTTATCGCAACCAACTCCACATTCAAATCCTGTATTGACCTCTTTTACGTCATCTTTAGACCTTTTTAGTGAGTCTAAATTACCTTCAAAAATTACTTTTTCAGATCTAATAACTCTAAGAGAGCAGTTTCGTTGTAATTTTCCATTTTGTATATAACAGCCTGCAATAGCTCCTTTACCAACCGCGAAAGTTGCGCGTACTTCAGCTTTACCCAATGACTCTTCTACAAGATCGGGTTCAAGTAGGCCTTCCATAGCCAACTGAATGTCTTCTAAAAGTTTATAAATTACTTCATATTCTCTTATATCTACATTATTTGCATCAGCTGCTCTTTTTGCTCCAGATGCCAATGAGGTATTAAAACCAATAATTACTGAGCCTGATGCAGCTGCAAGATCTATATCTGTCTCAGTTATTTCTCCAGGAGCAGAGAGTAAAACCCTGACTTGCACTTCATCTTTTGGTAATTGTTCTAGTGATCCTAATATTGCTTCAACACTACCTTGAACATCTGCTTTAAGAATTAAATTTAACTCTTTTAATTCACCATCACTTGCTTGAGTCGATAAGGAGGATAAGCTAACTCTTCTAGAGGCCATTTGCTGAGCTAATTTGGTTGCTCTAGCATCAGTAGCTCTCTCTCCAACAATAGCTCGAGCAGTTTTCTCATCAGGGTAGACTTCAAATTCATCACCTGCTGTTGGTACTTCACTGAATCCAAGTGCTTCAACTGGGAATGATGGCCCTGCCTCTTTGATTCTGTTGCCATGTTCATCAACCATTGCTCTAATTTTTCCAAGTACAGAACCTGCTGCCAAAACATTACCAGATTTTAAAGTACCATTTTGTACTAACAAAGTAGCTACTGGACCTTTAGCTTTATCTAGGTGGGCTTCAATAACAGTACCTTTAGCTGATCTATCAGGGTTAGCTTGTAGATCTTCTACTTCTGAAACTAATAAAATCATTTCGAGCAATTTATCAATATTTTCTTTTTTAATTGCACTTACTGGAACCATAACGGTATCCCCTCCCCAATCTTCAGCAATTAAATCTTTTTCTGATAATTCTTGCTTGACTTTTTCTGGCGATGCGCCTTCTTTATCAATTTTATTAATTGCAACAACAATTGGCACTTTTGCAGCTCGTGCATGACTAATGGCCTCAATTGTTTGAGGTCTGCAACCATCATCTGCTGCTACTACAAGAACAGCTACATCAGTAACTTTGGTACCCCTTGCTCTCATTGCTGTAAAGGCTTCATGACCAGGAGTATCAAGAAAAGTTAATTTTTTCTTTTTAGATTCATGTTCAAATTCAATCTGATAAGCGCCAATGTGTTGAGTGATCCCTCCTGCTTCCCCGGAAGCTACTCTTGATTCTCTGATGGAATCTAAAAGACTTGTTTTACCATGATCTACATGACCCATTACTGTAATAACAGGTGGCCTTTTTATTAACCTATCAATATCATCAGATTCAATCATGTCTACTGTTTTCTCGGCAGCTTCTTGAATATCATCTTGTAAGACAGGAACTCCAAATTCTTCTGCTACTGTTTCGATAGTTGCTAAGTCAAGTGATTGAGTTACAGTTGCCGTTATTCCTTTAAAGAAGAGAGATTTGATTATCTCAGAACTTTCAAGACTTAGTTTATCAGCTAATTCTTGAACAGTTAAATTATCTTCGGGAACTATTATCATCTCAGGTCTCACTTGCTTGGCCTCCTTTGCAGCCTTTAATTCCATCGCTCTTCTTTTCTGCCTCTGTCTGGTGGTCTCTTTTTTCTTCTTTTTAGATTGTTTAATAGATTTTTGAGATTTAGTTTCATCAGACTTGTGTTTCTTTGGACGCGCTAAACTAGCCGATAATATTGAAATTTTCTCACCTGAGTATCCACTGGTTTCTGAGGTTAATGAATCATCATTCTCACCGATAATATGAACTTTCTGTCTTTGTTTATGTGGATTTTTATTTCTTAGTGCTTCTAATTTTGCACTATCATCCCAATCTGTTTTTCCTGGTTTTTTTGAATTATTTGAAAATGTTCTATTAGGTGGTTTTTTGCTACTTGGAGCAGCATTTGGACGATTATTGGGAGCTTTAACCTTCTGTTTAGGTGATTCAAGTTTTGGCTTTTCTTTATTATTTAAAGCAATTTTGTCTTTCTCAGTTTTGTTAGTTTTTTGAAGCTGCAAAAGTTCATTAGGCGATACTGGTTTCCTAATTCCAGGGGGATTTTGAACATTGTATCTTGAACTAGACCTATTAAATTCTCCTTGTTTAACAGAACTTCTTTGTCTAAAATTATCGTTCGGACTATTGGGTCTTCCAAAGCTATTAGGTCTCACTTGTCTATTAATAGAGCCAGGTCTCCTTTGATCTGCGGGTTTGTTCTTTGATCCAGGCCTATTAGATAATTCAGGTCTTTTCGGAGCACTTGGTTTGTTTTGGAAAGTTTGTTTAAAAGGACTGTTTTGTTTATTATTGCGCTTGTTAGTAGTATTAGTTGAATCGGCTCTTCTTATTGGAGCTCCTACGAGCACAGGGGTATTAACTCTATTATTAGAATTAGGTTTATTCGGATTTTTATCAGATTTGTTTATTAGTTGTCTTTTACCCCCTGAGTTGTAGATGTTCTTGGCGGATTCATTTGTTTTAAGTTTATTATTTAGATTTTTTGGCTTTTCAATTAGTTGAATAGGCGGTTTTATCTGAGTATTAAAAGGAGGGTTTGTCTCATTCCGAAAAGATTTTTTATCTTTGTTTGTATTTTGCGAAGGTTGATTCTTTAAACTCAGATTTGGAAGATTTGCTTTAGGTTTTGAACTAGTGACAATAGTAGGTTTATTAAGATTTTTGGGCTGATTGGAAATTATTTTTGGAGTCTCAGGCTTATTTAAAGGTTTTATTAATAAAGGCTTTTTGGTTAAGTTTTCATTGCGAGATTTCCCTTGTATGGGAGGGGTGACTGAAGATTTAGCGTCTATGTTTTGTTTGGAAGTGTCTTTTTTTATTGGAGATTTATTAATAGAAAGTATTGTCTTATCTGAATTTTTTTTATTTATAAGATTCTTAATTTTTTTTGCATCCTCTGCTGTAATTGAACTACTGTGGCTTTTCACTGAAATTGAAAGTTTTTGGGCAGCATCCAATATATCTTTGTTTTCCAGATTTAGGTCTCTGGAAAGTTCGTAAATCCTGATTTTATCGCTGATAGTCATTTAATCTGATTTTTACACTTTTTAAATTAAAAAGATATATAGTTTAATTATATTCATTTATTGGGATACTCATTATAGCTTGCAATTTCTTTTTCAAAAAAATCAATAAATTCTGGTTCTAAATATGTTTTTAAAGCTTTTTGAAGCTTTTTTTTGATCTTGGAATCTAAATAACATTTTTTTGACTTGCATATGTATGCTGAACGTCCCATTCCTTTTTGAAACATTATGCCTTGATTATGATCTTTGGTAATCTTTAAAAGATTTTTCCTATCATATGTTTTTCTACATGAGATGCACAATCGCATAACAGAGGTTTGATGTGTCACCGCTTTCTCTCCTCTTTAATGGATATTTCATCATCTCGAAGAGTTTCATCACTATCTAAGAAAGGTTCTCCTTCATATTGTTCTTCTACATTTTCTTGATCATCTTCAGGTAGGGGATATAATTCTCTTAATCTTGCATCCTCTGCCGCTCGCTCAGCTTGTTCTGCTTCTAATCTTATCTCAGCTTCTCTCTGAAGATTCTCCTCATCTTCTCTTTGAATTATCAATTGAGAGACTGCAGCATCTTCTGCCTCCTGATCGTATTCATGTGAGTTTTTAACATCAATCTTCCAACCAGTTAATCTTGCTGCAAGTCTGACATTTTGACCTTCTCTACCAATTGCAAGACT
Source organism: uncultured Prochlorococcus sp. (assembly GCF_902626525.1). Classification (GTDB taxonomy): domain Bacteria; phylum Cyanobacteriota; class Cyanobacteriia; order PCC-6307; family Cyanobiaceae; genus Prochlorococcus_A. The sequence continues at coordinate 5,148 of NZ_CACOFR010000024.1, forward strand.
CAATTGATCAGGAGGAACTAGTACATGTGCATGTTGACCTTCAGGGTCGACTAGTCTTACTAAATCTACTTTTGCAGGACTTAAAGAGTTTAAAATATACTGTATAGGGTCAGATGACCATTTTATAACATCAATTTTTTCACCTCTTAATTCATTAACAACTTGTTGAATTCTTGCCCCTCTTGCTCCAATACAAGCACCCACAGGGTCAACTTCTTTCTCGATACTATCAACAGCTACTTTTGTTCTTGGACCAACAGCTCTTGAAGGAGGGTTTGCTTCTCTAGAAACAGCAACAATTTTTACCGTACCCTCTTGAATTTCGGGCACTTCATTTTCAAATAAGTAAACTACTAAACCAGCATTTGCTCTACTTACAAAAAGTTGGGGACCTTTCCTAGCTATTTCGCTAACTTCTTTCAAAAATACTTTGAAAGTTGCATTCGCTCTGTAATTATCATTTGGTAATTGATCTCTCTTGGGAAGTTCGGCCTCTACCTCAGGTCTACCAATACCGGAACTAACTCCCATAATGACAGATTGTCTTTCAAATCTTATGACTCTTGCAGTTAAAACAGGATCCTCTAAATCTGCAAATTCTTCTTGGATCATTTTTCGTTGTTGATCTCTTAATTTTTGGGCTAAAACCTGCTTTGTTGTTGAAGCAGCCATTCGCCCAAAATCTTCTTTTTCTGGTGTAACGTCTAAAACAACTGTATCTCCTATTTGAGCGTCATCAGCAACTTGTTTAACTTCTACCAGAGATATTTGGTGATCCTCGCTTTCAACTTCTTCAACTATTACTTTGCTCGATAATATTCTATAACCTTCTTCATCTAGATCTAACCCAACATCAAAGTTACTAAAATATTCCTCATCAAATGGGTCTTGGTTCATACCAATGTAAAAAGTCCTTCTGTATTTTTCATAGCCTTTTAATAAAGCATCGCGGAGAGCTGCTTCTACAATATTAGGAGGTAACTTTTTTTCCTCACTAATATCTTCTATGAGATTGTTTAAACCTGGGAGAATAACTAATGCCATCTATGATGGGAAAATTGAATAATGGTTGAATAATAATTAATCTTTTAATTTACAAAGACTAATTTTTAGTACTTCATCGAAAGGGATTTTTTTTATTTTACCTTTTATGTTAATGGCTAAATAATCTTTAGACTTTTCATAAAGTAAACCATTCATAAATTTAATTTTTGAATTCTGGTTTAATTCAACATTAACTGGAAAACCCTTAAAAGTTTTGAAGTCTCTTTCTGAGGTTAATTCATCACTGACCCCTTGACTACTAATTTCTAACACATATGAACAATTTAAAAGATTTGATTTTTCTATTTCCTCAGATACTGGATTGTTAAATTGCGCGCAATCATCTAATGAA
>NZ_CACOFR010000025.1 GCF_902626525.1 uncultured Prochlorococcus sp.
CAGATGGAAGATTTAAAAAAGTTTTATTTGATCAGGATATGTTTAGAAGTAATAGATCTTTTGCAATTACAAAATTAAAAAAAAATATAAAGACAATTGATTCATTTATTTCTAACGAAGTAGAAAATTTATTAATATTAACTTCCATTGGGAGAATTTTTAAATTTAATTTATCGAATAAAAATTTAACGCCAACCACCAAACAATCTCAAGGGTTAATACTTGCAAAACTTTTGCCAAGTGAAAAAATTGTTTCTTGTTGTACAGATGAACAAAGTAAAACTATTTATTTAGTTTCTAAAAAAGGAATAATTTTTTGTTTAAATAGCAATGAAATTTACAACGCAAATAAATACAGCCTAGGATATCTAAATGAAAAAACCTATCTTAAAAATGATTACTTTATCAAAATTTCGCCAAGTAACCATTACCTTGACATTGAAACTAATAAAAATAAATCCGCTAGAATAAATCTTGATACATTAAGTTTCAAATTTAATAAAACAAATTTCTTAATTGACTTTTTAAAATTAAATAAAGACGAATATCTTGAAAATTGTTATAGAATTAAAAATTATCTTGATTAAGATTTGTATTCATTTTCAACCCAATTTAAATATTCTTGATTTACTGTACCCGTAACGTAAGAACCAGTAAAACAGCTCATTTCCAAATCTTTAATAGCAGAATCACAAACTATAGATTTGCGTAAATTTTCAACGCTTTGATAAACGAGATTATCTATTTTAAGTTGATCAGCAATTTCACTTATTGTTCTATCATGAGCTATTAATTCATCTCTATTGGGCATATTGATTCCATAGACATGTGGGAAACGCACGGGTGGTGCTGCTGATGTAAAAAAAACTTTATTTGCTCCTGCATCTTTAGCCATCTGCACAATTTCTTTTGAAGTCGTACCTCTTACTATCGAGTCATCAACAATTAATACATTTTTATTCTTAAACTCGGCACTCATAGCATTTAATTTTTGTCTTACAGATTTTTTTCGTTTTTGCTGACCAGGCATTATAAATGTTCTCCCGACATATCTGTTTTTAAAAAAACCTTCTCTATATTCTATACCCAACTGTCTTGCAACTTGCATAGCCGCAGGTCGCGAAGAGTCTGGAATAGGCATTACAACATCAACATCTCCAGAATTTATTGTTTTTTTTATTGTTTCCGCTAAATAATCTCCCATTTTTAAACGAGCTTTATAGACAGAAATACCGTTCATAATTGAATCAGGCCTAGCTAAATAAACATATTCAAAAGCACAGGGAAATAACAATGGATTTTCAGAACATTGCTTAGAAAATAAGTCACCATTAAGATTTATAAAGATAGCTTCTCCAGGATCTACATCTCTGACAACTTGATAATCATTATTCTCAAGCACTAGAGATTCGCTGGCAACCATCCACTCTTCTTTTTTTGTGGTTAATGATAACCTTTTTCCTATTACTAAAGGTCTAATGCCAAAGGGATCTCTAAATGCTAATAAACCATGTCCTGAGATTAAAGCAATTGAAGCATAAGAACCCTGAATTCTTTTATGTAAGGTTTTTACAGCATCAAAAATAATATCAGGTTCTAATTCTTGATTATGAATTTGTTCTTGTAATTCTGTCGCAAATACATTTAATAGCATTTCAGTATCACTTGAAGAATTTGTATGCCGCTTATCAATATTAAATAATTGTTTTTCTAAATCTCTGGTATTTGTCAAATTTCCATTATGTATTAACACTATTCCATAAGGAGCATTAACGTAAAAAGGTTGTGCTTCTTCTACACTTTCTGCTGAACCCTTTGTTGCATACCTAACATGACCTAATCCAATTTTTCCGATTAAATTCCTCATATCTCTAGTCCTGTAAGCAGTATTAACTTGACCTTTGGCCTTATGTATATGAAAAATAGTATTTTCCATTGTTGCTATACCTGTTGAGTCTTGACCTCTATGCTGAAGAAGTAAAAGACTATCGTAAATTTGTTGATTTACATCATTTGAAGAAACGATTCCAACTATTCCGCACATAACTTAATTTCTAAAAAATTTGATAGTTGAAAGATTTTTTCATTTTTAAAAATAATCTGAAATACTATTATTGAATTTTTTGGTCAATTCCTCAACCCTAATATTGCAGATATTTTTGTCTTGGATTTTCATATTAAGAGTTTCACCAAAAACATAACCTATTTTTTTTACATAAATACTAGAATGAGAATTTTTTAGAAATTTTTTTAGATAATTTAACCAATCTTTTTCTTTCGTATTATCTATTGTAAAAATTATTCTAGAACCACCTTCAGCAAACAATAAATTATCAAATCTATTAATGTCTTTTTCTAAATTTATCATTGCACCTTTTGATGACAAAATACAACACTCTGCCAAAGTTACTGCTAACCCACCATCACTGATATCGTGAGAGGAAACTACAAAACCTTTTAAAATAGCATTTCTTAAAAAACTCTGGCATAACTTTTCGTCCAACAAATCTATTTTTGGAGGTCGACCTGTAATTTGTCCATGAAAATATTCCAAATAAGAACTTGCTGCAATTGTTGTTTCTGATTTATGAGAACCTATCATCCAAATTTGATCATCTGTATTTTTCCACTCAGAACTTATAGCTTTCTTAACATTATCTAACCTCCCAACCATTCCAATCACTGGGGTAGGATTAATAGGAGTAATATCATTATCCTTATTTTTTGATTCATTATATAAGGAAACATTTCCACCTGTAACAGGAGTTTCTAAAGCTTTACAGGCTTCAGCAATTCCATCACATGAAGATGAAAGTTGCCAATATCCTATTTCATTCTCAGGTGAAGAAAAATTCAAGTTATTTGTAATAGCGACTGGTTCAGCTCCTACGCAACTAACGTTTCTCGCAGATTCTGCAACTGCCGCTATAGATCCTCTAAAAGGATCAAGAGAAACCCATCTACTATTACAATCAACTGAAGCAGCAACACCAGAAAATACTTTGTTTTTATTTTTTTGATTTTGCTCTCTTAATCTTATAACAACTGCATCTGATTCACCTGGTTTAAAAACTGTATTTGACTGAACTTGAGAGTCATATTGCTTATAAATCCATTGTTTTGAAGCTATTGAAGGATTAGAGAGAAGTTTTAAAATAATTTGTGAATAAGAAAAATATTTATTTTCCTTAAGTGAAAATATTTTATGCTCATTAATTTCTGGTAAATTATTTTCATTCCATTCCCATTTCCTTAACAAATAATCAGGTGTTTTATTAATTACATTATGAATATTCACAGGAGTATCATCAGATAAAGCAGAAGTAGGTATTTGAGCAACAATTTTACTTTTATGAGAAATAACAACCTCATGACTCTCAATTACTTCACCAATCACGTTGGCATATAATCCCCACTTGTTAAATTTTTCAATAAGTTTATTAATTTTATCTTCCTTTACGACTAGCAACATTCTCTCTTGCGATTCAGATAATAAATATTGGTATGAAGACATGTTATCTTCTCTAGAAGGAACCAAATCTAGGTCGATAGATATACCTAAATTTCCGTTTGCAGCCATTTCTGCACTACTACATGTTAAACCTGCTGCACCCATATCTTGAGCTGCAATTACATCTCCAGTTTTAAAAGCATCTAAACATGCTTCTATAAGACTTTTCTCAATAAAGGGATCACCTACTTGCACTGCAGGTCTATCATCTAATGAAGAAGTAGTTAATTCTGAACTTGCAAAACTAGCTCCACCAACACCATCTTTACCAGTAGTATTACCTACATAAAGTACTGGTGAGCCTACATTTTTAGCTCCTGAACAAACTATTTCACTAGTTTCTAAAAGCCCTAAAGCCATAACATTAACTAAAGGATTTCCAGAATAACTATCATCAAAATCAATTTCACCTCCTACAGTCGGTACACCTACACAATTACCATAATGAGCAATACCGGAGACAACTCCTCTAAGTAAATCAATGTTTGATATTTTATCAAGAGTGCCAAATCTTAATGAATTCAATACTGCGATTGGTCTTGCTCCCATTGTAAAAATATCTCTTAATATCCCTCCTACTCCAGTTGCCGCTCCTTGGAAAGGCTCAATAGCAGAAGGATGATTATGACTTTCTATTTTAAAAACGAGTTTTTGATTATTTCCAACATCAATGACGCCGGCATTTTCTCCAGGTCCAACTAAAACACTTTTTCCTTTAGTAGGAAACTTAGATAGCAAAGGTTTTGAATTTCTATAACAACAATGTTCAGACCACATAACACCAAACATTCCTAGTTCAGTCCTGTTTGGTTTTCTCTTTAACCTATTGCAAATTTCTTCATAATCCTTAATTGTTAAATTTTCAACTTTAAGTGCCTCACTTAGATCATAAAGATCATTTTTATCTGTATTTATCATTCTTTAGATCCAAGGGTCATCTTCTTTTTTATCGTTGAAAGATCTTGAGTTTCTGTAATCATTATAAAAACTTTTTTGTTTAAAATCTAAGTTTTGGTTTATATCTTCATCTTCTTCAAGCCAATCTTCTAGTCTATTTGAAGCTTTATTTTTTATATCATCAAATCTATCAATAAATTGTTTTCCTTTTTGCAAAAATTCATATTTAATGCTTGATTTTATTAAATAAAGATCATCTAAAGAATTACTTTGACAAAACACTAAACCCGGTTGTTGATCATTAATATTTTCTATATTTAATTTCCATCTACTAGAACCTGGAATTTTAGGATTCGATCGAGAAACTAAATAATATTTAATCTTACCGGTTTTTATATCAAATAAAAAATCTGCAATAACTCCTATTTTTGAGCCACTTATATTTATCAAATTTGCATCTATTAAAGTTGGAAATCTATTTAAAGTTGATAAATCAGAAATTGCTGGATCACCTTTCACATAAATTTCATTATCAATTATTTGACTAATTTGATTTAATCTCCAAACGTTACGTTTTAAATCAAAATTTGAAGGACGAGAGTACCATCCTAAAATACGATGAACTGGTGGATGCATCCAAACATTTTCACCCTTTCCATAATTAAGAGCGATATTTCCCTTAACATTGAAATTTAATAATTCACTTAATAAAATTTCTTTAGGTAATTTCAACTTAAGAACGAACCTGAACAGGCATGACTAGATAAGTAAAAGAATTAAGATTATCTTCAGGCACAAAAACAGCTGGAGTAGTTGCAAGATTACATTTTAAAAGTACATTTTCAGAACTAATAACTTTTAAACCCTCTAGAAGATATCTAACATTAAAAGCAATATCAAAATTTTCTCCTGAGTAAAAAACAGGTATTGACTCGTTTGCATTTCCAATATCTTGTGCATCCGCACTTATTAAGGCAAGATCTGTATTATCCAATTTAATTTTCACTACACTGCTCTGCTGATCAGCTAAAACAGCAATTCTTTCTAATGCATCAATTAATTTTTTTGTATTAAAATTTAAAATTTTAGAAAAAGTATCTGGAATTAATTGTGAATAATTAGGATAGGTACCTTCAAGAGTTCTTGTTGTAATTATTTGATTGGAAGAAATAAAGACAACTTGACCTTTGTCATAAAAAAGCTTTATTGAATTTTCTGGGCTTCTTAAAGTTACAAGTTTTTCAATTTCCCTTAATGATCTTGTTGGAATAGTAACTGATAGATCTTCTCCATTTAAATTTAAGTTATCTTTATTCTCAATATTTTCTTCTTTGCCAATTAACGCAACAGCCAATCTATGACCATCTGTAGAAGCCGACTCTAAGTGATTTTGCTTAAAAATAAAATTTACCCCTGTTAATAATTGCTTTGAATCATCATTACTACTAGCAAAAATTGTGGATTTTAGAGCTTTCAAAAAAGAACTTGGATCAATATTTAAACAGGTTCCACTTTCAACAAATGGCAAATTAGGATAATCATCTGATGGTATTCCTTTAAGGTTAAAAGAACCTCGATCACTTTTTATTAAAATATTATCTGAATCCTGATCGACTTCCAAAGAAACTGGAGTTTCAGAAGGTAATTTATTCACTATTTCAGCTAAAAGTTTTGAAGGTATTGTTATAGCTCCACTATTTTTGACAGTTCCATCAAAAGAAGTTTGAATTCCTAAATTAAGATCAAATCCTGTTAAGCTAATTTTATTTGTCCCTTGGTCAGCTGTTAGAAGTATATTTGCAAGAATTGGATGTGTTGGTCTTGAAGCAACTGCTTTACTTACTAATTGTATAGCATTATTAAACTCATTTTGATTACAAATAATCTCCATCGGAACTTGGAAGTTTTTTACACTCACA
>NZ_CACOFR010000026.1 GCF_902626525.1 uncultured Prochlorococcus sp.
TATTTGTTGATAGCTTATTCTTTTTTATCTTCATAATGGTTTTTATCATATTACTTTTATAAGGTTCTGAATAATAATTATATCTACTAAATACTTTTACAAAACGGGAAATTACAATTGGATTTAATTTATCAAAGTCAATTATCTTATTTGCAATATATCTATAACCAGATCCATCAATTGCATGAAAAACACTATTTCTTGTTACGAAAGTATTAAGTATAGCTCTTAGTGTATTTGGTGATTTTGAATCAAAAAACTTATTTTCAAATAATTTTTCTATACTGGTGGTTTTTTCATCAGTTTCTATAGTTGCATTGAATGAGAACCAACTATCTAATACGACACTATTATTTTTCCATTTATTGAAGAAAATATTTGAAATAGTCTTTCTCTCAGGACAATCAATCCTACTAAAAGAATTCAATGCTGCTTTTGCTAGCGTCATCGAATTACTATCGACATAAAAAATTATTTTTCTTTTGATTGCTTCATCTTTACTGTGCAAAAGTAGTTTCCAAATAGTTTCGATTAATTTTCTTTCATGTTTCCCTTCTGGCCAAACTTTATCAATATTTTTCTCTATTTCATTGAGCTTATAATATAATTCTTTTTTTAATTTGGTACCGAATAAATAATTTAATTCGTCTATTGTTTTATATATTTTTAAAGGATCTATATTTTCTATCTCTGATTCAATTTCAGCAAATGTAGGAATACTTAGTAATTCTGATAAAAGTGATAAATTAATATCTCTATTTTTTATAAATGATATTAATGTGCTTATTAATTTATTTTCAATTTTAAAATCTGGTTTTTCGCGTAATCTGCATGCAATGATATTTTTATAGAATTCTTTTACTGTATTAGATAGGATAAAATAATCTTTTTCATATTTTAAGATTAAAAATTTTTCGTCTAAGGTGGTATCTGATTCCCACTCAACAGGTGAAGAAAATTCCCGAAAGTAAGTTACTAAAGGGATTGGTAAATGAGATCTCACATCCCTAAAAATAAATTCTTGTTTTTTTGTTTTTAGAACGACTGTTTTTTCTATTGTTTTATTTTTATCGCAAAATATAGCTAAATTTATAGGGATTATTAGAGGTAAATCATTATATGGATTCTTTTTAATGGGATTACTTTGAGATGCTTGAATTATAAGTTTTTTGTCTGTTTGATCCCAAATCCTTTTGAATTTGACTTTTGGGGTGCCATTTTGCTTGTACCAGACTTTAAATTCATCAGGATCGATATTCTTATTATTCTCTAAAATTTTATCGACAAATTGGTCTATTGTTGCTGCCTTACCATCATAAGTTGAGATATAATTGCTAAATCCTTTATAGAAATTTTTGTCTTTTACAAGGTTATTAAGCATCCTAATTATTTCAGAACCTTTTTCGTATATTGTGGTCGTATAGAAATTGTCTATTTCTTGATATTTTTCTGGCATGACAGGATGTGATGTTGGACCAGAATCTTCCCTAAATTGATTTCTTATAAGAAATTTTGCATCCTCTAGTCTCTTTATTTCATGATTATGCATGTCTGCAGTGAATTGTTGATCTCTAAATACTGTTAACCCCTCTTTTAGAGATAATTGAAACCAATCTCTACAAGTAACTCTATTACCTGTCCAATTATGGAAGTATTCATGCGCAATCACCCCTTCAATCCTCTCTAATTCTTCATCAGTTGTTGTTTCGGAATTAGCGAGGATTAGTTTTGAGTTGAAAATATTGAGACTTTTATTTTCCATTGCTCCCATATTAAAGTGCCTTACTGCAACTATATTGAATAATGACAAATCGTATTCAAGGTTATATTTATCCTCGTCCCATCGCATTGATTTCTGTAAAGAACTTATCGCATGTTGAACATATTTTTCATCGCCATTTTCAACATAAATATTTATTTTTACTTTTTTATTCGATTTTGTTATGAAATAGTCTTTTACACAACTAAGTTTTCCTGCCACCAATGCAAATAGATATGAGGGTTTTGGATATGGGTCTTCCCAAATTATTTCATGTCGATTATTTTTAAGATTATTTTCTTTTACGACGTTACCATTTGAAAGCAAGACAGGATAATCATTCTTGTCCGCTTCAATCCTCACGGTGTATCTGCTAAGAATGTCAGGTCTATCAGAATGGTAACTTATCCTCCTAAATCCTTCTGCTTCGCATTGCGTAGTAATAATGCCATTGCTCTCATACATTCCTAAAAGGGATGAATTTTCCTTCGGTTTAATTATCCCTTCTATTTTTAATGAAAAACTATCTTTATTTATATTTTTAATTTTTAAGTTATTTTTTTGCTGATTGTAGTATTCCTCTTCTAAAAGTGAGTCATCTAAGAATATTTTTTTAATTAATATATCTGTACCATCAAGAATTAGATTTTTGGTATTCTTATTTCTTTTTACAAATTTAAGATTTGTTGTAACATAAACAGCATTTTTCTTAATAACGAAGTCCAAAAAAGTTTCTGGTATTTCATAATCAAAAACTTTGTAGTCTTCAAGTTTTATATATTTTGAATTACGCTTTTGTTTTTTTTGATTTTCCATTTTTTATAAGGATTTTATACATTCGATGGGCTATGGTAATTGTCTTGTATTTATAAGTTTGCCTTATTATCATCTGTTTCACAAAAATGTATTTTAATTTCTCCAGAAGGAAGTAGTTCGTATAAAGAAGGATTATTAATATTAGGAGATCCGTCCTCGTTGTATTGGTATCTCCAATCCCATTTTTTATCTGTAAATGAAATGTAATCTTTTCTTAGAGAGTATGGAAGCATAAGCTTTTTTTTATTCCAATTAATATTTATAAATGCTCCAGGCTTTAACTCGGATATCTTTTTTACTATAGAAAAGTCACCATTAATATTATTTCTCATCACAAAATCAAGCTTTGAATTTTCACAAATATAGCTACTATTTAGAGATAATAAAAGTATTGAGGTAATAAAAAATGAATGAATTTTTTTTCTCATTTTAAATTAATTTGCTTTCAATATTAATAACAGAATGAAGGATATTTTAAGATCAATTTAAATCATAATAGATTGCATACTCTCTAAATCTATAAGATTACAATTTATTGCTTCTTTGTATTCTTCTACTGAAATTAAATTGTTTAAAAAACCTGAATATTTTGCATCTCCTCCCACGGTACTTGAAAGTATAAATTTTGGATTAAATTTGTTAATCAATTTAGGTATTACATCAGCACCTTTGACAAAAGATCCTACTAAGGGTAATTCTAAGTTTTTTGTAGGAGTTATTACTGCATCAAGATTTTGTTTTTTTATGTTTTCATCAAGATAACCGTGGGGTTCTATATAAAAGCCATTATTATTATCGTCTCTAACAATATATCCGTTTTCTATTTGTGGGACTGGAGCTCCTGCAGTGGCTTCAAAACTTAAATTACAAAGATTAGTTTTTTCGGTTGGCTGAAGAATATTAATTGAACTAAAACCTATTTTTTCTAATTTACTTACAGCACTCTTTGGACAAATTATTGGAATATCCTTTCTAAACATATTTAAAGTTGGGATATGACAATGGTCTGGTAAACCTTGGGTTAATAAGATGATATCTATACTTTCATTTATTGAAATTTCTTGCTCTAGTGATCCTTTAAAAAACCATTTCCCAGGTGGAAATATTAAGTCGCCTTTAAGCCAAGGATCAATAATTAAATTGGTTTTTGTAAAATTTATAAACCAACCATTTGATCCAAGGTAGGTAGCTTCAAAAGTCATTAATATCTAAATTAATTACTAGACTATAAAGTAATTTTGGCTTTATCGAGAAGTTACTAATTAAGATTAGTTAGCTTCATTTAAAATTTGAAATGACTTTCTTTTTAAATTAAATATTAAAACTTGGTTATCTTTATTATTAATTTTAAAATCCTCTTTATCTAGCATTTTTAAATGTATAAGGGCCAAACCTCCTGTTCCTGAAAATATTATTGGCATAGTACTATTTTTCGTTCCATTCATTTTTTGTAAGTCAATAGCTTGAGAAACTATTTTTCTAGCTTTATCAAATCCATAATCTTCTATTAATTCAGGCCATAAAAAGTTAACTGACTCATATTTTGAAAACTCAATTTGGATCGTTTTCATTGAAATTTGAAATATTTGAATTTATTGTTAACTAATTATAATCAATTGTTATTTTTAAACCTGTCCATAACTAGTTGCAACATATCAACTACATCTCCATCTGTTAAATTTAAGTCTTTCTTTAAATCATTGCATGTTAAATTCATTTCAAGTGCTGCTTCAGCCATATGATTTACTTTTTGATTGTCGCCACCTAATGAAATAAAGGGATTGAAGTTTTCTATCATTAATATTTAGTATTATTCATTAGTTTTAGCTAATAAATTAATAAATTATCATTTATTGATGCAGAAGCTTATAAATATGTCATTTATTGTTCAGAAATTCTTAATTTTTAGACTATAGAGGTTGAAATACCTTTAGAAATCAGTGCGAATCTTCTTGCTCTAACAAGCAAAGGAAATAATATTTTGGTTCTTTTATTTGATTTAAATACTCTAGAAAGTACAAAAAGAAGACTACTTGAGGGATTCTTAATCTGTTTGCATATAGTATTTATTGCTTCTGACCCATGAAAAATTTTTTCATCTTTTAGGAGAATAGCGCCTTTATCTAAGTCATATCCTTTTTCTAGTAGCGAATTAATTAAAGTTAAATTTTTACGGCCATCAAGAATTTTAATATTAGTTATTTCACTTTTTATTTCTAAGAGTTCTGCAAAATGATTACAAAAAGGACATTCTCCGTCATAAATAAAGGTATATTTGGAAGCCATGAAAAAAGATTAGTGATATTTTCTTAAAATTTACATGATTAGTAAGTTAATTTATATTTTAATAAAATAAAAAAAAAATTTGTGATTAGTAATAGAGGAATTTTTTTAAAGATTATTATAATTACGAAGAAATGTCTCAATATAGGTATATTTTTTACGAAAATTCTGTATGCTTACTCGGAGATATACTGTTTTAAATTATGAATTTATTAGCTTCTTTTGCTTTAGGTGGTTTCAATCCTTGGGCAGCTGGCTTTGGAATTGGTTCTTTAGTCCTTTTTGGTCTTGTTGGTCTTGTAGCAGGACCAAATCTCAAGAATTTTGACCCTGATGCATAAATCATTAGAAATTTTATTAGTTTAATTCAAAAGACTCTTTAGAGTCTTTTTTTTTTATTAGACAGTTTTTATATTTTGTTTTTAAGATATGTTTTAAATATAATCTTCTAACGAAATGTTGTTAAACCTTTTAAATCCACTAGTTTTTTTTAAAATTTCCTCTCTTAAAGCTACTATCGTTCTTTTATCAATTCTTTTGATAAAATCAAATTTACTTAGATTGAAAGGTGGAATAATTGGAGGACTTTTTGCTTTATTACTCCTATCAGGGATAATAGCCTCAACTACCGTAGCTTTAGGTTCATTAGCTTATGCTTATAGATTGAGGACTAAATCCAATCTAGATGATAATCAAATAAAAGATTTAGAAACTATTAGTGTTTAAAAGAATTTAGTGTTATTTAATCCAAATAAGTTTCTTTAAATTGAGTCCCATGGACAAAATTCAATATTAAAAATCCAAAACCTGCAGCAAACATTATAAAAACTGGAAAAATAATGAGTCTTAATCCATTTTCTCCTCTTTACATGTTATTTTAATAACCCTAGTTATTTTTAAATAATAATAATTTCTTTGTTTAAACTATTTGTGCTAATTGCTCCAAATTATTCAAATTTACTACTAATGGTGAATAAAAGTAATAAGATAGAGATTGAAGAGAGAATAAAACCTGATATTATTAAAGGTTTAGATTTATGGTTTTCTTTTTTATTATGGGGATTTTTAGAGAAAGATAAGTTTCTATTTTTTTTATAAAGAATATTAAGAAAGGGTTTAACCACGGTATATT
>NZ_CACOFR010000027.1 GCF_902626525.1 uncultured Prochlorococcus sp.
TTTAGGTCGACTTTCATTTATTAATAAGTAAAAAATACATTGCATTGTTTTTTACTTTCTTTGAAAAAGAATATATGAAAGATAATCTAAATTAATTAATTTCATAAAAAAAGAGATTGCACTCCTAAAGTCATTAGGTAACAATCTCTTTCTTTTAGTAATAATTAGTTAATTGTGTAGGACTTGGCTTTTTAAACCAATCTTATTAAATTCTCTGGTGGACTATCAATCATTTCTGATCCCTCCATTCGATTAATAAAATGTTAGGCAATCTAATTTATGTTGTATATGCGTAGTTATGCTGATTTATTATTTTTTAATTGATTGACAGTCGATCTAAAATAAGGGGCAATTAGCTCCTTTTTTTTAATGGAAGAACTTATTAAAAAAGCTGAAAATGCTAAATCAGTATCAGGTGAAACATGCAAGTGGATTGGTTGTTTTGTGGCAACTATTGGAGCATTAATTGTTGTTTGGCCTGAATTAAATGTCCCAGAAAATGAAGCTAGGTTTGGAGGCTTTTTTGCTTGCATAGGAGGAGGAGCAGCAATAGCAGCTTTAGGTAGTAATTCAACAAGCAACAAAAGGACAGCAGAACTTACTGCCTTATTAGTGCGGTCTACTAATAGTGCTTCAGAGTTACCAAATAAATGAAAAGCTTACTACTCCCACTACTAGCAGCCCTCGCTTTACCTACGGCTGTTCATGCTGAAATATCTGATGAATTACATAAAAAATGTTTAGAAGCACGAGATTATGCAGGTTGCGTGAATACTAATAAAAATTTTTCTCGCAAAAAAGATAAAGAAATATCTGGGATAGGAATAAGGCTTTCCCTTAATAGTGATACTGCTGAATTAACTATTCAATCTGTAATAAATGATTCTCCTGCCGCCTCCGCTGACATTCAACCAAATGATGTAATTATCAAAATAGATGGGAAATCTACCAGAGGAATGGGTATAACAGAAGCAGTTTCTCTCATAAAAGGACCAAAAGATAAGCCAATTAAGTTAGTCTTATTAAGAGTAAATGAGGCAGGTAAAAAGGAAAAAATAAATGTTCAATTAGTAAGAGATACTTTTAAAGTTCCCAACAAATTTTATGAAGGTAATTTGGGGAGAAAATTGGAGTTTTTCTTCCCAGAAAATTTAAAGGAAATTTTCCCAGAAAATGAACTTTCTCCATATCGAAAAAAAGGAACTTCAATTTAAATTTCTGAATGAAATGCTTATGTTTATTACTTGCACCGCCACTTAAATTTCTAGATGTTTAATAAATAAATTTAATTCGTTAACTTATAAAAACTTCACATTTTATTTGTGAATTTTAAATAATCATGATATTTAATTATCCCGGACCATAAAAAGTCATGATGAAGAAAACAAAAAGCACACCTCAACGTAAAACTACACTTAAGTGGAACGTTAATGGAGAACTATCTTCTATTGATATGGCAAGAATACTTGAGGCTCTCTCAGTCAAAGAGTTAAGCGAGTGTGAGCTTACATGTAATAGAGATGCAAAAAAATTTAATCTCGGCATGTGGTGGTAAATATTTTTTACTGTAATAAAAAAAAGAGGGATAAACCCTCTTTTCAATAAAAAAATCAAAATCTAAACTTTTTTCTTAGCGGGTTCAATAGATTTTAGTTCAGCTCTTAACTCTTTTTCTCTTTCATTAAGATGTTTAACTTGAGCTTTGTATGCTTCTTCAAGTCTTTTCTTTTGATGACGAATTTCCTCAAGTTCATCTTGATTTTGTGTTCTTTGTAACTCCTTCATCTCACTATCAGAGATTACATATACGGGTCTATATGCAGGAGTATCAAAGAATAGATCAAACATTGAATACATTGTTTACCTCTGAATAAGTACATACCTATCTTTATATGAATAAGTAATGTTTGTAATGTCGCAAACCGAATGATTATATAGGGCAAATACACCGAACTTCGGTTTACACATCAAAACCGAATCGTAAAAACCGATAGATTCTTAAAAAAAAGAGAGTCTGGGTAACTCGCTAGTACAACTTGGTTTTTAAGAGTCGGGGCGACAGGATTCGAACCTGCGACCTAGTGCTCCCAAAGCACTCCTTTGATCATTTGAGAATTAACAATAAAATCAAGCTATAAATAGGATCTAAGTAAGTTAGTGGAACCTATTTGAGACAGTATTTTGCACCATGTATGTACTGATATTTAGTTTGTATATACATCTAGCGCTCCCCTTAGCGCTCCCCTCTATGACATAGTTCCTTTTGTTAACTAGGTCAGAGATTTGATAGTCTTTTTGGAAAGTGGATCTAAAATTAGAGGGTTAAAACCCCTCTTTTTTAATGGAATTATTTATAGCTTTAGGATTCCCAATAATTTTATTAGTTGGGTTAACTCTTCTTTTTATGACAGATGGCATTCCAAGTTGGGTTCAACAATTCAATAGAAATAGTTCAAATCTTTGGAACTTTGGTATTGTTGCAATGGGAACCATGACGGTAATAATTTACCTATCAAGAAGATAGAAAAATGAAACCCTTAATACTTTCACTACTAGCTGCTATCGCTTTACCTACTGCTGTGGAGGCATCTACTTATAATTTTATTTGTACTGCTGAACGTTCTCATCAGATTAGTTATATAGACAAGGTTAATGAGGATGAGCTAACTCAAGGCAGATCAAAATATAAAGAGGATATACAATCAGGGAAGAAATTTAAGGTTTCTTTTAATTCAAAAAATAATAATGGTTTTATAAATAATAATCCTGCAAAAGCAATAAGGATTTTTGCTCCGGACCCTTTTGAATATGCCCCTCTTTTTTTATATTCTGAGGAAGGTAGCGTGAATGAAAGCATAGAAAGTAAATATGGGAAAGAATTTTCTATTACTTCATTGAAGTTAAATAGATGGAATATAAGAATAGATAGCCCTACCGATAATTCATCAATGCCTTTTTTTTCCGTTAGGTCTCTAGAGGACTCTGAAGATAAATATATAAAAAATAATGATTCTGATGAGTTTTCGGAGGATCTTCTTACTGTAAAACTCACACATGAAATATCTACTGGCACATGTTTTCCAAAAAATTGAAAACAATATTCCTAAAGGTTTAATTTTTCAGTTTGTAAGCACAAGTATGTACAAAGTACATAACCCTAGCGCTCCTTTTAGCGCTCCTTTCTCAATATAAGACTAACTCGAATATTTGTAATCCATTGCTATAACTGATCGGGGCGACAGGATTCGAACCTGCGACCTAGTGCTCCCAAAGCACTTTTGAAATAAAAGAAGCACTTGGTCTAAAGTGATAGCAATAGTTTTAATTGGAACTAATAAAAAAAATGAATTTTTAAATATATTGTTGACGGCAATTTGACGGCTATATATTAATTAAAAAATCATTGTACTTAATAACTTTCTTCACTCGATTTATAAAATTGACAAAAACGGCTAACATCCCTATATCCTCCATTTGCCAATCCTAATTTATTAGCTAATTTCTCATATTCTATACCCCTCGCTGAAGGTGACTCTGTTTGACTAATGCGTGCAATATTGAAAGCACAAATGTTTTTGATCCTAGATTCTTTAATAATAGGGTTTAGGTACCAAGAAAAAAAGACAATAGACAGTATATAAAAAAGAAATTTATTGTTATTTTGTATTAATTTAAAAATAGGTTTTAAATTATCTATAATTTCTAAAATCTCATTTTTATCATCAGAATTTTCCATATAAGATTTATAAAATTAATAAAGACACAATAATATCCTAAGTTCTAATTTTATATTTGACGGCATTTTGACGGCAAAGTTGAGATTCCAAAGAAAATATTATTTTTGAATATCGAATTTATTAGAACCCTAATCCTTTACAAACACTTTTATGCCATTCCTGAGCCTCTCTTACTGAGATATCCATTACTTGATAAAGCTGATTTTTATAACAATTCCCATTCATGTACCAGTTTGGGTCGAGGATATCATAATCGTAGGTAATATCGCTGTAGCAAACTTCTTGGCGGCCAGATTTAAAGCATTGCATCGCAAAAGCTGGACTATTTATATACATGGGAGAAAACAAGACAAATAAAATTAACTTAAAAGATTTTTTTAAAGGCACTTTTAATTGTGATTTTTCCCAATCATAATTATCTACTTTAAAAAAACAACGCAATATATCAAATATAAATTTAAATTTGACGGCAATTTGACGGCTCTTGCTGCCGTCAGATTTTCCAATAAAAAAGCGAGTCAGGGAAACTCGCTAGTATAACTTGGTTTTTAAGAGTCGGGGCGACAGGATTCGAACCTGCGACCTAGTGCTCCCAAAGCACCCGCGCTACCAAGCTGCGCCACGCCCCGCTCATAAGATATTAGTTCATAACAGGCATCTATAAAAGACCAAAATGGAAAATTTTTTATAAAAAATATTTTTTAGCAAAAATATGCTTATTCTCAATAATTTTTTACTAATTTTTAAGAGATTATTCTTAATTTAAAATATGGGTTACCTTCATAACCCCTGCTATAAATGTTTTTTTATATATTTTTTAAAAGGACCTTATCCATAATTTGGTACCTGATTGAGGCATAATTAAATTCTTTTAAAGACAATTTGGAAAAAAATTACTTTTAGCTAAAATTTAAAAAATAGAGATAGAACATTAAAACTCAAAATTAAAGACAATGCAGAGTCTTGAAGAATTAATTGATACATACAAAGATTACCCTAAGAAAGGAGTTGAGTTTAAAGATCTTTTAGGAATTATGCAGGAACCAAAGATATTCAAAGAACTCATTTTAAAAATGTCATCTAGTCAAATTATAAAAAATGCTGAGGCAATAATTTCTATAGAGGCAAGAGGCTTTATTTTTGGTTCTGCAGTATCTTTGCAATCATCTAAGCCAATGATCGTTGCTAGAAAACCTGGCAAGCTGCCAGGAGAACTTTTAAAGAGGAACTACAATTTAGAGTATGGGAACAATTCATTATCTATTCAAAAAAAAGCGTTATGTAAATATAACTCCTTTGCCATTGTGGATGATTTATTGGCTACCGGTGGAACAGTTAATTGTGTTTACAAGCTTCTTGAAGCTAATCATAAAAAAGTGACTGGACTTTTAGTTGCAGTTGAATTGAGGAAGTTGAAAGGAAGATTTAATTTAAGTTTGCCTATAGAATCATCTCTAATATTATGAATTCACACTAAAATGCAATCAATAATTCCTTATTAAGGAGTAATTTAGCTAAGATCTAAAAAGTAGTTTAGATATTTTTTAGATAGTTGATGTAATATTTAAGTCTAGTAAGTACAACTGTTTAAATTAAACCCATAGATCCGGCTGTAAATCCAATTATGAGAAAAAATGAAAATTCCGCTAGGTCTCGCGGTAAAGAATTGACAAAAATTTTTAATTGAGTCATTTGACCTTGTGCTCCTCAGGTTTATAAATTTCTAAGAATATAACTAAAAAATTTAGTTGTTGAGGTTAGAACACCTTTTTTTTTCTTTTTTCTAAAGAATTAAGATTTTCATCACATTTATTTGTCTCCTTTAGGCGGGTATATTGACAGAAAAATTTTTAAAATTTAGTTAAAATTTTTTGGGATGCTATATTTTAGAAAATGCTTAAGCTTAACTCTTTAAATTTTATGGATTATAAAAAAAAGTCATTAAAAAATTTAAACTGTAATGAGAGTTATGAAGAAATTGATACTAGATTGGCTTCTGGGTGGTATGT
>NZ_CACOFR010000028.1 GCF_902626525.1 uncultured Prochlorococcus sp.
TATAAGCAATTACTTACAGAGGATGAATGGCTAGAAATTGAAGATGAAATCTATGCTGAAGACTCAACAATTGAAAATGAGCCTTTTGTAGGTATTGGAGCTGAAGCCCTTAAGCAATTACTTGAGGACCTTGATTTAAATAAGGTTGCAGAGGAGCTTAGAGAAGAAATCACCCAAAGTAAGGGTCAAAAAAGGGCTAAACTTATTAAGAGAATAAGAGTTATTGATAATTTTATTGCAACTAACGCAAAACCAGAATGGATGGTCTTAGATGCAATTCCTGTAATACCTCCTGATCTTAGGCCCATGGTTCAACTTGATGGTGGGAGATTCGCAACTTCTGATTTAAACGATCTTTATAGAAGAGTTATAAATAGAAATAACAGATTGGCTAGGCTTCAAGAAATTTTAGCTCCAGAAATTATCGTAAGAAATGAAAAAAGGATGCTTCAGGAGGCAGTAGATGCTCTTATAGATAATGGAAGGAGGGGAAGAACTGTTGTTGGCGCAAATAATAGAGCTCTTAAATCCCTGAGTGACATCATTGAAGGTAAACAAGGAAGATTCAGACAGAATCTTCTCGGCAAGCGTGTTGACTATTCAGGCAGATCTGTAATAGTTGTTGGTCCAAAGTTGAAAATGCATCAGTGTGGACTCCCAAAGGAAATGGCGATTGAGCTCTTCCAACCTTTTGTGATACATAGACTAATACGCCAAAATATTGTGAACAATATTAAAGCTGCAAAAAAATTAATTCAAAAAGCTGATGATGAAGTTATGCAGGTACTTCAGGAAGTGATTGAAGGTCATCCAATTCTTTTGAATAGAGCACCTACATTGCATAGATTAGGAATTCAAGCTTTCGAACCAAAATTAGTTGGAGGTAGGGCAATACAACTTCATCCCTTAGTTTGTCCTGCATTTAATGCTGACTTTGATGGAGATCAAATGGCAGTTCATGTTCCTTTAGCTTTAGAGGCGCAAACTGAAGCACGCATGCTTATGTTGGCTAGTAATAATATTCTTTCTCCTGCTACTGGTGAACCAATTGTGACTCCATCGCAAGATATGGTTTTAGGATCTTATTATTTAACGGCTTTACAACCCAATTATAAAAAACCTGACTTTGGAGATAATAAGACTACTTTTGCTTCACTAGAAGATGTCATTTTTGCTTTTGAAGATAAAAGACTCTGCTTACATGAATGGGTATGGGTTAGGTTTAATGGAGAAGTTGAAGATGAAGACGAAATGAGTAAACCACTAAATACTGAAGAGTTAGAAGATGGCTCAAAAGTAGAAATCTGGAATTTAAGAAGAGATAGATTTGACTCTCAAAATAATTTAATAAGTAGATTTGTTTTAACTACTGTCGGGAGAGTAGTTATGAACTATACCATTATTGACTCTGTATCTAAAACGTAATTTTTAAAAACTATTTTTCATTCATTTAATTATCATGACATCATCTAAACCTAAAAAAACTTCTAGAGTTCGTAAAACCACAAAAAATTCTAAAAAAAGTAATCCGGTCATAATGCCTGCTTTAGCTAAAACGCCACCATCATTTAAGAATAAGGTAGTTGATAAGAAAGCCCTAAAAAATTTAGTTTCTTGGGCTTATAAAACACATGGTACTGCTATAACTGCAGCCATGGCTGATAATTTAAAGGACTTAGGATTTAAATATGCTACTCAAGCTGCTGTCTCTATTTCAGTAGATGACTTAAAAGTTCCTGAAGCTAAACAAGATTTAATAGGACAAGCTGAAGAGCAAATATCTGCTACAGAAGAATGCTATAGACTTGGTGAAATTACAGAAGTTGAAAGACATACAAAAGTAATTGATACCTGGACTGAAACGAATGAAAGATTAGTAGATGCTGTTAAAAATAATTTCAATCAAAATGATCCTCTAAATTCCGTTTGGATGATGGCTAATTCGGGAGCAAGAGGTAATATGTCCCAAGTAAGACAACTTGTTGGTATGAGAGGCTTGATGGCTAACCCACAAGGGGAAATCATTGACCTGCCAATTAGGACAAACTTTAGAGAGGGACTTACTGTTACTGAATATGTAATTTCTTCTTACGGAGCAAGGAAAGGTTTGGTGGATACTGCCTTGAGAACTGCGGATTCTGGTTATTTGACTAGAAGATTAGTGGATGTCGCTCAAGATGTAATTGTTAGAGAAGAAGATTGTGGAACAGAAAGATCAATAATTGTTGAAGCTGAAGATGGTAAATTTGGAGCGAGGCTTCTAGGTAGACTTTCCGCTGAGGATATTTTTGATGCTGAAGAAAACTTAATAATCCCCCTCAATACTGCGATTGATCCTTTGTTGTCCAATAAAATTGAGACAGCTTCTATTGCAAAAGTAAAAATAAGGTCACCATTAACTTGTGAAGCGAATAGATCTGTTTGTAGAAGATGTTACGGTTGGGCTTTGGCTCATAATCATTTGGTTGACTTAGGTGAAGCAGTTGGAATCATTGCTGCTCAATCAATTGGAGAACCAGGAACTCAATTAACAATGAGAACTTTCCATACTGGAGGTGTATCAACTGCTGAAAGTGGAGTAGTAAGATCAAAGATTTCTGGTAAAGTTGAATTTAGTTCAAAAGCAAAGGTTAGAGGTTATAGAACTCCACATGGTGTAGAAGCTAAACAGGCTGAAGTTGACTTCATATTAAAGATTGTTCCTCAAGGAAATAATTCTAGCAAAGCTCAAAAAATAGAAGTTTCTAGTGGATCGCTTTTATTTGTTGATAATGGTGAAACAATTAATTCTGATATAACAGTTGCTCAGATCACCGCTGGAGCCGTGAAAAAGAGTGTTGAAAAAGCAACAAAGGATGTTATTTGTGATTTGGCTGGTCAAGTTAGGTATGACAAAGTTATTCAACCAAAGGAGGTTACAGATAGACAGGGTAATATTACTTTAAAAGCTCAAAGATTGGGTAGATTATGGGTTTTAGCGGGAGATGTTTATAACTTACCACCTAATGCAAGGCCAGTTATCTCACCTGGAAAATCTGTAAAAGAAGGAACGATTTTAGCTGAAGCAAGTCAATCAAGTGAGTTTGGCGGAGAAGTTCGATTGAGAGAATCAATAGGAGATTCACGGGAGGTTCAGATTGTTACTACTTCAATGTCTTTAAGCAATTTTAAATTAATTGAACAGTCTACTCATTCAGGTCAAATTTATAATTTGGAATCTAATGATGGAATCTCTTATCGTTTGAACACTTCTCCAGGAAGTAAAATCAGTAATGGAGAGGTTATAGCAGAATTAACTGATGAAAAATTTCGAACAAAAACTGGAGGTTTAGTAAAATATGCTCCTGGATTAAATGTCAAAAAAGCTAGATCATCTAAAAATGGTTTCGAAGTTAGTCAAGGTGGAACATTGCTTTGGATTCCCCAAGAGACCCATGAAATAAACAAGGATATATCCCTCCTAATGATTGAAGATATGAAATGGATTGAAGCTGGGACAGAAGTGGTGAAAGATATATTTAGTCAAACATCAGGAATTGTTACGGTGACTCAAAAAAATGATATTCTCCGTGAAATAACTGTAAGAAATGGAACTTTTCATGAGTGCGACGATGAAGAAGTTTTGAATAGATATACAGAAGAAGGCAGTCTTGTAAACCCAGGTGAAAAGATTTTGGAAGGTATTGACAATAAAGAAATTTTATTTGTTCAGAAATTAGAGACCTCAAAATGTAGAGGCTTATTGCTACGAACTGTTGAAGAATTTACTATTCCTGATCAAGCAGAAATACCTCAACTATCTCATGTTAAGCAGGAAAAAGGGCCACATTTAGGCCTGAAAGCTATCCAAAGGCTTACTTATAAAGATGGCGAGTTGATAAAATCTGTTGAAGGAGTTGAATTGCTTAGAACACATTTAAGCATTGAAAGCTTTGATGCTACTCCTCAGATGACTATTGATGTTGAGTCGATTGAAGATGAAAATGATGCATCTATAAATAGATTGAACTTAGTCATTTTAGAGTCTCTTCTCGTAAGAAGAGATACTATATCTGACTCCAGTCATGGCTCAACACATACAGAATTGCAAGTCAAAAATAATCAATTAGTTAAAGCAGGGGATGTAATAGCTACTACTCAAATTCTTTGTAAAGAGGATGGGGTTGTTCAATTACCAAATGTTATCGATGATGAGCCCATAAGGAGGTTAATCGTTGAGAGAGGAGAAGATAAATTGAAAATTAAGATTAGCAGTAAAGCAGTCGTTAAAGTTGGTGATCGCGTAGTAGATGGTGATTCTATTAGTAAATCTGAAATATCTACTTCTTGTGGAGAAATTGAAGAAGTTTCTGGTAGTTCAGTAACTTTGAGACTTGGCAGGCCTTATATGGTCTCTCCTGATTCAGTTTTACATGTCAAAGATGGAGATTTAGTTCTTAGGGGAGATGGTTTAGCGTTGCTTGTTTTTGAGAGGCAAAAAACTGGAGATATTGTTCAAGGATTACCTAGAATTGAAGAGTTGTTGGAAGCTAGGAGACCCAGAGATTCAGCGGTTTTATGTAAAAAATCTGGAATTGTTCAGATTAAACAAGGTAATGATGAAGAATCAGTTTCTCTATCCGTCATTGAAAAAGATGATTTAGTTAACGAATATCAATTATTAATTGGAAAAAATATAATGGTCAGTGACGGTCAACAAGTTACAGGTGGAGAAATTTTAACTGATGGTCCAATAAATCCTCATGAATTATTAGAATGTTACTTCAATGATTTAAGAGATCAGAAACCGCTAATAGATGCAGCTCGCGAATCTATATCAAAATTACAAAGGAGTATGGTGAATGAAGTTCAAAACGTTTACAAGTCACAGGGTGTTGCAATTGATGATAAGCACATTGAAGTTATTGTTAGACAGATGACAAGTAAAGTCCGAATAGAGGATGCTGGGGATACTACTCTCTTGCCTGGAGAACTTATAGAGTTGAGGCAAGTGGAAGATACAAACCAAGCGATGGCAATTACAGGTGGAGCTCCAGCAGAATTCACTCCTGTTTTGTTGGGTATTACTAAAGCCTCCCTTAATACAGATAGCTTTATATCAGCAGCATCATTCCAAGAAACTACAAGGGTTCTTACAGAAGCTGCAATAGAGGGTAAATCTGATTGGTTGAGAGGTTTAAAAGAAAATGTTATTATCGGTAGACTAATACCTGCAGGTACAGGTTTTAGCGGATTTGTAGAGGAATTAGCTTCAGAGGCTGGGCCTCATCCTGATATCCTTGCAGAAGAATCTGGTGGATATAGGAGAGCTCAAAACTTAAGGCCAGATTATACAGTTGATATGCCACAATCACCTGCAGTAAGCTCTACTGCAATACTTGATGATCCTAGTGATGAGGATTTGGAGACTACGCGAAATAGACATGGAATCGATCCCTCTTCCAGTAATTTTGCTGCTTTTGCAAGACCTAGTGCTGA
>NZ_CACOFR010000029.1 GCF_902626525.1 uncultured Prochlorococcus sp.
TATAAATTAATTCTCCTCCCGTTGGGAAATCAGGTCCTTTAATAATTCTAGAAAGCTGTTTATCACTGATATCTTTATTTTCTACTAAAGCAATTAAGCCATCTACTATTTCCCCAAGGTTGTGAGGGGGGATATTTGTTGCCATTCCAACGGCAATTCCTGATGATCCGTTTAATAATAAAAATGGTAGTTGGGCTGGAAGTACATCTGGCTCTTTTTGTGAACCGTCAAAGTTATTTGAAAAGCTCACTGTTTCTGATCCAATTTCCTCTAGAAATCCTTTGTGGGCTATTGGAGCTAATCTAGTCTCTGTATATCTCATTGCCGCTGGTGGATCATTATCCACTGATCCAAAATTTCCATGACCATCTAGAGTAGGATATTTAGTTGAGAAATTTTGTACTAGTCTTACTAGTGCATCATAGACTGCTTGATCTCCATGAGGGTGGTATTTTCCAAGTACATCTCCAACAACTCTGGCACATTTTCTAAATGGTTTATCAGGCGTCAAGCCTAATTCATACATCGCAAATAAAATTCTTCTTTGTACAGGCTTAAGACCATCTCTTGCATCGGGCAGAGCACGTCCAACTATTACACTCATTGCATATTCAAGATAAGAACGTTGCATTTCTTCTTGGAGCGAAATAGAACTGAATTTTTTCTTATCCATTAGAGAGATAAAATTTAATAAGTATTGATTAACTAAATTAAGACTAATTGGTAAACAAATATTTACCAGTATTTAAAATTAAGAAGATTCATTTAATTTAGATTTTGCCATTATTACATCTTTTTGAAGTTGTTCATTTTGTAGAAGTATTTCTGTTGAGGACTGTAATTTTTCTCCCCATAGTTGTTTTTTTCTATAATCATAATTTACATACTCAGGATCTTTAGATAAAGCTTTTTTTGCTAGTTGAAGCGCTAATTTAATATCTTTTATTCTTAAACAAGAGGCAAGGCCTAGCAATGATTCAGCATTGTCTTCAATCTCAATTGCTTTTTCAAAAAATTTGATGGATAGATGTATGTTGTTTTTTTCGAAATAAGCTAAACCTTGATTATTGATTGCTTGCCAGAAATCAGGTTTAATTTCTACAGATCTATCAAACAATTTGATAGCTTCTAAGTATTTTTTCTCCATTAAAAATATATTTCCTAATTGAAAAATAGCTTTATGATTACTAGGGTCTATTCTTAACCCTGTTTCTAACGCAGTCTTTGCATTATTTTGTTGGGAAATTTGTAAGTAAATATTACCTTTAGCAAAATATATTTCGCTAATATTTGGATTGATTTTTTGTGCTTTATTTAAAGAATATAATGCGTTTTTATATTCCTCGTTTGATACTTCTGCTTCGGATAAAATTAACCATAACTTTTCATCAGTTGGATTGATTTTTACAGCTAATTTTGCCAAGTTTAAAGCTTCTTTATATTGTCCAAAAAATAGAAGTTGATATGCACTATTGCCAATAGATAGACTTTGTTTTTGTGAACTTTTTTCTGTTGGTAAATAATAATAGGGAATAATTGAATGAACTTTTTGTATCTTAGAAAAGTAAAAACTTATAAATAATAGGCATAGTATGTTTTGAAAAAACTTTTTCATTTTTCTAATTTTTATTTCTTAGATTTGCTTGAATGTTTCTTTTCCACATCCATGGCTTAATTCTTTTTAATGTCGTTCCTTTAAGATTTTCTTCCCAAGTTTTATCATCCCAATTTAACGAATCAATATTTAGATTTGTGATCCATTTTTTGGGAGTAGTTTCAAATGTATTGTTGAACGGCACTGATTTATTCCAAGGGCACACATCTTGACAAATATCACATCCTGCAACCCATCCATTTAAATTTTCTTCTATTTTTTTTGGAATAGTTTTTTCT
Source organism: uncultured Prochlorococcus sp. (assembly GCF_902626525.1). Classification (GTDB taxonomy): domain Bacteria; phylum Cyanobacteriota; class Cyanobacteriia; order PCC-6307; family Cyanobiaceae; genus Prochlorococcus_A. The sequence continues at coordinate 1,894 of NZ_CACOFR010000029.1, forward strand.
CTACTTTCTATTGTGTGATACGCAATACATAGATTTGATTGTATTACAAAGGGTTCTACTATTGCTTTTGTAGGACAATTTTCAATACATAAATCACATTTTCCGCAAAGTGATTGATGAGGTTTGTCTGGTATTAATTCCTTTGAAAGAATCATAAAACCTAATGTAAACCAAGAACCATTTTTTTTGCTTATTAAATTACTATTTTTACCTATCCAACCAAGACCTGATTCTTCAGCCCATGCTTTTTCAAGAAGCGGTGAGGTATCAACACATATTTTCCATTTGCAATTTGGAATTTCATGGTTGATCCACTTACCAATATTTTTTAATTTTTTATAAATGACTTTATGATAATCATCTCCTTGACTAAATTTTCCTACTTTAAAAAAATTATTGTTTTTTGTTGAATTAATGTAACTAAATCCAACGCTTAAAACGCTTTTCGCATTTTCAAGTAGAGAGGCTATGTTTTTTCTTCTCTCTGCTTCCATCCATTTCATTTCAGCATGGTGATTATTCGATAACCATCTTTCTAATGCATTAGTTCTTAACTTTATACGCGAACTCCCTGGTATTGAAGCAATTCCAGCAAGTGTAAAACCCTCAAAAATTGCTCTTTCTTTTAATTTTTTACTTATTTCTTGTTTGTCTTGATTAGTATTCATCATTCTTTCATTATGTATATCTATTCTTTTAAAAGTTATTTTGAAAGAATAAACTAATAATTAATTTAAATTTATTAAAAAAAAATATATCCTAACTTTAAAAAAACAGTTAAATTATTAGTAAAGTTAATATAGTTAAAAACGTTATTTTGGTTGAATCTAATCAAAATCAAGATTCGAACCTAGGTTCTAGGCTTCAACAGGATCTGAAAAATGATCTTATAGCTGGTTTGTTGGTTGTAATCCCTTTAGCAACTACAATTTGGCTTTCATCATTAGTTAGTAAATTTGTTTTAACATTAGTTACTTCTGTTCCTAAGCAATTAAATCCTTTCATTACTCTTAATCCTTTATTGCAAGATTTAATTAATCTTACTTTAGGTTTAACGGTTCCTTTACTAGCTATTTTGCTTATAGGATTAATGGCAAGAAATTTTGTGGGTAGATGGTTATTAGAATTTGGAGAAGGGACATTATCAAAAATTCCTGTGGCTGGAGCGGTATATAAAACTCTTAAACAATTGCTTGAAACTTTTTTAAGTAATAAGTCTAATCGATTTAGAAGAGTTGTTTTAGTTGAATATCCTCGTGAGGGTCTCTATAGCGTTGGCTTTGTGACTGGAGATGTTGGTCCCTCATTGCAGCCAGAATTGCAAGAAAAGTTACTAAGCGTTTTTATTCCTACAGCACCTAACCCAACTACTGGGTGGTATACATTGGTTCCTGAGTCCTCTGTTAAAGATTTAGATATCTCTGTTGAAGATGCTTTTAAGACAATAATTTCAGCTGGCATAGTTAATCCTGATGAGAAAAATAATACGACAAATCCAACATTTTCAAAATTATTTTCTCAATTACGCGCTTCTACCAATACTTCTTCTTAATTGATGCATAATAATAGATCCCTTTCTAGAGAATTATCTTTAATTTCTCTAGGCCTAATAAAGGATAAAGGTGATTTCAAATTAAATAAATTTCAAATTGAAGAGATTTTTGAATCTGCATTGGACTCGTTAATTAATCATTGTAGAGATGAATTAGATAATTGCGAATCAGAGTTAGAATATGCATCACAAAAAATATTAGATAGTGAATTACAAGAGGGGGTTGATTCCTCTTTTTCTAATGTTAGAGACGAGTTAAAAAAATCTTTAAAAAAAATTGAAACTGTAATGAATACTCTCTCAGTTACTTTAGACTTCCCAAAATTAATTGTTTCTAGTGGGCAAATTGATATCAGAGAGGACGTAAATAAGAGGATTAGTAAGATCATTAATAACCTTACAATGATTGATTCTGATATTGATCAAGCAATGGACGGTTGGAGATTAAAAAGATTGCCAAGAATTGACCGAGATATTTTGCGTTTAGCCTATGTGGATATTAATTATTTGAGCACACCAATTGCTGTTGCTTGCGATGAGGCAGTAAATCTAGCTAATAAATATAGCGATATACAAGGAAGGAAATTTATTAATGGAGTTTTAAGGAGATTACAAATCGTAAAATCTTAATGATTATTTGGTATAAATAAATAGTAATTTAAAATTTATTAAGTAAGTATTATAAATATCAATGACTAATACCGATTCTGATAATTCTCGAGAGTGGGCTGCACAAGCTTATGCACTTTTGAAAAAACGACAAGAAGAAAAAAAGCAAGAATTACAGAAAGAAGAAGAAAAAAAGCAAGAATTACAGAAAGAAGAAGAAGAAAAAAAGCAAAGTTTGATTCCTATTGCTAATAAAGAGATTATTCCTGAGCCTTTTAAAACTATTGCTGATCCAGAGTTAGGAGAATTTGATGATAATTTTACTTGGTCAGCAATGGTATTAGCTTCTCAAGGAAAAAAAATTAATCAAATATCAATAGATGAAATTGATTGGTTAACTAAATTAAGAAGAGGATTAGAAGAAACACGAAAAGGAATTGTTACTGAATTATTGGAAAAATTGGGAGATGATCCTCTTACACCGGAATCTCTCGATGATTTAGAGACCCTATTAATAAGAGCTGATGTGGGGATTGATTCAACTGATAAAATTATCAGTTCTCTAAGAAAAAAATTAAATGAAGAAGTCGTTGGGGGAGAAGCAGGAATAAAATTCTTGAAGAACGAATTAAAATCAATTATCGATAAACCAATAAAAAATTCAGGAACTGATCTTTTGGTTCCTCAAAAAGGGAAGTTAAATGTTTGGTTGTTAGTAGGAGTTAATGGTGTTGGGAAAACTACTACATTAGGAAAGTTAGCATATTTATCTTCAAGAAGTAATTATAAAACTTTGATCGCAGCTGCTGATACTTTTAGGGCTGCTGCTGTAGAACAATTAAAAATATGGGGTGAGAGGAGTAGTGTTGATGTTATTTCTAATCAATCAAAAAATGCTGATCCAGCTGCTGTAGTTTTTGATGCAATAAATTCTGCAAAAAAAAGAGATGTTGATTTATTACTTGTTGATACAGCAGGTAGATTGCAAACAAAAAATAATTTGATGGATGAATTGGCAAAAATAAAAAAAATTATTGATAAAAAGGTTCCAGATGCAATTATTGAATCACTATTAGTCTTAGATGCAAGTCAAGGCCAAAATGGTTTAAAACAAGCAAAAAGTTTTGCTAAATCAGCAAATTTAAGTGGAGCAATTATTACTAAATTAGATGGTACTTCTAGAGGAGGAGTCTCTTTGGCTGTTTCTGAAGAAGTTAATTTGCCCATAAGATTTATTGGCGCTGGAGAAGGTATAAAAGACTTGCGACCTTTTAATAGCTATGAATTTGTGGAGGCTTTGCTTGCAGATAAATAAATATTTAATTAAATTTTTTTAAAAATTTCAATTTAATGTTAAAACAT
>NZ_CACOFR010000030.1 GCF_902626525.1 uncultured Prochlorococcus sp.
GTCCAATAATTGGCATAACAATATTTTTATATAGTAAAGGATTTTTTAATACACCAAATATGTAGATCCTAGTAATGAATAATAAAACTAAATAAATCAATCAAAAAATAAGATTATGAAAATTTTTTTAATGAAAATATCCTAAATTCTGCCAATTTTTTTGCATTTTCAGGATTAGAAACCAAAAAAGGATGCTCAGATAAAATATCAAACACTTTATCTATCTTTAATCGTAAATCATCACAATCAATATTTTTCCATTCCTCATCAAATGACATTGCAAAGCTATCAGCGTTGTCATAAAGTTTATCTTTCATAAGGTTTGCAATTTAAATTATAAGATTTTAGGAATTTGACCTTATCCAAAAAAAGTTAGATAATACTCCTCTAACTATCCATATAACTAATTAAGAAATAACTTTCTTGATAAGTTCATTCAAATTATACATTCTTATATTACTTAGATTTAAACAAATTAATATGAATCAAAATTTAGCAGATTTGACAGAAGTGTTACAATAACGACATATATAAAATTTCATGGAAAATAAAGTTAAAAGGATAGGATACCTTCCGAGAAAAAGGGTTCTTGAAATTATTGATGAAATCTCTAAAAGTGAATCCATAAGCAGATCGAAAGTTGTTGGACTTTTAGTTGAGGAAGCATTAGATGCAAGAGGAATTGCAAATTTTGGATATAGCAACATTAGTAAATCAAATTTATTCAAATCAGATATTTATAAAGAGGCTCAAAATGATAATGTGCATTTAAAAAATGCAGATGATGAATTTGTTGATGATAGTGGTTACACAGTTTCCTCACATAAAACATTGGATCGATCAATATCATCTGCAGATATTGAATTAGCAAATAAAATTAATATTCTTAAAGAATCTGGATTAATATAACTTTAATTAATTATTTATTTTATTTTTTAATGCAGAACATTGAATCATTGTTTATTCTAAGTCAAGAATTATATTTTAAAAAATAATTCTAAATATTAATCTTTTCTAATATTAATTTCGTAATTAAAAAATGAAAGATATTAAATGCCCTTCATGCGGTAAAACTTTCAGAATTGATCCCAAGAGCTTTGAAGAAATACTTCTTCAAATTAAAGACGAAGAATTTAATAAGCAAATCAATGATAGGCTTATATTGGCTGAGGAAGATAATAAAAAAGCTTTGGAAATTCAAAAAAATGAATATAAAATAAAGCTAATAGAACAAAGTCGAATTAAGGAGACTGAGATTCAAGCTCTTGAATCTAAACTAAATGTCGCTGAAGAAAAGAAAATAAATGCCCTAAATGAGTTAAAAAATCAAGCTTCAAGTAAAATTAATCAACTTAATAATGAACTATACAAATTAAAATATGAGATTAAAAACCAGTCTATTATTTCAGAATTATCTTTAAAAAATAAAGTTAATGAGGCTGTTTCTTATTTAGAAAAAGAGAACTCCTCACTAACAAATTCCATTGAAAAGATTAAGCTTGAACAATCAATAAATGAAAAATTAATTGAAGAAAAGTTTAAAAGCAAAATTAGCGAACGGGATTTAACAATTCAAGAGTTAAGAGAAATGAAATCTAGATTGTCAACAAAAATGGTAGGCGAAACGTTAGAAATCCATTGCGAAACTCAATTCAATCTTTATCGCGCAACAGCATTTAAAAACTCATATTTTGAAAAGGACAATGATGTCTCATCTGGAAGTAAAGGTGATTATATATTTAGAGAATTTGATAATAATAAAATTGAAATTGTATCCATAATGTTTGAGATGAAGAACGAAAGTATTAATGGAACAAACAAAAGAAAAAACGAGGATTTTTTAAAAGAATTAGATAAAGATAGGAGGCAAAAATCTTGTGAGTATGCAGTACTAGTCTCGCTTCTTGAACCTGATAGTGAACTATATAATGCTGGAATAGTAGATGTTTCTCATAGATTTCCAAAGATGTATGTAATAAGACCACAATTCTTCTTGCCAATTATTTCTCTACTAAGAAACGCATCTATGGAAACATTAAAATACAAATCACAAATTGATTTAATGAAACGAGAGAATTACGACATAACTAATTTCGAAAGTACTCTTGAGCAATTTAAGAGTGCAGTTGGTAAAAATGTATCGCTAGCCAAAGATAGATTTAATGATGCAATTTCTGAAATAGATAAATCAATAAACCATTTACAAAAAACTAAGGAAGCTTTAATTCTCTCAAAAAAACACCTCTTATCAGCTGACAGCAAATCTCAAGATTTAACGGTAAAGAAATTAACAAGAAATAACCCAACCATGAAAAAAAAATTTAACGATATAAATAATTTTGAAGATGAAGTAGCTTAATCAAATAAGAAAATTGAAATTAATAATAGTTAAAAATATAGTTAATTACTAATTAATAAATATATTATATTACCTATAATAAATATATAGTTAATAAAATAATGTCAATCAACATCCCAATTTTCACTATTGCCAAAGATCTTAATTTAGACAGTAATAGAATATTATTGGCCTGTGAGAAACTTGGGATCAAAGCAAAAGGAGCGACAAAAAGATTAAATAATGAAGAATTACTAAAAATTAAAAGTTATTTTGAATCTGGTAAAAATGTATCAGACGAAATTGTTAATTTAAATAAAAAAAATGTCGTAGCAGAAAAAAGTTCAAAAAAAATGAATGAAAAAATAAAGATAAAATATTTTGCAAACAGACTTATTCGCAAATCTTAAATAAAAATTATTTTTTCTAATCCATTAAAAGAATAAACCACAGAACAAAAAGATAATAATTTATCATAAGTAAAAATACTTAAAATGAGCATAAACAAAATCTTGAGTTCCCTCGATAATTCTTGGAAGAGAGATGATATTCTCTCACAAATAAAAAATGGGTTAAGTTCAGATGAGATAGTTAATGAATTTCTTAAAAAAAACGAAGTACATGTCAAAGAATTAAATAATTTATTAAAGACTAAAGACAAATATTTACTATATCAAGTAGAACAACTATCAAACTGCGAAGCTAAACTATTAAGTAAGATTAATAATTTAAATTACCCAAATAAAATAGAAGATAATCATAAACTAAATGAAGAAAAAATTAAGCTATCTAAAATAGTACCTACTAACAAAATTAGTTCGCTAATGATTAATTGGAGCAACAAATTTGTTGTTATTGCTTTACTAGTAATTTCAGCTATAGCACTATCAAAACAAGCATGGATATGATTAGCTAAATTAACTTTATTGAGCTATTTGTAGTTTTGAGAACTAAAGAAAATTCTTTAATTAGATATAAAGATGGAAATCTTTATTGTGAACTTGCTGACATTTGGATTGATCCAAATAAGCCAGTGAAGCGAGCATTAATAACCCATGCCCATTTTGATCACTTTGCATTTGGCTGTGAAGAATATCTTTCCACTATCGAGACAGCCATACTTCTTAAAGAGAGAGTTGGAAATAATATTAATATTAAGACCTTTGATTATGGAGAAGAATTCAAGATTAATGGTACAAATATATCTTTTTATCCTGCTGGACATATACTTGGATCTAGCCAGATAAGATTTATTTTTGCTGAAGAAAAATGGTTGATTTCAGGTGACTTTAAGCTACAAGAAGATAGGACTTGCAAAAAATATGAAATAGTAAAGACTGATTATTTAATAAGCGAATGTACTTTTGGGTTGCCAATATTCAAATGGGATGAAACAAAAAAAATAGCATTTGATATCTCAAAATGGATAACTAATTCACCAGAAAAAACCTCTTTACTTTTCTGTTATTCACTTGGAAAAGCTCAAAGATTGCTAAATGAAATTAGTCAAACAAATTTCAAAGGTAATATTTATTCCCATGGCAGTATTTATAAAATGAACAATTGTTATAGAGCACTTGGAATTGATATTAAAGATACAATAAAAATCGAAAATAAAAAAAAGATAGATGAATTTAAAGGGAGTCTAATATTATTACCCCCATCGTTAAGTAAGGGGCCTTATCTAAAAAATTTAAAAAATTTTCAAACAGCTTTCGCAAGTGGATGGATGTCTTTAAGGGCTCTAAGAAAAAGGTCAGGATATGACAAAGGATTCGCAATTTCTGATCATGCAGATTGGGATGGAATTTTGGAAGTAATAAAAAAGTCTGAAGCAAAAAATGTACTTTTTCATCATGGAGATAGTGAAGCCTTAAGTAAATATTTAACAGAGATGAAATCAATAAATGTTCTTTTATTTGAGAAATAAATATGAGCTTAAAAAAATTTTCAGATTTGTTTGCAGATCTAGATTCAATTAATAGTACAAATAATAAAATTGAAATTTTAAAAAGATTTTTTTTATCAAATAAACCAATAGATAATTCATGGGCAATATATTTACTTACTGGAAAAAATAATAAGAGATTTATAAGTGGAAGGTATTTAAAAAATCTTTTTTCTCAATTATATGAATATCCACAATGGTTAATTGACTTATGTTATTTAAAAGTTGGTGATTCTGCTGAGTTAATAACGTTATTACTTAAAAATAAAAATACCTCTAGAAATAGTAAATTATCAAACATAAGTCTCAATGAGTTACTAGGCAAAATAATACCTGATTTATCAAAACTTAATGAGGATGAGAAAAATTTAGAAATTAAAAATATTTGGGAATCATTGCCTGAAGATAACCATCTAATTTTTAATAAAATTCTTACCGGAACTTTTAGGGTAGGAGTATCAATCGGATTAATCACAAAATCAATATCAAAACTTATAAATATTGATGAAGAGATTATTTCTCATAGGTTAATGGGGGATTTCAAACCATCAATTGATTCATATGAGATTTTAATTAATAAAAATATCAATCTTGAGGAGTTAAATTTAAAACCATTTCCATTTCTTCTGGCAAATACTTTTGAAAATAAAATCTTAAAAAATTCAATAAATGATTTTCAATTTGAATGGAAGTACGACGGTATCAGGATTCAATTAATTAAAAGATCAGGGAATGTTTCATTATGGACAAGAGGACAAGAATTAGTAAATGAATCTTTTC
>NZ_CACOFR010000031.1 GCF_902626525.1 uncultured Prochlorococcus sp.
ACATTCATTTATGATCAAAAATTAATAAAAATACTATTCAATACTCATTTTGCCTGTCAGAATATAAATGTCCAATTGGACTAGGTGATCTCAACCGATGTTTCGGACAGCGGTTCGATTCCGCTCAACTCCACTTTTTGGGGTTGTAATGGTTTCGACGGGATATAAGGAAGGTGACTGAAGCCTGCTCGGTTAGAGCAAAAACACAAACGCTAACAAAATCGTTAGTTTCTCCCGTCAAACAGCACCAGTTGCTGCTTGATCCTTAAGGAGATGGGGTCATATCAGCCTTATCAACCAAATGATACGCGGAGTCTGGAAGGACTCCTCTTTTTTAAATAACTAAAAAGTTGTAGTAGATAATTTATTATTTTGTAAACATTGCTGCAATTTCTTGTATTAAAAAGAATTTTTTTAATTTTATAAGTATAAATACTGAGAAGATTAGTTTTAAATTAATTTATCTTATTAAAAACTCCAATCTAGACAATGGAACCTAATAAAAACTTAAATGACTTATTAATAAATCTCAAACCTAAAGTAATTAGATTCACTGGTGAAAAATTTCCGACTGAACTATGGAATAGTTGCCAAATAAAAAAAACCAAAAAGATATCCACTTAAAAAAATTATTTAAACGCTTGTAAAAGGGTTATTAGGCATTTTTTTTAGACATTTTCTTGAAATTTCTTGAAGATAATTAAATTCATTTTTATTTAAATTCCACTTGAATACATTAGATATATCTATAACTTGGGATTTTTTCCGCATTCCAACAAGTGGAATAGTCCCTTGGTAACAGCACCAATTTACTGCTACTTGAGCTTGAGAAACTGATCTTTGTTTCGCAATACTTTTAAGAACTCTCCGTAGTTCATATGTTGATTTTTTATAATTTTCAAATAATAAATTTCGAATAAAACTTCTTTCTTTATTTTCGTCTTTATCTGGATCAATACAAAGTATTCCAAATGATAAAGGACTATAAGCAAAGAAATCAATATTATTTTCTTCGCAAATATTTTTAACTTGATATTGTTTTTGTAAATCTGGAGCCAGTAAAGAAAACTGAATCTGCACACTTTGTATATTCTTATCTCGGATTGACAAGTAATTAATTAATTTTTGCAACCTTTTAGGACCTATATTTGATAAGCCGATCTGAAAATCAAACCCTTGATCTTTTAAATCGCAAAGATTATTCAAAAACCCCAATTCCTGGTAAGGATTATATTTTGCGGTTGACCAGTGCAATTGCACAATATCTAATTTATTATTAAGTCTTTCTAAGCTTTTTAAAAATGGTTTATTAAATCCTTTATCACCAATTCTCCAGGGGTAAGGTGCAAGTTTGGTAGCAATTTGAATTCTTTTTTTTTTAGCAGAAGGAGTATCTAATAAAAATTTACCTATTAACGATTCACTTCTACCTTGATAATTTCCTGTACCGTATGAATCTGCAGTATCAATTAAATCAAAACCCCTTTCTAAGGCCTCATTATATGTCTCACGTAAATCATCATCATTTGAAGATTTATAGTTCCAAAAAAGTTTATTTCCCCAAGACCAAGTACCGATTCCAATTCTTTTCTTCACTATCCTATTTAAAAACAGCATGTTATTAAGGTTATCCAAAAAATTGGCTTATTTAAAATATTTCAAAAAAAATAAGTTTTTAAGCATAAAAATCAATCTCTCTTGACATTAAGAAATTATTCTCCAAAGTAAAAGAAATAATATAAAAAATTGTTTATTACTGTTTGCGGACAAAAAGGAGGGGTGGCTAAGACCTGCACAAGTATACATCTTGCTAGCGTTTGGCATTCTGAAGGTAAAAAAGTTTGCATAGTCGATGCTGATAAGAATAGATCAGCATTAGCTTACTCTTCTAGAGGTAATCTTCCTTTTCCAGTTTTCCCAGTCAGTTCAGCTGCTAAAGCATCAAGATCTTCAGAAATTGTGATTACCGATGGACAAGCTAGCAGTGATCCAGAAGAACTTAAACATTTAGCATATGGTTCAGATTTAGTTATCTTGCCAACGACTGCAAAAGCAAGATCAGTCGAATTAACTGTTGAATTAGCAAATTTATTAAGCAATTTAAAAGTTAACCATGCAGTAGTTATTGTAAAAGTTGATTTTAGACAGCAAAAATCAGCAAAACAAGCAAGAGCAGCTCTAGAGAATTATGGCTTATATGTTTTTGATACATTTATACCATTACTTTCAGCTTTCGATAAAGCGGAGGCTTCAGGAAATGCTGTATTTGATGCTGTAGACGATTTAGGTAGATCAGATCCCCGTCGAATGACGGGCTGGTCTGCTTATTGTTCAATTGCCTCACAAATTCCATGCCTGATTTCGAAGCCCTCATCCGACACCAACAGCTTAAAAAACCAACAACTAATCAGCGCTTAAAAGTAGTAGATAAGCCTGATTATGAGGTAGAAAAAAATGAAAAAAAAATAATTAAAAAATCTGGACTATTAGTTAGCTTTTTTAGTGGTTTTATAGGATCTGTAATTGGAACTACAACAATATTATTCCTTTATGTAAATGAATATCTGCCAATTTATTTACTAAAAATTAAGTAGTATACTCGCTATTGATAAAAACATACAAAGACAAAGTCAGTTATAGCAATAGATCTCAAGAATTAAGTTAGTGTTTTATTAGTGTTTTATTTTTATTTTAATCGCTGAACTCAATTGCCATGACTAGATAACTGTTTTATTAGTGTTTTATTATTCTTGTGAATTTGCAGCAATAGAAGGTTGGCACATTAAGTATATAAAATATATCGATCCCAAAATTGGAATAATTTGAATAAAAATCCATACCCACTTTTTCGATATATCATTTAATCGTCTAACTTGAATTGATAAACTCACAATAAGACTCCCTAAGAGGTAGAAGAAAGAAATAATCTGAATTGTTTGACTAATAAATAGAAATATTTCGCTACTAAGAGATAAAGGAAGAGTATACGCCAAATTCTCAAACAAATTTTGAGTGATACTCAATGTTATGGATAGAATAGTATTTGCTAATATAAAAAACCAAAAATCTTTTCTTGATGTTTTCCCTTTAAAAACAAAAGCATTTTTCCATGCCAATAAAAAAGATTGAATCATAAATTTCTCTTAATAATAGAATTATATATTGAAAGTGTTAAGGAACAATTTCAATATTAAATAGTGATTTTGTAGTTAGATTTCTACTATAACTTCATTACTGTTTTATTAGTGTTTTAATAAAAATTAAATTCGCCAAGAACAACTGCGGCACAATGGTTTTCAATTAAGTCGTATATTCGCTATTTATTTCAACATACTTTTTAGAAAGATCACATCCCCAGGCCGTCCCTTCAGATTGGCCAGAATTTAGATTCATCACAATTCGAACGATATCATCAACTAAATATCTACCTTTCATTTTGGATTTGATATATTCTGTCAATTTTTGCGAATCATATTGATTTATCTGCCCCTTTTCCAAAATCTGATAGTTACCTATAGACAAGTCAACTTCATTAAAATTAAATATAACCCCAGAATTACCTGCAGCAGAAATAATTCTTCCCCAATTAGGATCACAACCATGTATTGCAGTTTTTACCAGTGAAGAATTACATATAGATTTGGCAACCATAATTGCATCATCGGTATTTTTTGCTCCTTTAACTAAAACCTCTAATAAACAATTTGCTCCCTCTCCATCTCTTGCAATATTTTTTGCCAAGTTTTGACATACAATGTCTAATCCTGTTTGGATAATTGGCAAAAATCTTTTTTCAACTTTATTCCCAGCATTAACTGCAATGAAAGAATCATTTGTACTTGTCTCCCCATCAACTGATATTGCATTAAATGACTTTTTAACAGCAATAGAAATCATTTTATCCCATTCTTTTTTTTCAATACCAGCATCACAAGTAAGAAAAGCAAGCATTGTAGCCATATTTGGATAAATCATTCCTGATCCTTTTGCAAATCCTGCTATTTTTATCTCTCTGCCTTGAATGATAGTCTTTATTGCAACTTTTTTTAAAGTCAAATCAGTAGTTAAAATTGCTTCCGCAGCATTTTGGAAACAATTAACTTTCAAATCACTTACTAAATTAGGTAAATTTCTTAATAAATCTTTTATTTGAATAGGGACCCCAATTACCCCAGTTGAGCACATTAAAACTTCTTCTTTTCTTATTCCTAACAATTCTGCAATCTTTTCTGTAGCAATTTGAAAATGTTGAAATCCAAGATTTCCTGTGCATGCATTTGCTTGACCAGAATTAATTAGAATTGCTCGTGCTAAACCTGATGTTTTCTTAATCCTTTCTTCGCAAATATCAACACAAGTAGCTCGAACTATTGATTGTGTAAACATCCCACTAAAAACACTTCCTTTTGGAGCAAATATAAGAGCCAAATCTTTCTTTTTAGAGCCTTTTAATCCAGCCGATATCCCAGCAAAAAGAAACCCCTTGGGTATTAAATTACCTTCATGAATATACGACCAAATGGGATCAGACTGGATCAATTTTTTTTGTAGTTTAAATTCATACTAACTACTCTTTAATACTTAAGAAACAGATAATTAGATTATTATTGAATTTATGAGTATTCATCAAAAATTAAATAATAACCAACGAAGAATTGGTTTAACAGGAGGTATTGC
>NZ_CACOFR010000032.1 GCF_902626525.1 uncultured Prochlorococcus sp.
AATTCTCTTATTCTGAGATAGCTGATTTGATAACAAAAGTATCTTTTTCTTTTAAAAATTTTGGATTAGTAAAAGGTGATGTAGTTACTGTAATATCTGAAAATTCTCCAAGATGGCTAGTAGCAGATCAAGGCTTAATGCGTTTAGGAGCTATAAATGCAGTAAGAGGTATTAATTCTCCTTCCATAGAATTAGACTATATTATTGAGCACTCTAATTCAGTAGGACTAATAGTTCAATCTAAGGAAATTTGGCTAAAATTAAACAATAAAGAAGAATTAAAAAAAAGACTGAAATTTATAATCAATTTAGAGGATGAACAATTTGAAAATTTAATAAGTTGGAGTCAATTTATAAGTTTAGAAGAAAAAGAAAATTCACAGAATAAAATTATTGAAAAATCTAATCCAAAAATTGATGATGTTGCAACTATTCTTTACACCTCTGGTACAACAGGAAAACCTAAAGGTGTGCCCTTGACTCATGCAAATTTTTTACATCAAATAATTAATTTAGCCTATATCGCTGATCCAGAACCTGGAACTTCTGTCTTAAGCGTTTTACCTATCTGGCATTCTTATGAAAGAAGCGCTGAATACTTCTTTTTTTCATGTGGTTGTTCTCAATACTATACAACTCCAAAATTTCTGAAAGATGATATTACGCAAATAAAACCTGTTGTAATGGCCACTGTACCAAGACTATGGGAGGCAATACATGATGGTTTTTTTCAGGCATTGAAAAAAATGCCTTCCAAAAAGCAAAAACTTATTAAGTTTTTGATAAGTAATAGTTCAGTTTTCAAAAGAAATCTAAGAAAGATAAGAAATTTAGATATCAATCAAATAACTTTTAAATCAAAAATCCGCTTGCTGTGCTCTGTTATTGGCCGATATCCTTTACATAAATTGTCTACTATTTTTTTATGGCCGAATATTCTTAGACAACTATGCGGAGAAAAACTGAAATTTCCCATTAATGGCGGAGGTGCATTGCCAGAACATGTGGATCTTTTTTTTGAATCTTTAGGTGTAGATGTTTTGGTCGGATATGGACTCACAGAAACTAGTCCAGTATTAACTTGTAGGAGAAGAGAATTAAATGTTAGAGGATCATCCGGTCAGCCTCTAGCATTTACTGAAATCAAAATAGTTAATGATGATAAAAAAAAGATTTTGAAGTTCAGAGAAGTCGGAAAAATCCTTGTTAAGGGACCACAAGTAATGAAAGGTTATCTTAATAATGAAATAGCTACAAAAGATGTTTTATCCAAGGATGGTTGGTTTGATACTGGTGATTTAGGTTTTCTAATACCAAATGGTTCTCTTTTTATAACAGGAAGAGCCAAGGATACAATAGTGCTATCAAGTGGTGAAAATATAGAACCGAATCCGCTAGAGACTGAAATCCTTAGTTCTGAATTTATTAATCAGATTCAACTAGTAGGACAAGATAAGAAATGTTTAACAGCTCTTGTAGTGCCTAATGTCGAATTGGTTAAAAGCATGTTTTTGGAAGAAGACCTTTCAAAATTAAACCTAAATAAGAATATTAGTAAATTTTTTAAATCACAAATTAATAATTTGCTGAAAAGTCGATTAGGCGCAAGATCAGAAGAACAAATATTAGATTGTTATTTTGTTGATGCCTTTACTTTAGAAAATGGTTTGTTAACACAAACTCTTAAACAAAAAAGAAAAGAAATAGAAAAAAAGTATTCATTACAAATAGAAAATATGTATGAAAACAAATTTAGTAAGAAAATTTGATTTGTTCCATCTATATTGAAAAGGTAATTTAATTTTTTATGGAAACAAAAAACTCAATATCTATAAAGCGCTCGATAGCTATTAAAGCTGTAGTTACACCAAGTTGGAAGGAAGATGCTGAAAAAGAATTAAGTAAAGCAATTTCAAACATAGACCAGCAATTATCTCAACTTGAGCAGGAGGGGCAGCAAATAGTAAATAATATTAGATCCCAATCGGTTAACCCTCTTGATCCAAGGGTTCAAGAACAGGTTAGTCAGGTGCAACAACAAGTCGCAGCAAAACGAAATGAAATTGAAGAACAAAAAAGAAATCTACTTCAACAGCAGAGTCAAGTTCGCGAATTGAAGATGGATGAAGTGGTTGATCAAGGACAAGTAGATAGTTTCTGCGATGTCACTGTGGGCGACAATCTTATTGAAAAAATGCAAGTTTCAATCACTGTTAAAGATGGAATTATTCAATCCATAGATAATTAAAGAAAAGATTTAGTATTTTTGATAAAAATAAGTAAATCTGAATTGGCAAAAGTTTTTAATTCTAATCGATCTAAATTATTACTTTCTTAAGTTTTAAGAGTTTCCACTGAGAACATGATTTCGTATAATAATAACAAGTGTTTAAAAGGCGTCTAACCTCATAAATTGTAGACACTTTGGTAGACAGTCTTTGAAAACCATTGCTATAACTGATTTCCTATGTCTCACGAAATATTCATGCCTGCCTTGAGTTCTACTATGACGGAGGGCAAGATTGTGGAATGGTTGAAAAATCCGGGAGATAAGGTTGAAAGAGGAGAATCAGTCTTGGTTGTTGAATCTGATAAGGCAGATATGGATGTTGAATCTTTTCAAGATGGATATCTTGCAGCAGTTTTAATGCCTGCCGGCAGCACTGCACCTGTTGGAGAAACTATCGGTCTCATTGTAGAAAGTGAGGATGAGATAGCTGCTGTCCAAGAACAAAATAAAGGAAATCAAGCCGAAGTCTCAACTTCAGACAAACTTGAATTGGTAAGCAATAAAATTGAAGAAAAACCAGTAGTCCAGACTGAAAATATCAAGAAAGAAGCTAAAGAAGTCGTCTTAAAGAGTCAAAAGCCTGTCCCATCTTTTAATGTCGATCAAATTAATGCCGCAACAAGTAATATTTCTTCGAGGATAATTGCATCTCCAAGAGCTAAAAAACTTGCCTCTCAAATGGGTGTTGATTTAGCAAAGGTTCATGGATCCGGACCTCACGGAAGGATTCAAGCCGATGATATTTTAAAAGCTAATGGCCAACCTGTTTCTATACCATGGATAGGAGAAGGTGGTTCTCCTGCAAGTATTCCTGGTGCAAATTTGGGAGTTGAAAGTAAACCAGAAACTTCAGGAAATAGCTTTGGTAATCCTGGAGAAACAGTTCAATTTAATACTCTTCAAAAAGCGGTAAATAAAAATATGGAATCTAGTTTAGATGTTCCATGTTTTAGGGTGGGGTACTCTATCAATACAGATAAATTAGATAATTTCTACAAAAAGGTAAAACAGAACGGAGTTACTATGACTGCTTTACTTGTAAAGGCAGTTGCAAAGACACTAAAGAAACATCCTCAAGTTAACTCAAGCTTTTCAGGAAATGGAATTTCTTATCCAGAAAATATAAATATTGCTGTTGCTGTTGCAATGGAAGATGGGGGACTAATAACTCCAGTATTAAAAGAACCATGCAATACTGATTTATTTGAATTATCTAGGGAATGGAAAGATCTCGTAAAAAGATCGAGATCAAAACAATTAGAACCAGATGAATACTCAACGGGAACATTTACCTTATCTAACCTTGGTATGTTTGGTGTTGATAGATTTGACGCAATACTACCCCCAGGGACCGGTGCAATTTTAGCGATAGCATCATCGAAACCAACTGTTGTAGCTAATAGTGATGGTTCAATATCTGTTAAAAAGATAATGCAAGTAAATCTTACAGCTGATCACAGAGTGATCTATGGAGCTGATGGTGCTTCATTCTTGAAAGACTTGTCTAACCTGATTGAAAATGAGCCAGAGACACTTGTATCTTAAATTTAATTGATTTCTCAAACTAATAAAGAAGAAAGAGATTATAGGCTTGAATCTTATGATTATTTACTTGATCCTTCATTAATTGCTAGTAAACCTTCTGCAATTAGGCATGAATCAAGATTGATGATAGTTAAAAATAGTGTTTTAGAAGAAGACTGCTTAACTAATAAATTTACCAAGAATCTTTTAGATGAATTTAGAGAGGGCGATCTTGTAGTTGTAAACAATACTAAAGTAATGAAGGCAAGGTTAAAAGTTGAATTAGATAATGGGACGTTAGTCGAATTATTAGTCTTAGAAAGATCCCATGAATGTGTTTGGTTATGTTTGGCAAAGCCAGCGAAAAAGTTAAAAATAAATAGAAAAATAATATTAAAATCTCCTTCTGCACGAGATATTAATTTAATGGTTGATGGAGTTGATGAAGAAACTGGAGGTAGATTTATTAAATTTCCTGAAAATATAACTGATCTCAATTCAATGAATGACCTTCTTGATAAATACGGGGAAATCCCTCTCCCCCCTTATATAAAAAATACCGAAGAAGAATCTTTTCATGAGAATAGTTATCAAACTGAGTATGCAACTAATCCTGGGGCCGTTGCTGCGCCAACTGCTGGTTTACACTTAAGCAAAAGTCTTATTTCCAATCTAAAAAAAAAAGGAGTAATTATTT
>NZ_CACOFR010000033.1 GCF_902626525.1 uncultured Prochlorococcus sp.
TTTACCTGCAATAAAGAAAATAAGTACACTAATAAAAAAAAGTGCAAAAAGCAAAACTTCCATTTACTAATAACATTGAATTAAATCCAAACTAGTTTAGAGATCTAATTTTAATCAACATCAAATATTACAATTCATAGTAAATTTAGTTCAATCATATTTCCAATATAAAATGCTTTAATATCAATCTATTTAAATATCTGAAAACTTAGAAATGTAATTTATTTTACTTTAAGAGATATTTTTAAAAACTTTATTTTGATTATTAGTATTAATATTTTTAATTTAAGTTCAATTTGAGCATTAAATGCTGATATCTAGGAATTTTTTTTACCTTCCCCTTTTTTTATAAATTTTGAACTTGAATAAACCTTTATAAATTTCTTAGGTTATTTGAGTAATTCAATCTCTAGATATATTCGGAATAATCAAAGATCCAATTTTATTTTTGTTTTTGGCAGTAATGGACTTTTACTATTCTTCCCAATTGGATATTGATTTTATACATTAGCTCGACGATCAACTTTTTAAATTAAGAGAAATAAATTAAAGAGCATACAAGAATTCACGAATTATCGACCTTAATAGTCATAATTATTACAGTCACGATTAATTTAAAAATATTCACTGAAAATTATGCATTTATTTATATTTTTTATATTATGAATTAACAAAAGAATTCTTTTTTTATTTCTGGGATCATTTTTAGTATTTTTTATATTTACTATTTTGACTTAGTAATCTAAATGCAATGTTTAGTGATCAATAAAACTAATTTTTAAAAGTTTCATTAGCATATTTATGTTTTAGCGTTACAAAGTATTGACTCACTTTTACTTCATTCTTGTATCAGATGAATCATTTGATACAACTTTCTCTCGCAAGTTGTTTACATTTAGTAATATTTTATTAATAATAAATTTTTTCTAAATGAACTCTAATAAAGATATTCTCGACAGAGCCATTGGAAGACCAGCAATGATGGCTTTCATGCTTTTAGTGGGAACTTACGTAACAACCGGTCAACTTATTCCAGGTATTTTTTAATGGAAAATCAAAATAATACAAGAAACGTTGATCCTCAAAAAACAAAAGCAGAAAAATTAAATGGCCGATTTGCTCTCGTTGGTTTAATTGCTTTAGTTGGAGCATATGTCACAACAGGACAAATAGTTCCTGGTGTAATCTAGAGAACTCTTTCCATTACTTTAAATGTCAACTTCTAAATGAAGTTGACTTTTTTTTTTTAATTTTATTTAGCTTTTAAAAACAACTATTTATTAATTTTAATTGCAACAAACCAAGCAATCTTTTTGTTTTGGATAATGTATACATTCTTTATTTATAGTTTCCTAAGTCTACAGTCAAGACATAAGCAAGATTTTTTAATTCCTTGTTTCGAACAGTGAATTGTGTTTATAGTTTCATCTTTTTTTCTCATAATTAATACTGTTTTTTAAATCCATTCCAAGTTTGAGAAAATCTTAATCCCAAATAAGAAATTAAAATTGTCCAAAATAAAATTTCTATACCTAAATTAGTCATTTGATTGGCCTCTCTTTCTGAATATTATTTAAAATGGTTATTATGAAAAATCAAGCGTAAGAATACTTAAAAAATTATAGTATTAAGCAAAAAATAATCTGTAATTATTTTTTTATTAGAATGATTTGCATAATCTTGATTCCAATATTCTTCCAGTTCTTTTGCCTTAACATAATATGAAAAATCTCTATTCTCTAAATTGATATATTGGATCATGAATATATCATTTAGTGCCATTAAATTTAACCATTGATTATTTATATGTTCAAATTAATTTGAATAACCAATAAAAAGTTTTATTTTTGCTGATAGAGGAACAAAATTATACGAACTAAGGGTCAAAAAACTTCAGATTTAAAACAAATATGAAAAAGATCTTCAAAAATATAAATTTCAAGTTTAAAAAGTTTGGATAAAGTTTGGATAATTGTTGAAATGAATATTGTTTCTTTATAAATTTTGTATGATTAGTCATTATTATTTATAGATCAAAATTATTTCATATTCTCTTAAAAAGTAAGCCATAATTTTTGGCTGTAATTTGTTGTTCATATTTTCGTTAAATAAAAAAATTTACAAAAAATGTTTTTTATTTAGGAGGATATTTTAATTAAATTACCGTTTCATCCTAAAAGTAATGTAAGTAAACACCCCAAGCAACAGAAGATTTAATACTCCATAAGTGATTGCTATGTTATACATATGCGTCATTTATTTATAAATATATAAGAGGAATATAAATAAACTAAGAAAAATCCAATAAATATATAACTTACATAAATAAGAAAGTTCCAAATATTAAGTAATTTTGTTTTTCTTAAGTTTTGTACGTTTTTTTTATTAATCATTTTCTTTCCTTCTCTTTTCTAACAGCATTCCCTTTAGCTCTTAATATCAAAGTTATTGTAAGGGCAGAACTAAGTATTACAGCATCTATTAATAGATGTGGGGAGATATTCATCAGTCAATTAGAGAAATAATAGAGTTATTATCTTTTCAGAAATTAATCTTTTAAACATTAAAAAGGAGGGGATAATCACTCTCATTTTAGATCGATTTTTAATCACTGTCTATTCCAGCTTTTCAGCTTATCCAATAAAAAGTATTTTATTTTAACTTAAATATTATAAGGCACATGCAAGAAAATTTTTTAAAATCAGTTTTTGCTTAGGAGTATAAGAAGAAAATTGATGATGTAATAGAAATAACTTATTTATATTTTATTAACTTGCAAATTTGAAACTTTTGAAAATAAGGAATTTATCGATTAAATTTTTTTAATACTACATTAGCTGTATAAGAATCAGTATCTTATTTAGGCAAATTTATTTAAAGTAACCATAATCTATAAAATATAAAAAAATTACTGCTGCCTCAAAATTTAAGCTACTTTTAAAAAGGTTTCATATTCTTAAAAACGTTATTAATTTTGGATTATTTGATTTTGCTATATTTTTGGTTTATCTCTCAAATATATTTCCTGGTTTTTTTACTTTTAATTTTCTGTTTACGAAGACGTAAAGTCAATAATGCCCTTATAGATATTATATTTTTCAGAATTAAAATGACCAAATTGATTTAGTTTAAGAAACTAAGTATGAACTTTATGGGCTACCGTAAAAACCTCAAATTTATTTGCAATAGAAGTAATTAACCAACTTAAATTTAATGAGTTAGAGAATCTTAATTAATGTGGGATTTAAAAGTTATAAAATTCCAAAAAATAACTTTTTAGAATCAAGAAAAACTTTTGATAGAATTGGATAGAATTTTCACCGATATGAGTGATTCTCCGTAATGCATTACGGCTGATCTCATAAGTAACGAGTAAAAAAAATTAACTAAAGCTTTTTTCACGAGGATTTAGTCACTTATTCAAATAACCTTAAAAACCATAAAATAGCAATATGAAAAATATATTTATCAAACAATCAACATTTTTATTAAAAATTGAATTCATATTGATTAGATCAAATAGGCATTTTTAAGAATGAAACTAAACTTCTTAGATTTTTTATCTATAAATACTTTCTTGTATCTTAATAAGCTATTAATCATTTAATTAGAGCAGTAATAACAAAAAAAAATATTAGTGGTATATATTGCGTAAATCTTTTATTAGATTTTAGTCAAAGCAGTAGGTTCAGTATTTTTGCTCATTGATATATTAATTCAGAGAATAATATTATTAACTACTATTAAAGAAGCTTTAATTATGAAAAAAATAATTAAATTTTTGAAATTATTTACGAGAAGAATCGACATTTTTACTGCAGAGTTTCAACTAAAATTGATCCTTAAAAATTAAGAATAGGATTACTTTATTAGTAATTTATTCGCATTTTTGTTTTGCAATTAATTAAAGCAATTATTTTTATTACTAATTCCACTAAGTTTATTTATGATGAATATTTGTGTTTTCATTGCGTTATTTATTATAAGAAAAATTAAATTGATAAAGCTAAATTAATCTTTACCTAATCAAATTTATTTTGATAAAAGTGGAAATATTGAGATAAATATTTAGTCAATAAAGATCTAATGAAAAAAATAAAGTCTTGTTTCTTTT
>NZ_CACOFR010000034.1 GCF_902626525.1 uncultured Prochlorococcus sp.
CCCATAACTACTATTTATCCAATTTCTTGCTTCATCTTTACCTTGTTCTGAGTAGATTTCAATAAACTCCTTTCTCAATTCATCATCTTGAAGAATATCTGCATTTGACCTCGCTATTGCTTCTGGAGCAAATTGAATAGCCCCTTCACCTGAATGAAATTGTTTTGTGACAGCTTCTAAAATAGTTTGGTAAGAAGGTTTTGTGTGGTAAACCCTAGTATGATTAGCCATCCTGAGTGCATCTTTTTCAGGATCTATTCTCCAATTACCATTCTCATCTTGATTCCATAGATTTTCTTTTGCCGATCCAGCCACCATATCATCTGAGGCAAATTGCCTCATCCCAGCACTTCTTCTTATATTACCTGCAACTATAGTTACTGCAGCTTCATCAATTAATAAACAACATTCTACAGTACTTAGTTTCCTGCCAATTGCCTTTCCAAGAATTGATGCGACTCTAGAGTAGAGATCTTTCAATTTAATGGGATTTGCCATACCACCAAAACCTTTTAATGATTCTCCAGCAGGTCTAATATCTTCCAAGTTAATATAAACATCAATTTCTCTTTCAAGACTTTCGTTACTTGATGCCTCAAGAAGATATTTATAGCTGTCTACCCAGCCTCTTCTGCTATCTCCAACTTTGATGTAAAGATCTTTCCCTTTGATTTCTAATGATGACTTTTCTTTCCTTTCATCTTTAGGAGTTGTTCCCACTTCACTAACTGATTTAATATTTAATTTGTTTATAACAGTAGGTAGTTTGTTTATAAAATGAGGCTCAATTATTGCACCTGTTCCACATCCCATCATTGCTAAGTCCATCATTAATGCGAAGGCTTCCCAATCAATTAAGTTTGTTGAGGTACAGTTATATGCTCCTGAGAAATTTTGGTTCTTATTAATCCAAGGAGTTCCACCAATCCATAACCATCTTCCCGAAGGTTGAGCTTTTTGGTTACTTTGCATCTCCCTCATTAAGATCATTTCTTCATCAGAAAGTTTTCCTAATTCTTTTAATCCAGATAAATTTCTTTCTCCTACTTCTCTCCAGTTCTCTCTTTTGCCGGAGGAAGTTTTCCTACTGTAAGATCTGAAAAAAACAGGATAAGCAGCTGGTGCTGTAATTGGGAAATCATCTTTTTTAAGATTATTGGAGTTGCTCTCTGAAGAAGCTTTATTAGGTGCAACAGTCACGATAAAAAAATGTATGTAAATAACCAGTACTGGAAGAATAACTCTACCTGTGGGGTCTGCAACTATTCTTACCACTATTTAACGGTTTGTGTAAAAATATGTTTAATATGAAATCTTTATTTAATAAAGTATATGGAAAGAATCCCTGAACCTGAATTAATGGAAAAAAAAGAGCAAGTCATTTTTTATGACGAAGCTGATTTTTCAGAAGGGGAAGTTAATCTGATTAATCAAATAAATCATTATCTTTTGAGAAAAAATATTTCTTTAGGTGAAGAAGACTTAATAGTTGATTTAGGATGCGGCCCAGGAAATATTTCCGAGAAGTTAGCAATAAAATGGCCTAATACTGAAGTAGTTGGAATAGATGGTTCTAAAGAGATGATTTTAAGAGCGGAATATAAAAAAAAGATTTCTACAAATCAAAAAAAATTAAAAAATTTACGCTACATTTGTTCTGATATCAAAGACATTAAATCAAAAAACTTTTTATTAAAAAAAAAAATTAGTTTACTTGTAAGTAACAGTTTGATCCATCACATTACCAATCTTGAAGATTTCTTTAATACCATAAGAAGTTTGTCTAGTAATATTACTGTAAATTTTCATAAGGACTTAAAAAGGCCATTAGATGAAAAGTCTGCTCTAGAACTCAAAGCACAATGTTCCAAAAAATATAATGAAATTTTAACTAATGATTATTATGCATCTTTAAGAGCTTCTTATACTTTTAAAGAGTTAAAAAAATTCACTTTAGAGAATGATCTATTCTCTTTAGATGTGTTTGAAGACGGTGATAAATATTTAATAGTCTATGGTAATGTTTAATAAATAAGCGGATGGCCTTTATATTATAAAGATGAGCCTAAGTACTAAAATTCTAAAAAATAAAGACGTACTAGATGCGGTAAATAAAAGAAGAAATTTTGCCATTATTTCACATCCAGATGCTGGCAAAACGACACTTACTGAGAAGCTTCTTTTATATGGAGGTGCCATTCAACAAGCAGGAGCAGTAAAGGCAAGGGGTAATCAGAGAAAAGCTACGTCAGACTGGATGGAACTTGAGAAACAAAGAGGTATTTCTATTACATCAACTGTATTGCAATTTGAATATGAAAGTTCAGTAATCAATCTATTAGATACACCAGGTCACCAGGATTTCTCTGAAGATACTTATAGAACATTAGCTGCTGCTGATAATGCAGTTATGTTAGAAGATGCTGCTAAAGGACTTGAACCTCAAACCAGAAAATTGTTTGAAGTTTGCAAGATGCGAAAAATACCAATATTTACTTTTATAAATAAAATGGATAGACCTGGAAGAGAGTCATTTTCTTTACTTGACGAAATTGAATCAGAACTAGGATTAAATACTTTACCTATTAACTGGCCAATTGGGAGTGGCGAAGAATTTAGAGGAGTTATTGATAGATTTTCGAGAGATGTAATTTTATTTGATAAAGCCGTTAGAGGCAAACAATCTAATGAGAAAAGATTAAGTCTTGAAGATAAAGAGCTATCAAAATATGTAGAGAGAGATTTACTTGAAAACTCACTTGAAGAATTGGATCTTCTTGATGAGGCAGGATCGAAATTTGAAAAAGAAAAAGTTTTTAATGGCTCTTTAACCCCAGTTTTCTTTGGATCTGCCATGACTAACTTTGGTGTAAGACCATTTTTGGATAGTTTTTTAAAAATGGCCCAAAAGCCAACTTCAAGAAATAGTAATAAAGGAGATATTGAACCTATAAGCGATGATTTTAGTGGGTTTGTTTTTAAGCTTCAGGCAAATATGGATCCAAAGCATAGAGATAGGGTTGCTTTTATAAGAGTTTGTAGTGGAAAATTTGAAAAGGATATGTCAGTTAAGCATTCTAGAACTGGGAAAACAATCAGATTATCAAGACCACAAAAAATATTTGGGCAAGAAAGAGAAGTAGTTGATGATGCCTATCCTGGAGATGTTATTGGCTTGAATAATCCAGGAATGTTCTCTATTGGAGATACTCTTTATACTGGTACTTATCTTGAGTATGAAGGTATACCATCCTTTAGTCCTGAAATATTCAGCTGGCTAAGAAATCCAAATCCTTCAGCATTTAAAAACTTCAGAAAAGGTGTTAATGAACTCCGTGAAGAAGGTGCTGTTCAGATTCTTTATGACTTTGATGAGAGCAAAAGAGATCCTATCCTCGCAGCTGTTGGTCAATTACAGTTGGAAGTAGTAACTCATAGGTTGAAAAGTGAATATGGTGTAGATGCAAATCTTGAATCAATGCCATATCAATTGGCTAGATGGGTTTCTGATGGATGGCCAGCAATTGAAAAACTTGGCAGAATATTCAATTGTAAAATAGTTAAAGATTGTTGGAATAGGCCAGTTATTCTTTTTAAAAATGAGTGGAATCTAAATCAATTTGTTGAAGATAATACTCAATTAAATTTAAACAAAGTTGCTCCCGTTGTCAGTGGAGTCGAACCAATTGTTTTATAAAGCCTTAATGGATTCTAAAATTGGTTATTCTGTTAGTATTGGTAAAAAAATTTGGATTCAAACAGTAGTAAAAACAATAGTGAAAAATCACCTTATGAAATTTTAGGTGTAAAGGAAGATGCTGCTTTTGAAGATATTCAGAAGGCTAGAGATCTTAAAATTAAAGAAGCTGGTGAGGATTTAATTTTAAAAGCGAAAATAGAATCTTCCTTCGATCAATTACTTATGGGGAGTTTGAAAGCGAGGCAATCAGGAAATGTTAGCTATGAAGCAGTGAGTGCTTCAAAAAAAGAAAAACAAATTAATC
>NZ_CACOFR010000035.1 GCF_902626525.1 uncultured Prochlorococcus sp.
ATATCAGATGGAACATATCAAGTACATGGCTACTTCTTGGTATAACTAAAAACAAATTCCTAAAAAACTTTGCCAATTTTTCTCAAGGTCTTTTATTGGCTTTAGTTTTAATAATTTTAATTCTGTTTCCACTATTGCAAAAAAATTATATTTCTTGGATAGGTGAATTCTCGCCCATCATATTGTTAAATTCTATTGCACTTGGATTAGGAGTAGGATTCGCAGAGGAAATAATCTTTAGAGGCTGGTTAATAGAAGAATTAAAATTTGAATTTGGCACCAAAATATCAATAGCTTTACAAGCTATAGTTTTTAGCTTCGTTCATAATTTATCAGATGAGATCTTTTGGAACATAATAGGATTACGTTTAGGATTTATTTTACTTGGGATATTTCTATCATTAGTAAGAATTAAAGATAAAGGTTCTTTATGGAATTGCATAGGAATACATGGAGGACTCGTTGGTATTTGGTTCTTTATAAACCATGGATTAATTGAATTTAAAGAAAATACACCTTCTTTTTTAGCAGGGCCTTTTACACAAAATATTCCAAACCCAATAGGCAGCTTTAGTGCAATTCTAATATTACTTTTATTATGTATTTTTTATACAATAAAATCCAAAAAGATTTTTACTAGACCTTTTAATTAGATATAAATACCGATTGATTTTTGATTAATAATTGTCATATTAAAATAAAGCTTAATACTCATATGAACTTAGAAGCAGGAATAAGATTTATATTTTTTTTAGTAATTTTTGGAGCTACAAACTATCTAATTATGTTGAGAAGATATGAAAACGATATCAAAAAAAAGAAATTTTTACAACATAAACAAATTTCCAGGCTATATCCAAAAGGTTCATTTATTTTCTGAGATAAAAAAATTTATTTTTGAATTTCCTCACCATTTTTTACTAGTTTTTTCCCAACATTGATTTAACAATTTTTCATGATAATTTCACTTCTTCAGTAAAAATTTTTTTTCTAGTTTTCATTAATGGAGAATTTTTCCCATAAATTAAAATAATGATCGGCTATTCAATAAATATATAAGCAATATGAAATGAAATTTATCATATGCTTTCATTACAATTTGAAAGGGAAATTTTGATTTTTCTCATACTTGATATATTTTTTCTTTTTGTCTACTTTTTTTCAATTCGCCACGTTTTTTCTTAGACTCAACTCTTTTATTTTGCGATGCTTTAGTAGGTTTTGTAGATTTTCTAAATTTAAATGGTTTATTTAAGCCATCTTTTATTATTGATCTAAATTTCATTAAGGCTAGCTGCCTATTTAGTAATTGATTTCTATGTTCTTGAACTGCCAAACATAAAATATTTTTCACTAATTTATTTTTCAAAGTAATCTTAAGAATTGCTTTCTGATAATCATCTAGGACTTTTGAATCTTCTAAATTAAAAATAATCTCTACTCTGCTTTCAATTTTATTAACATTCTGCCCTCCAGGACCTGAGGATCTGGAAAATCGCCACTTAATTTCGTTGGATGGTATTACTAATGTTTTAGTAATTTTTAAATCCATTTTTAGTTATTCTTAATTTAGATTTTTAGAACTATATCTCTAATACTCTAAAACATATCTTGAAATTTGATCGGTAAATACTGGGCGGTTATGTTAGGTAAACCGAAATTCGGTGTATTTGCCGTATCAATATCTTCGGTATTTATCCTTTCATATTTAAAAAAATTACTAGATATTGGATTTGTACTAATTCAAAGGTCACTTATGTATTCAATGTTTGATCTTCTTTTCGAAACACCTTCATATCGCCCAGTATATGTTATTTCTGATACTGAAATGAAGGAGCTAAAGAAAAACCAACATCAAGAAGAACTTGATGAAATTTCAACACAAAAAGTAAGACTTGAAGATGCATTTAAAGCTCAACTAAAACATCTTGAAGAGAGAGAAAAAGAAGTAAAGAAAGAACTTAAAGTACTATCAGCCTCAAAAAACAAATAATTTTTTTAGAGTTATTACTTTTCTCAAAGACGGTTTTTAACCGTCTTTTTTAATTCTTCTGATTTTAAGATATCCATTAAATCCACAGATTTAAAAAATATTTTCCATAATTGATAAATGAATAATAATAAAGAAAAAATAAGAATGTTCTTACCCTTCAGTTGGGTCGTTTGTGCACTAATATCTTTCGCTTACATAAATGCACATTTAATAAATACCTAACATATAATGTCTGACCCCTCAAAAGTCGAAATACTTGCATCTTCAAAAGGCTGGGTAGCATCTTTTTTAAATTTTCTTCCTGGTCTAGGATCGGGTTACTTATATCAAAGAAGATGGAAACCCTATTTTTTTACCATCACTGCTAGTACTGCATGGTTCGCCTTAGGGTTTTTTTTACAAGGAGATTCAGAACCTTCTCAAAGTGAACAAATAATTGGAATTTCTGGTCTTTTTTTCATATCAATAGTTACGGTTATAGAGGCCAACTTGGCTTTCAAAAAAGCAAATAATAAAACAAAAGCTGAAAAAGAAAAAATTATTTCCCCTGACAAAAAAAAAGGATGGTTTAATTAATTCTAAAAATTGGATCTAAGAAAGAATTTGATTAGTTCTCAGTTTCTTAATTTAAGTAAAAGAATAGACATAAATACTTTTTGAGATTAATTTACAAAATCCTTTTATTTTTTAGTTATAAAAAAATTTAATTTCCTTTTCTTTGAGACCTTCCCATCCCGAGTCAATTAATAATTGATTTAATGTTTCTTTATCAAAATGCTTAGAACCTGTCTTGACACATCTATTTCTCATTGATTTTTTCACACCACTCCTTTGTCTTTTATTCTCCTCATCCATTATTCTATTATATAGATTTAGCATTTTTGGAGGGATTGGTGTACCGTCAAGATCAATTCCATTCTGAATTGCAAGATCAACAGCTTGCATTCCCATTTTTTTCATAGATTAAATTAATGCTTGAACTATAATAAAACAAAACTTATTAATCTAGAATTGTTTGAAAATAATTTACTGATTTTGAATTTCCTTAAGTACTCTAATAGCCTCTTTAATGTGTTCAGGACCATTCAATAAATCTCTAAAGATATGCCTAACTGACCCTTTGCGATCTATAACATAAGTTACTCTACCATCCATAAAACCTAGAACTTTAGGAACTTTAAAAGTTTTCCTAAGAGAGTTATTCGTATCGCAAAGTAGTGGATATTGTAATTTATTTTTATTGGCAAATGCCAAATGACTTGATGTACTTCCATTACTTACTCCCCAAACTTGAGCGCCTAATACTTTAAATAAGTCATATTTATCTCTAAATCCGCAAACTTCTATAGTGCAGCCTGGAGTATCATCTTTTGGATAAAAAAACAAAACAAGGGGATTCTTTAATCCCTTATTAGATCTTTTAATTCCATTTTGATCCAGTAAAGAAAATTCTGGGATTTTATCTCCAATCTGCACAATAATTCTTATAAAGCTTCATATTAAAGGTTAATATGTTTTTTCTGTGGCCTCCA
>NZ_CACOFR010000036.1 GCF_902626525.1 uncultured Prochlorococcus sp.
TAATGAAGGTTCTATATTTTGTCTAAAGATAGCATCATTATTTTTAATAGCGCAATCAGGGTCCTTTAAGCCATTTCCAGTAAGAACACAAACAATTGTTGATTCTTTTTGAATTCTATTTTTATTTTTAATAAGACCAGCAACCGATGCTGCACTCGCAGGTTCACAAAATATTCCTTCTTTGGCCAAGATTTTATAAGCATTTATTATTTCTTCATCTGAAACTGACTGAAAATCTCCTTTACTTTCTTTCTTGACTTTTTTTGCTTTTTCTCTGTTAACAGGATTTCCAATTCTTATCGCAGTTGCGATTGTCTCTGGATTTTTAACTATTATATTTTGTACTAATGGAGCAGAACCTTCAGATTGAAAACCCATCATGATTGGTAATTTTAAATTTCTTTTTATTTTTGAATATTCATTAAATCCTAACCAGTAAGCTGTTATGTTTCCTGCATTTCCCATTGGGATACAAAGCCAGTCAGGCGCAATACCTAAATCATCAACAATTTCAAAAGCTGCTGTTTTTTGACCTTCTATTCTATAAGGATTAACAGAATTAACAAGTTCTACAGGATGATTTGAAGATAAATCTCTTACAATTTCTAGAGCTTTATCAAAGTTTCCATTAATAGATATTATCTCAGCTCCATACATTAAAGCTTGTGCAAGCTTTCCTTGCGAAACAAAACCTTCGGGGATTAAAACATAAGGTTTTAATCCTCCTCTCGAAGCATATGCAGCAGCAGCAGCAGAAGTGTTGCCAGTACTTGCGCAAATTACTGCTTCTCGACCTTCCTCTTTAGCTTTACTAATAGCCATAGTCATTCCACGATCTTTAAAAGAACCTGTAGGATTTAGACCATCATATTTTAGAAAAACCTTTGTACCATTTCCAATTAAATCGCTAATTGATCCACTAAAGATTAATGGTGTATTCCCCTCGTTTAAGGAGATAATAGGGGTTTTTTTTGAAACTGGAAGATATTGTTTATAAGCTTGTATTAGACCAGGCCATCTTTTTTTTCTGTAATTTATATGAAGTTTATTTTTTATTTTATTTAATAACGCCATAATTTTTAATTTGTTTTAATTTTCTCTAAAGGAGAATTCGTAAAAAAGTCTAATAATTCTGTAATTGATTCTACTTTATTCATAACTTTGCTTAAAGCATTAACATTTAAAATAACAGTTTTAGTTGGGTATCCTTCAAAAAAATTTATCAGATTTATTTTTCCATCTCCTATTTTAATTCCTTTGATTGTGCTAGCTCTAAGCGCTAACATACCCGTTCTTTGATCATCTGCTTTGGGAGGATGAATAATAGCTGAGAGCCTTGTTAAAAATACTGTACCTATTTCAGAATATACTAATTTGCTTGCAATAGTAATGGGGACTTCAAAATTTTTATTTAAAACTGATCTGATTTCATTATCTGGAGACCCAGTTGCTTTTAATATTCTTCTTAAATTTTTTGTTGAATCACCTTTTTCTGCAAATTTTTTTAATGAATTTACTTTAATTGTTCTAGAAAAAATGCTGTATACAATTTTAATTTCTTCAGCAGCATTAACTTTTGAGATATTAAAAAGTAATTGAGAACATATTAGAATAAAAAATATTTTTACTTTCATTCTAGATATTTGCGCCAGCTGCAATTTTTACAAGTCTAACAACTCCTTTTTCTGTTACTTTTTTGGCAATTGATATACCCATTTCTTTTGTATAAGGCTCATTTAAAAGTCGAGGAACTCTTTTTAGAAAAATATCAATTGAATATCCAGGAACTTTTTGCAAAATTTCAAAAAAGTTTTTTAATGGCTCTATATGTATTACAAGATCCTTTAAGTTGTTATTTTCATTAGTCATGTTTAATTTAATTGAGTTTGGAAGATAGTTATTTAAATTTTTCAATATTTTTAGACTAACTAAATCTATTTGATTTGTTAAGCCTTCAATTATTTCATTCCTAAGAAATCCTCCTTTTGCAGAGAAGAGAAGATTTATTACTTCATCTAAAAGTTTTTCTAAATCGAGGTTTGTCTGCTTTGCAGCGTTAGATAGTAAATCCTCTAAACGGTCCCATTTAAATTTTTTATTATCAAAAAGCATTTCTTTTAAACTTTCTCTTAATTGCGGATCAGGATCTTCCATTAATCTTCTAGCAAAATATGGATAAGCCGCGCCAAGTATCTTAAATTGTGGGTCTACGCTTAAAGCTATTCCCTCTAATGTCAATAATGACCTTATTATAAGTGCATAATATGGAGGTAATCTGAAAGGGAATTTATACATTACGCCTGACATATCATCAGTGACACTCTTAAAATCCATTTTTGAAACCCCTTGTTCAACTGCATCAATAAAAACATCCTGAAATGCAGGAACTATCGGCTCTAAATTGACTTCTTCAGATAAGAATCCTAATTTTACAAAATCTTGGGATAATTTATCGAAGTTTTTATTTACTAAATGCACAACTGCTTGTATTAAGCCAGACCTAGATTCTCTCGAAACCTCGCTCATCATGCCAAAATCTAGATAACATAATCTTCCATCTTTCAAGGCTAATAAATTGCCTGGATGTGGATCTGCATGGAAAAAACCATGTTCTAAAAGTTGTTCTAAACTACACTGCACTCCTATATCAATCATTTTATCTGGGTCAATTCCTAATTTTTTCACGTTTTCTAAATTGGTTAATTTTGTGCCTTCTATCCATTCCATAGTTAAAACTCTTCTTGATGTTATTTTTTTGTATATTTTTGGTACTGCAATCATTTTGTTATGTTTATGGAAGTTTCTAAATTTTTCCGCATTTTCAGCCTCATTTAAATAATCCATTTCTTCAAAAACTCTTTTTCCTAACTCATCAATCAACGCTACTAGATCGCTTCTTATTAATCCAATATTATTTTTTAACCAATAAGCAATATTTCTGACTATGTAAAGATCTAAAGTTATTTGTTCTCTTAAACCAGGTCTTTGGACTTTTACTGCAACAATTTCTTTGTTTTTTAGAATTGCTTTATGAACTTGTCCTAATGATGCAGCTGAAATTGGTTCTTTATCAATCTCTAAAAAAATTTCATCTATTTTGGATCCTAAATCTTCTTCTATTAATTCCATAGCTTTATCTCCATTAAATCCAGGTAGTTGATCTTGCAATTCAGATAATTCTTCCAGAAGAATACCTGGAATAATATCAGGTCTTGTTGATAAAGCTTGGCCTGCTTTAACAAAAGCAGGTCCTAGTTCTACTAGTAAATCTGTTAACTCTTTTGCTCTAAATCTTGCTTGTTCCCTTTTTTTTAACCTGCCAGTTAATTTATCCCATCCAACAGAAAAGATATAGACAAAAATAGGTATGAGTGTTTGCCAAAGTCTTTTAAAAAGCCTTTTA
>NZ_CACOFR010000037.1 GCF_902626525.1 uncultured Prochlorococcus sp.
TACACAACCAATCACTGATTCAGAATATAAATTTTTAGCTAATAAAGGTTATAAAATTAATGACTTAATTGGGAGAACTGGAATTGAATATGCATATGAAGACCTTATAAGGGGTGAATGGGGTGGGGAAATGGTTGAAGTGAATTCTTTAGGTAAATTTCAAAAATCATTAGGTATAAAACCCTCGATACAAGGTAAAGATATTGAATTGACAATTGATTTGAATTTACAATTAGTTGCTGAGGAAGTACTTAAAGATAAAAAAGCTGGGGCGATAATAGTAATGGACCCAAGGGATGGCGCAATAAGAGCTATGGCAAGTAGACCCACTTTTGATTTAAATTTTTTTTCAAAAGATTTTAAGCCTGAAAAAGAATATAATATGTTATTTAATTCTCCTCAAAAACCTCTTTTTAATAGAGCATTAAATGCTTATGATCCTGGAAGTGTTTGGAAAATCGTAACTGCTCTAGCTGGCTTAGAAAGTGGGAAGTTTCCAAGTGATACTATTCTGGAGACAAAACCATGTATCACGTATGGCAGTCAATGTTTTAGAGAACATAATGATTTAGGTTTTGGACCAATAGGTTATGAAGATGCTTTAAGAGTTTCAAGTAATACATTCTTTTATCAAGTTGGATATGGTGTAGGAGTTGATGAAATTTATGAAATATCAAAAAAGCTTGGTTTTAATTCATTATCTGGAATTGAAATTTCTGAACAAGAAAATATAGGATTAGTTGCGAGTAGTGAATGGGCGAAAGAAGGAAGAGGATGGGGTAAACCAGGAAGAACTCCTTGGGTTCCAGAAGATATTGCGAGTATGTCTATTGGTCAATTTGTTGTTCAAGTTACCCCTATTCAAATAGCTAGAGCATATGCTGCGATTGCAAATGGAGGTTATCTAGTTACTCCTCATTTAGCCAAAAAACATGAAGAATATCTGTTTGATAAAAAACGCATTAAGATCGATATTGATCCAAATAATATTCAGTTGATAAAACGAGGTCTTAGAAAAGTAGTTGAGTCTGGTACGGGAGTATCAATTAATTATGGAGTATCAAATTTACCTCCAGTTTCAGGTAAAACTGGAACTGCTGAAGATGGTGAAGGTGGCTTAGATCATGCTTGGTTCGTTTGCTTTACCCCTTCCGAAAAGAGTGAGTTGCTTGTAGTTGCTTTCGCACAAAATACACCTGGTGGGGGATCTGTCCATGCACTTCCCATGGCTAGGCAAATTTTAAAAATTTGGAATGAAAAAAAATGATATTAACTCTCAGCCATTAAATTTTATGTTTTTAATTTTTTCATTTGTAAAAGTCTTTTAATAATATCTTCAATAGTTTTGGTATCTATAGGTTTACTATAAGAGGATAAAAGTTGTCTTCCTAATACTTGACTTCCCAAATGGACTAATTGTATTCGTAATGAGGTAAGTAACTCTAATCCTATGCCTCCAGAAAATGTTGCAATTGCAATTGGTTGACCATTAAATAAATTCCTAAAGTCATCTCCTGAGATAGAAAGCCATGCTATGAAGTTAGAGAGAATTGGAGGAATAGATCCATTATATTCAGGAGCACAAATAACCCACCTCTCTACTAAGAAAAGCCTTCTTTTTATTGATTCTATTTCAGCTGGAATATTATCTTTGCTATGAATTCGTGGATTAAATAAAGGGATATTAAGAGTAGTTAGATCCAATATCTCAGAAGATATTTTAAGTTCATTACTTTTTTCGAGGAATTTTTTAGAAAGTTCTAAATTTTTTCCACAACTAGCGGAAATGATTATTAGATCTTTTGATTCAGTCATAAATTTGATAAATAAAATTAATAGTTAGCACCAGTTTTCCTGTGATGAACTGCTGTTAAACTATCAGGTTTTAGTATATTACCGTGTAGCACTTCAGCGTATATTACCCAATGATCTCCGCATTCCATTCTTTCTTTTACAGAAGCATCTAACCATGCTAAAGACTCAGGAATGATTATCTGTTCATTTGGCGTAAATTCAATATTTAATCCTTCAAATCTATCTTCTCCTGGCGCAAAGGATTTTGTAAATCTTTTCAAAGGTTCTTTAAAATCTTTCTCACTAAGAATATTTAATGCAAATGCATCTCCAATTTGAAGAAGAGAATCTACCGATCTATCTTTTGCAACAGCAATGCTCAAACCAGGAGGAGTAAAACTTGCTTGACTAACCCAAGATGCAAGCATAGCTCCTTTGATATTATTTTCTTCTTTACCTTTAGAGGCAGTTAAAACACATAGTGAACCAATTACTCTTCCAAGAGCTTGCAATTTTGGATCAGTTTTACTTGTTATCATTCCTGTAACTGATTTTCTTGGTTTTTTCTTTGCTTTTTTTATAATTTTTCTTCCAAAGTGAGTTCCTATTTCTTCTAATTCTTTAATCTTTGGTTTATTTGGACTAAATTTAATTCTTATGGGGTCAAAACTAAACTTAAAACCACCATCCTTTAATTTTGATTCAAGTAAATCTATTGCTTCGCCGCTCCAGCCAAAACTACCAAAAATTCCCACTGGTTTATCTCTATTACCTTCTGATAATAATGTTCCTAAAGCACTTACTATAGGAGTTGGAGCATGCCCACCAAGTGTAGGAGATCCTATTAGATATCCATCAGCATTTTGAATGGATTTTATAAGTAAATCGTTGGTTGTAAATTCACAATTAATACTTTCAACTTCAACTGAGGTTCTATTTATCCCTTTAGCCAGTGCATCACCTATTGAGGCTGTATTGCCATATGCACTTGCATAAATCAAAGCAACTTTAGGATTATTTGTGGAGAGATTTTCGCCCCATCTAATGTAGTCATTTAAAAAACTTTTTAAACTATATTCGATAGCAGGACCGTGTAATGGAGCAATAGTTTTTATATCGTACTCAGCAATTTTCTCAGTAATAGATATCACTTGATTAGACATTGGTGCCATCAGGCAATCATAAAAGTGTTTTCTATCAATTTCTGAACTAACTCGATTTGTTTCAGACCAATATTCAGATGCAATGTGTGCAGAGAAA
The DNA here is from genome assembly GCF_902626525.1 of uncultured Prochlorococcus sp. GTDB lineage: Bacteria > Cyanobacteriota > Cyanobacteriia > PCC-6307 > Cyanobiaceae > Prochlorococcus_A. The sequence continues at coordinate 3,055 of NZ_CACOFR010000037.1, forward strand.
ATTTTTTCACTTAGAAGTATCTCTTGAGTACGTTCATAAACAATTATGCCTCCAGGCCAGCGTGCTGTTGGTATAGGGATCAATTCTAGTGAAATTTTATCAAGTTCTAAATTAAGTTCCTTTTTGACTATGTTT
>NZ_CACOFR010000038.1 GCF_902626525.1 uncultured Prochlorococcus sp.
TTGAAAAAATGAATAAGGAAGGTGAAGAAGTTTGTCCAAATTCATCAAGTTTTTATAAAACGCAAGATGGGATAGAGTGTTCATTGAGAAGAAAAAACGGAGATTTAATAGGAATTTGTTATAGGGAAAATGATAGAAGTGGGGGCTATCGTTGGATTATAGAAAAATCAATTTAATATATATTTGCTACTAATAAATATTAAAAATTTAAGAAATGTATATTCTTGTAGTTTCAAGCATTAAAGTAAGGAATAAGATTATTTTTGAATATATTGACCGCAAATATAAATAATGAAAATATGATTAGTTGAACAATAAGCCAAGTTAGCATTTTATAATTCGGATTTTTTGTAAAAAGGGAGATATTTTTTGTGATAAGTGAATTTAGATGAAAAGCTTCCTCATTTTTAACTACATTGAATAAATTATTTTCATTAGATTTATTTTTATTATTTAAATCTTGATCCATGGCTCCCTGTAATAATGTTTTTGATTTGTTAATTTCAGAAGTTTTATTTTGAAGTTTTTTTATCAATAATAAGTTTCCATAAATCCAAAAAGAGAATCCTATGACTATAGGAAATAATGTTTTAAAGTTTATCAAAATTTATTCTCTTAAGTTTATCCCAAGCCTTAATGCTAATGTGCCTGCGAAGATTACAATAAGTAATCCTAAAGCAATAAAAATTATCTCTTTGTAAGATTCCATATTTAATAGTTTCTTTGATAATTTTGGTTTTTCCCAATTAGTAAATAAACTAAAGCTTCGAACATTTAATTTGATTAAAAGTTAAACATAACTAATAAGATGAATTTTTAAGATAGAAATAAAATATGAACTTTTAAAAGACAAATTTTATAACCTTCAAAGTAATCAATGAATTTAGTGCAATATAAATTTCCAGAAATTGAGAAAAGCTATAATTTATAAATTCTTCCACCATAGCACCCACTTCCAATTTTAAAAAAACCAGATGTGGCCTTTAATATATTTTTGTTATCAGTGATTTTTGATAATTTTGAGGATAAAGCTGAAAATATGACCATATTTACTTCATGTGATTTAATTTTTGTTTGATATGGATGCCAAATCTTTCCATCTTTTAGCAGTATTGCTTGACCACTAAAAATGGTCCCACCATTTTCAAAGCTCCAGCTTGTGGGCCTTTCTCTAGTTGGTTTATGAGTATAAAAATTTCCTCTGATATTTTTTTTCGGTAAGATCGATCCTTTCAATGAATTTGATCTCCTTTCATTTAAAATTATTGAAATACTTGGTACTTCTTCTGAAATTAAAATGCAATGTATAGGATGGCTTATATCTGCTAACAAAAAATACAAAATAACTGCCTAAATTATAGAAGTTTCTTATTTAAAAACAATTTTTAAAATCTAAATAGTAGGCGTGCGGCGTGGAAGAAGTTTTTACTAATTTCTCAAACCTTCTGAAATAAATAAAAACTAAATTATGTTTTAGCAAGAAATTTTTTAAAATTTTAAAGAGGGATTATTATTATGACTTATAAATAAAAACATATATATTTTAAAATTTTTAAATTAGGAACATATCAGTAATTCATTTATATATAAATCCTAAATTATCCAAAATAATCAACAGCCAAAAATAATCCTTATCCAGACTATTGCTGGAATCAGTAACCATTTTATTTAATTAGAAATCTACCCATATCATTCATAAAAAACCAAATAGCGATTGAAAGATTTAAAAGTACTGTTAGTGAAATAGATATTATTAAAAACTTTTTCCCAACACCTGATTGAGTTGCATCTTTACCAGCAATTGAGATCGATTCAAGTTTCATAAAAAGGAGGATATAATCGCATTTATTTTAGATCTACTGTCAATCTTCTAAAGTTTTTATCTCTGATAGTTCATTTATATCACTTATTGGACTTTCAATATATCTAGTCATATCTATCTGCCATTGTCTAATTTTGTCTACATTAAATAAAATATTATTTCTAGGTTTACCCTTAACATATATCCAATGCTTACCAGATTTTAATACTTTCTTACTCTTTAGTTCCCAAAGTGATGATGATGAGATGCCTAAAAACTTTGATGCCTCCTCACTTTTTAAATATCTATCCATAAAAAAAAGAGTTTTGTTACTTTCCTCTTAACTCAGATCAGCTATCAATCAACCATAATGTATAGCTCGAGGGTAGAAGGTGTAGTAAAAAATATCTTTGGAGTGGCTGATGTTACGAAATAACCCAAAAATTGAAAAAACATGAAATAATTTCCTTTTAATCAGTTTTATGGCGTTAATCCCTTTTAAATCAACAGAAAAAAAAGGCAAAGCTAATAGTAAAAGTATTTTTAGCCTTGCCCTATTGATGTTCTCATTGGTAGCTTGGATGTGTTTATTCAAGTAAAAAATTATGGCTAAAAAAGAAGGGAAAGAATTAGCTACAGTTAAGGTTTATCTAAATACTGGTATTATTGCCGTATTAATTGGTGTTGGATTTATTACCTCAACTTTAGTTTTTGGAGTATTACTTTTGGTTTTAAGATAAGCTTTTAAAAAGGACTTTAATTCTTTTTCATTAGATTCAGAAAACTCATATGAACAGATTGATTTAACACTTGATTTGAAAGTTTCTAAAAATTCATTTTCATCTTTTATTAAATCTTTTGGAATAGATGAGAAGAAATATTCATATTTCAAGATTGATTCTCTATCAAGACCTTTGAAAAGATTTTTTTCTAGAGAATCGCAATATTTTTCAGCCAATTGATTTTTTACCATATTGTTCTCTACAAATATTTCTCCAAATGCTGGTTGAATATTTATAAAGTTAATTTTTACTATTAATCCAATTAAAAAAAAATTAGAACAAATTTCATTTTCTTATTTTGGATTTAAAAAAGGTCTTATTTTATTTTTCACTTCATTAAGTGGTCTTTCTATAAAATCAGGTTTTTTTAAAACTGCAAGTACAACCCAGCCTGCAGTAATAGCGAGAACCATTCCTAAGTAAGCAAAACCATAAATCATAAATAAATTAATTAATTTTAATC
>NZ_CACOFR010000039.1 GCF_902626525.1 uncultured Prochlorococcus sp.
AAGTAGATCTTTTTAAAAAAAATGAATTAAATGAAATAATTGAAAATATAAAATCCAAACTCCCAAAAGATTTAAATATTCCCATAATAATTAATCATGAAAATAATCTTAAAAACTACATAACAAATATAATTAATCAACATGGAGAGACAATATTAACCCTAAATTCTCTTCAATTAGCTGACAAATTGTTTCTAAAGATAAAAGAGCAAAGATTAAAAAGAAGGCAAAAATTAGCTCAATCAACTATTGGTAAATTTTCCACCTTAAAGGCATCAGCAGTAGCTCTTAATCCTTTTATTTTTATTGATGTTGCTAGTAGTTTTGCACTCGATACAGCATTAATTAGCGAATTAAGTAGAATATACGGCTTAAATTTGAAGGGAGAATCTACAAAAACAATATTCAAAAATATTTCTATTAATAATTTATTTTTAGGAGTCACTCAAGTCGGGATCAATTCATCTTTTAACCTTATTAGGAAAGTGATTTTATTTACGGCTCCTTTCACTAATGGTTTGTCATTATTACCCTATGGGCCAATAGCAATTATTCAAGCAGCAATTGCAATTCAATCTACCAAAATCCTTGGGAAATTGGCCGCTAAAGAGCTATTTACAAGAAGCAAAGTTTCATATACGGAGCCTTCTATTATTATCCAAAATATGATTTTTAAAGAACCTGAGATTTTTAAATACATTAATATTTATTTATCAAATAGGAATTTAAATAATAATTACATGAGTTTTCTGCCTTAAAACACAATATGGAAAAAAGCATTGCTTTGTTTGGTACTAGTGCAGATCCACCTACCATTGGACATAAAAAAATACTTGAAGAATTATCCAAAATTTTTCCTTGCACAATTAGTTATGTAAGTAACAATCCCAACAAAAAACACAGAGAAAATATCTCAATTCGTAGCCTCTTATTAAAAACTTTGATTGACGATTTAGATAATTCCAGAATTTTATTTAATCAAAGAGTAAGTAGCCAATGGGCATTAGAGTCAATCAAAAGTTGCAAAAATATTTATGAAATTAATAACTTAGATTTTGTTATAGGTAGTGATTTAATTAAAGATATTTTCTGTTGGAAGAATTTTGATAAAATTATTAATGAGGTAAGCTTTTTTATAATTAAAAGAAAGGGATATCCTGTGGAATCAAGTACTCTTAAAAAATTAAAAACTTATAAAGTTAGATTTAAGATTTCAACCATAAAAATCCCAGAAATTTCAAGTTCTAAGTTCAGATCAAATTTTAATTATGCTAATTTACCAACATCATTAATAGATATCGTCAAAAAGAATAACTTTTATATGTATCCATTGAATTAGTTGAATGAATTTTTTACTTGCTCAAATTAATCCAGTGGTTGGAGATTTAGAGGGCAATGCGAAAAAAATACTTTTTGTTGCTTCGAAGGCTTGCTTATATTCTGCAGATTTAGTTCTAACGCCAGAACTATCATTATGGGGATATCCAGCTAAAGACTTACTTCTAAAAAAGAATTTAATTCAAAATCAATATCAAATACTTGACCAATTAGCATTAGATATTAATAAAAAATATGGAAACTTAAGTATCGCAGTTGGGATCGCAGAAATAATAAATGATTCTTTTTTCCCAAATCTTTATAATTCTATTGCATTACTTGAAGGCGGTGAATGGAAAATAATTGCACGTAAAATTATACTTCCCACTTATGAAGTATTTGATGAAAAAAGATACTTTAGATCAGAACAAAAAGTTTCTGTATTAATAAAAAAAATTAAAAATAAAAATTGGCGAATTGGTTTTACTATATGCGAGGATTTATGGGTCAACAAAGATATAGAAGGTAGAGGAATTCATAAAAAAAATCCTATTACCGATTTAAAGAAAAAAAAAGTTGATATTTTAGTGAATTTATCGGCCTCCCCATATACTTTTAAAAAATTAGATCTTAGATCCAAAGTTTCTAGTTTTGCGGCTCAATATCTTCAAGCACCCTTGATTTATGTAAACCAGATTGGAGCAAATGATAATTTAATTTTTGATGGAAATAGTTTTATTCTTGATAAGAATGGATCCAAAATTAAGCAATTAAAATCTTTTTCAGAAGACCTCTTCAGTTGGGAAATTGAGCAAACAAAACCTGAAAAAAATAAATTTGAAACCTCTGAAATGTCATCAATTTTTGATGCATTAGTTCTTGGAGTAAGAGATTATGCAAAAAAATGCGGATTTAAAACAGCTTTAATTGGGTTAAGTGGTGGCATTGATTCAGCACTAGTTGCAGCAATTGCGACAGCTGCCCTTGGCAGTCACAACATTTATTGCGTCTCAATGCCCTCCAAATGGAGCTCCAACCATTCAAAAAGTGATGCGAAAGATTTAGCAAGAAGATTAAAAATAAATTTCAACACCATCCCCATCGAAAGCCTAATGACCTCTTTTGAAGAATCTTTCATAAAAAGCATTAATTTTGAAGCGGCTGAAATAACAAATCAAAATATTCAATCAAGGATCAGAGGAACCCTTCTGATGGCTTTAGCTAATCAAGAAAAGCATTTATTACTTTCAACAGGTAATAAATCTGAACTAGCTGTGGGATATTGCACACTCTATGGTGATATGAATGGAGGATTATCTGTTATTGGAGATTTATATAAAACTTATGTTTTTAAATTATGTAACTGGCTCGATAGTAAAGATTCAATTAATCATAGAAAATTACATATTTTAGACACTAAAATTAATATAATTGGCGAAAATATACGCTCTAAAGCTCCAAGTGCTGAATTGGGCCCAGATCAATTAGATACTGATTCGCTCCCACCTTATTCTATTTTAGATAGCATTCTTAAAGGAATTATCGAGGAGAAAAAAGATTTAAAACAACTTGAAGCAGATGGTCACGAAAAAGAATT
>NZ_CACOFR010000040.1 GCF_902626525.1 uncultured Prochlorococcus sp.
AAGACCAGTTAGACATCCAATAATAGAGGTAAAGGTTAATTCTGATGATAAATAAAATTTGAATTTAAGGTTACTAGACAGTTATGAATTTAAAGTTATGTATTTCGGAGAATAAGTTGATACCTCTTTATTCAATATAAAGGATATTTATTTTAATATTTTAATTTGAATTATAGAAATATCTTTATGCTTCTAAAGCAACTTCTATAGCTGCTATTAAGTTTTCGTCAAATGGTTTAACACCCGGTTTGAATCTCGCAATTACTTTACTATCTTTTCCTATTAAAAACTTCTCGAAATTCCATTCAACGTCTCCCTCTGGTTCAACTTTATTAAGCGTTGTGTATGGTTCTGTGGTGTTGCCTTTAGCATGAACTTTTTCATAGATTTCAAACTTAACACCATATTTTGTGGTGCAAAAATCTTTTATTTCTGAAAGAGAGTCAGGTTCTTGTTTACCAAAATCATTACATGGGAATGCAATTATTCTTAGGCCTTTACTTGAATATAAATCATGTAGCTTTTGAAGATCCTCATACTGAGCAGTATTTCCGCAATAACTAGCTACGTTTACAACTAAAATTACCTCTCCTGAGTATTCTCCAAGTTTTATAGATGATCCGTCTGCTGAGAGAACAGTAGTATTTTGTACGTCAACTTGCATGTCTTAAAAAAATTACTCTTTGAAGATAACATTGTATATCCTTTTTTGTGTTTAAGTTATTTGATGTTTTTGGTTATTTGTTTTATAAGTTTTAATTTTTCATTTCTTAAAACCACTATAATTAGTATGAATAGTCAGTTTTAATTTGGATTCTTTAGACCCACTTACTGAAATTATTAATTCCGGTCAAGGTTTTTCACCTACAATTGTTCTAGAAAGAATTATTTGGGCAATAATTGGAGTCTTCTTTTTAGGAGCAATTGCAAGATCAATAACTAATAACATTCGAAATCAAAATTGGTTTAGACGAAAATTTTTATTTAGTTATTCTAAAGATAAAAAAATCACAGATGATGTATCTTCACAACTTTTTGTTGATGACGAATAATTTTTAAACATGAAAGATTCAATTTTTTCTAAAAAAAGAATTTTATTGCTTGGTAGTGGCGAGCTTGGAAAAGAATTAGCTATAGAATCCAAAAGATTAGGGTTAGAGGTGATTGCAATTGATCGATATGAAAAAGCACCTGCAATGCAAATTGCTGATTATTCAAGAGTAATTGATATGGGAGATAAAATTATTTTAAAAAATGTTATAAAGGAGTTTAAGCCTGACTATGTTGTCCCAGAAATAGAGGCACTTTCAATTGAGGCCTTAAAAGAATTAGAGGATGAAGGATTCAATATTGTCCCAAACGCCAGAACTGTAGAAATGACAATGAATAGAGATAAAATTAGAGACTTAGCTTCTAAAGATTTAAAAATAAAAACTGCAAAGTTTGATTATATTTTTGAATTTGATGATTTAGAAAAAAAAGCAGATGAAATTGGATTCCCACTTTTACTCAAGCCTTTAATGAGCTCATCAGGAAAGGGACAGAGTTTGGTTGAAACAAAAAATGATTTACAAAATGCCTGGAAGCAGGCACAATTTAATTCTAGAGGAAAGGTTAAAGGTGTAATTATTGAAGAATTTATTAATTTTGATTATGAGTTTACTCTTTTAACTGTAAGAAAAGAAAGTGGTGAAAATATTTTTTGTTTACCAATTGGACATATTCAATTTAATGGAGATTATCAATGTAGTTGGCAACCTATTGAGATCAATGAGTCCTTAATTATTGAAGCTAAGAAAATGACAAGTAAAATTTTAAATAACCTTAATGGCGCTGGATTATACGGAGTAGAGTTTTTTATAAAAGGAAGTGAGGTTATATTTTCTGAATTATCTCCAAGACCTCATGACACCGGCATGGTTACATTAGTTAGTCAAAATATTAATGAATTTGAATTACATTTAAGGGCTTTTTTAAATTTACCAATACCTTATATCAATCTAATAGAACCCTCTGCAACCAGAGTTATAATTTCTAACCAAGAGTGCATAAATCCTATTTATGAGGGCCTTTATGAAGCATTAGAATTTAAAAATACTAAAGTGCTCATATTTGGCAAGCCAGTCTCAAGGAAAGGTAGAAGAATGGGCGTTGTTCTTTCATCAAATTCTGACATTAATTTGGCTAGAAAAAATGCTGATCAAGCTGCTCTTAAAATAAAAGTTAGCTCTAAATAAATATTAAATAAAAATAACGAAAAAAATACTTATTTCCTTTGTTTTTATTCTCTGTTTCTCTGAGTATTATTTGAATATGTTCTCTCACTCTCAATGATAGAAAATTATAAGGGTTGGGATATAACCTTAACTTGGGATAATAAAGATTATCTTCAGAGGGAAACTAGTAAAAATAATTTTTTTAATCATAAGGAAAAATGGATCGGAGTTCACTTAAATGGTGAAAAAATCTATGGTTCTTCTCTTAAAGAAATTAGGCATATAATTGATTATCCTAGTTTGCATGCAAAGTAGGTTAAAAGATTTTTTTAATTATCCTTATTATTTTCATTGTCTTCAATTAGTTCATTAGCTAGTTCTCTTAAATCTCCCTTAATTGAGACCCATGTAAAAGCGATTATAAAAATTGAAGCAGATATTGCAACAGTGATTTTTTCTAAAGGGGACATTCCAAGTGCAATAGCAAACATTTCAAACCAAATACTAATTTTTTATTATATTAAATTTTTTTAATTAGTTTTATTTTAATTTGTTTTTGCAATGATATTTAATTATTAAAATATGATAAACAAAAATAAAATAAGTAATTTTATTTTTTGTTTCTGATTTTAATTTTATTCACTAAGATTAAATTATGG
>NZ_CACOFR010000041.1 GCF_902626525.1 uncultured Prochlorococcus sp.
GATTCAAAATGGCGATCTGAAAATTAAAAATTAAAGCTCGAATCTATCTAAACAAAATTTTTTTAAAAACATTATTTCTATCTCTTTGAGATCTTTTTTCTGAACTAACTTTAAAAGAAGGTCACTTGTTATTGCGGAGAATAAAACTCCATTTCTGTAATGTCCAGTAGCAAGGAAAAGATTTTCAATTTTAGATTCACCAAGAATCGGTTTAAGATCTGGAGTGCAAGGTCTAAATCCCCACCAATGTTCCATTTGTGGCCAATTAGTTGCTTCAGGTAATAATGATCGAATGCCTTCTTGCAGTTGTTTTATTCCATAAGGAGTATTGCCTTTTTGAAATTTTGAGTCTTTCTCAACTGTAGCTCCAACAACAATAAGTCCATCATCACGGGGAACTAGATAGGTTTTTGGTCCAAAAATAATCCTTTTTAAGAAATTTGTTGGACCTTGTATTGATAGCATTTGTCCTTTTATAGGAAAAACAGGAATCTTATTAAAAATTTTTTTACTCCAAGCACCACTACAAAGAATTGCTTTGTCACAAGTAATTTTTTTCAATTCTCCTGTGGCATTTAGAACTGTTGCACCAATAATTTTATTTTCCTCTATTTTCAAATCCTTTACTTCTGATCCTTCTTGAAATTTGACTCCATGAAGGGAGCATGCTCGTTCAAGGGCACGCATTAGTCTTCTTCTGTTATCTATCTGACCATCTTGTTCAAAAAGTAAACCATATTTCCAAATAGAATTTATTCCATTAATTTCTGTTTGGAGATCCTTTTGATTTAAATAACTTCCATATTTGTAAGTGGGAAATTCTTCAAGTTCGTGTTTATTTGTGAAAGGAACTACTATTCCACATTTCTTTAAACCACATTTCATATCACTATCTTTTTCTATACTTTTTATCCATTTTGGAATAAGGCTTTGACTTGCTTGTCCAAATTTTAGTAATTCATTCTCTAGTCCTTCTGCATGAGCTGCTAACATTCCTGCTGCAACAAATCCAGCAGATTCGCCTCTATTTTTGCTTAGAACCAAAACTTTAAAATTATTTCTAGCAAATTCATAAGCAATAGATAAACCTATTAGTCCACCGCCAATAATTAAAATTGAATTTTTTGTTTCTTGGGTCATTTAATTTTTAATATTTTTACTTGTGTTTGGTCCTCTTTTACCTTATATCCAATAGTATTAAAGAAGAAACTTTTGATAATGAACAAATTTGAATCTTGGGAAGCTGTGATTGGTTTGGAAACCCATGTACAGCTTAATACGAAAAGTAAAATATTTACATCTGCATCAACTGCTTTTGGTGATGCTCCAAATACTCATATTGATCCGGTAGTATGTGGGTTGCCAGGCACCCTTCCAGTTTTGAATGAAACTGTTCTTGAATATGCTGTGAAAACTTCTTTAGCGCTAAATTTAAATGTTGCAGAACATTGTAAATTTGATAGAAAACAATATTTTTATCCTGATTTACCTAAAAATTATCAAATTTCACAATTTGATGAGCCGTTAGCTGAAAATGGTTGGTTAGAGGTTGAAATAATAGAAAAGAATAAAGAACCATATATTAAAAAAATTGGAATAGAAAGGTTACATATGGAGGAGGACGCTGGTAAATTAGTTCATTCAGGAAGTGATAGATTAGCTGGTTCTAAATATTCATTAGTTGATTATAATCGTGCTGGGATAGCGCTTTGTGAAATTGTAAGTAAACCAGATATTAGAACAGGTAGAGAAGCATCTGAATATGCTTCTGAAATTAGAAGAACAGTTAGATATCTAGGGGTTTCAGATGGAAATATGCAAGAGGGGTCATTAAGATGTGATGTCAATATTTCGGTTAGAAAAGGACCTAATGCTCCTTTTGGTACCAAAGTTGAAATTAAAAATATGAATTCATTTTCTGCAATTCAAAAGGCTTGTGATTATGAAATATCTAGACAAATAGAGGTTTATGAAAATGGAGGAGAAATTTACCAAGAAACAAGGTTATGGGATGAAGCTAAGCAATTAACAAAAAGCATGAGATTAAAAGAAGGTAGTAGTGATTATAGATATTTTCCTGATCCTGACTTAGGACCAATTGAAATAACAAAAGCACAACAAGAGATTTGGTTTAAGGAACTACCAGAATTACCTGCAAAGAAAAGAAATAAATATGTAAATGAGTTTGGTTTATCTGCATATGATGCAAGGGTAATTTCTGATGAAATAAATATGGCAATTTTTTTTGAGGATACAGTGGCTAATGGTGCTGATGCAAAATTAGCCTCAAACTGGGTTACAAGTGATATTGTTGGTTATTTAAAAGCAAATAAACTTAGTTTTAGTGAATTAAAGCTTAGTCCTGAAAATCTTGCTGAGATGATTAATATGATTTCACAAAATACTATAAGTGGAAAAATTGCAAAAGAAATTTTACCTGAATTAATTCAAAAAAATATTTCTCCAAAAAATTTAGTTGAAGAAAAAGGGCTATCAATGATATCTGATTCTGCAAGTATTTTGCCGCTGATTGATGAACTTATAGTTGAATATCCAAATGAAGTTAAAGCATTTAGAGATGGAAAAACTAAACTTCTTGGTTTCTTTGTAGGTCAACTTATGAAAAGAACAAAAGGTAAAGCAGACCCGAAACTTGCAAATAAACTTCTCGCAGATAAGTTGAATAGCGAAAGTTTTAAATAAGCTCTTTAATTTTGTTGATCCATTTATTTTGATCATCTGAATTATCTAAAATAACATCTGAGAGTTTTCTTTTTTCTTCAAAACTTAATTGAAGATTTATTGTTTTATTTGCCTCGTTTTCGCTTATTCTG
>NZ_CACOFR010000042.1 GCF_902626525.1 uncultured Prochlorococcus sp.
AATTTTATTTTCTTCAACTATGTATTTCGCTTTTAGTAACAAGTCAAGAATCTCCTTATCTAATTTGCTTAAAAATATTATAAATTCCATTTTATTTTTTAATTCATTATAGTTGGGATTTGTTCTATATTAGTTGTAGATGAGCTACTTAAGAAATTCTTATTCATTGCCCAACTTTGTGGATTTTTTGCAATAGCCCATGTAATTGCATTGTTATTAAATCTTTTATTTAATAAATCAATCTTTCTCATAAGATTTGTTGATTTTTCTAGGTCTTTCTGAGATTCGTAATTGATAACTGATTGCTGTAAATATTTTCTATTTGTTAGATCTTGCATCAAAACACCAGCTTTTGAGAATTTATATTCGGGATTATAAATTTCTTTAGATAATTCAACTACTATTTTTAGAATATTATTTGTGTCATCTGTTGCATTTATAAGTTTTCTATGAGCACTTGTTTGATATTTTTGACTTGAATATATACTGGTTCTGGCAAATACTCTAATATCGGATGACTGTAAATTCTGACTTCTCATTTTTTCAGACGCTTTTATTGCGTGAGTTGCCAGTGCTTGAGTTAAGTCTTCTAATTTTGTGACAGGAGTACCGAAACTCCTGCTCACCTGAATTTCTTTTTTTGATTTCTTGCTTTTTTCTATAGGCAGACATTTATGACCTTTTAGTTCTAATTGCAATCTTTTTCCTACGATTCCTAATCTCTTAATAATTTCATTTTCTTCCATATCTCTTAATTCTTTCGCATTTTTAATGCCTTTACTTTGTAACCAATTTGAGGTTTGTTTCCCGACTCCCCATATCTTATCTACACTAACTCTTTTCAAATAATTATTCTCATTTTCGATTCTAGCTAAATCAAATATTCCAGCTGAATAATCAATATTTTTAGCTAATTTATTAGCAATTTTTGCTCTTACTTTATTTTCTCCTATTCCTACTGTTAGGGTAATCCCCAGATTCTGATATATTAATGATCTTATGCTTCTTGCCCAAGGATATAGATTTTTATCATTAGGTCTAGAAATCGAGACAAATGCTTCGTCAATAGAATAAATTTCTAACTGTTCACAGTAGTTTTTTAGTAAATTCATTAGTCTTCTGCTCATATCGCTGTAAAGCGAGTAGTTTGAGCTTAAAACCGCTACATCTAATTTATTTAATCTTTCTTTGACTTTAAAATACGGAGCTCCCATCTTAATTTTTAAAGCTCGTGCTTCAGGACTTCTCGCAATGATACAGCCGTCATTATTAGATAAAATTACTACTGGTTTATTTCTTAAATGAGGATTAATATTTTGTTCACATGACGCGTAAAAATTATTAGCATCTATAAGAGCTGTCGCATCAATACTTGAAATTCTCATAAATGGCTATGTATTGAATAAATGACAACCCCCCATATCTGTACATCAATGTGGTTTTTAAATCTAAAGTTAGGATAATTATGATTTTCTGCTTTTAAATATAATTCATTATCTTTTATAGATAATCTTTTTATTGTAAATTCCCCGTCTATCATCGCAATGATAATGTTCCCTGGCCTGGCTGTTAAACTCTTGTCTACTATTATTAAATCTTTATCTTTAATCCCTGCATTTATCATTGAGTCACCTTTAACTCTAAGAAAAAAAGTGCTAAACGGATTAGATATTAAATGTTCGTTTAAATCAATATTTTCTTCTGTATAGTCATCTGCAGGAGAAGGAAATCCTGCTGATACTGAATCAGTTAATAAGGGGATTTTAAACTTTTTAGCAGTTGAATCAAAGAAATCCAAAACTTAATTTAGTAGTATATATGTACTATATAATAAAAGTGCAAGAATTGGTTGGTTATTAAACTTTTATATATTAATTTTAGGTTAAATCTAATTTTTCTAAGAACGATGATAAGGGGAATTGCTAGATATAGAAATAGCCCTATAAATTTGCTCGAGTAGAATTAATCTGGCTAATTCATGGGGAAAAGTTAATGGGGAGAGACTTAGAAGAAGATCTGATCTTTCCTTAATATCTAAACTTATCCCGTCAGTGTCACCGATAAGGAAATTAATTTTTTTATTTTTAAAGTTTAAGAGCAAAGCACATAGTTCAACTGAATTAAACTGTTTGCCTTCTTCACATAGACAGATAATAATATTATTATTGCATTTAAGATTATTTATATTAAAGGACTTCAATTCATTAATGTTGAGATCAGGCATTCTTCTTTTATATTGATTTATTCCCTCTCGAATCCATATTTTTTTTATTTTTCCAATAGCATAAATTGATAATCTATTACTTTGAAGCATAAGGAAATATTAAAATTAATTATTCATCAAGAAGATAATTAAATTCATCATAAAGTTCATCTTCGGCTGTTAATTTTGAATAATCATCTTTTCGAGAATTAATATTTATTTGATTAAACTCACATTCTCTTAATGAATTATTAACATTAG
>NZ_CACOFR010000043.1 GCF_902626525.1 uncultured Prochlorococcus sp.
AGAAAAAAGTAAATCAGCATATTTACGGATTTACTGAAAATATAAAAAGGAGTAATTTATAAATGTTGAGTTCGGAGGCAATCTTAATGATTGATAGTCCGCCTGAAATTTAGCAAATTCCAAAATATAGGAAGCGTATTCCTGAGAATGGGATTATTCGAAAATTAAAGTTCAATCAATTAGTCTGATAAGACTTCGCTTTATAATTACTAGCGACAATAGGGACTGAAATTATCGAGAGAAATCCCCTAATTCACGTATTCTAAGTTTATGAGTAAATAGACTTTAAAATATGTAATTTTATATCCTGAAAGAAGGAAATCAGATATTAAAAAGGACTGTTTAAACAGTCCTTTTTTATTTGTGGCAATTATTTTAAACTATACTTATTTTTGGATACTATAGATCTATATTGTGATTAAAAATATTTCAAAATGAGAGATCAAGTCTTGTTTCCGAAAATTGAAGTGCGAGAAAAGGGTTTTTTAAAAGTTAGTGAAATTCATACTATTTATTGGGAAAGATCTGGTAATCCAAATGGCCAAAAAATACTTGTTGTTCATGGAGGACCAGGAGGAGGAAGTCAACCAAGATATAGAAGATACTTTGATCCAGATAAATTCGATATTATTCAATTTGACCAAAGAGGTTGCGGTTCTTCAACTCCTTTCTCCGAATTAAAGGAAAATACGACTAAGCATTTAATTGATGATATTGAGAAATTAAGGATGCTATTAAAAATAGATAGTTGGCATTTGTTTGGTGGATCTTGGGGATCAACACTTTCACTTATATATGCAATTAAAAATCCCTCAAGAGTTATGAGCTTAACTTTGCGAGGAATATTTTTATGTAGAAAGTTTGAATTATTATGGTTCTATCAATATGGTGCAAGTGAAATATTCCCTGATGAATTTGAAGAATATATTTCTGTAATACCAAAAGAAGAAAGAAATGATTTGATAAGTTCTTTTTATAAATATCTAACATCTTCAGATGCGAAGAGTAGATCAAGAGCAGCAGAAGCTTGGACAAAATGGGAACTTTCAACTAGTCATTTAATAAATAAGAAATTTGATTTTGATAAGTCCCAAGTTAATTCTTTTTCAGATGCCTTCGCAAGGATCGAATGTCATTATTTTATTAATAATATTTTCTTAGAGGATGATTTTATTTTGAAAAATATAAAAATAATAGAATCTATACCAACAAAAATAATTCAAGGGAGATATGACGTAGTATGTCCTGTTAGGAGTGCTTGGGATCTAAATAAGAAATTAAAGAATTCTGAATTAATCATTGTTAATGATGCTGGTCATTCCATGAGTGAGATAGGTATCACTACCGAATTAATTAAAGCTGCAAAAGAACTTTAAGAAAAAGAAATGATAAAAAGATAGTCATGTCAATATCTAATGATGGAGATTATTAATTAAACAATATTTTTATTTAAATGCAGATATTAATCAATTATGTATATGGATTAAAGACCATTATCTTCAATATTTTGTGCGATGCTTCTCAGCAATTCCACTATATCTGAATCATTGCATTCAGTATCTTCTTTAAGCAAAATACATTCATCTCTAATACTCACATTTGTACTCCACCAAATTCCTGAGCTATTGGTATCATCCCACTCAAATCTATTTGACATAGCTAATTAAGGCTTATTTCGACTTCTTTCTTGACTTTAGTTGAATCTTTTAGTTCTTTTTTAGGCTCTTCTGGCCAGGCAACATCAAATCTCGCAATTTCTTCTGTAGCAAAAGCCTCAGGATGACGAGTACAAATTTTCTTTCTTCTTACAAAAATATGATCAACTCTTTTTTCTTCATCTGGAGTAACTATCCTTTCAAGTTCAATTACTTCTGTGAAAGGAGTTGACTTTAGCTCTTTAGTAGGTTTTGGCATGTTTCTGTATTTTCTAATCTAGGTTAAAGCTTAGATAACTAGACTGTGGATTTTTTAAATGGATTTACCAAATTCATTAACCGATTATTTTATTTATATAAAATTTAATCCTATATTTGTAATAAAATAATCAATAAAAAAATTTATATTCCTAAATTTAATTCATATTGAATTTCTTTTTGTTTTTTATAATTACTTTTTTTAGGTCTTCTATTCATTGCAGTTTTTTTTCTAGAGCCATGCTTTAAATAGATTGTTTTGGATATATCCCAATAGCCATTTTTTTTCGTTACTTCTTGAATTTTTTCCCTAGCTTCTCTATATGTTTTGGGAATATTAACAATTGGTTTAATGTAATCTAATTTTGTATATTCTTCATTATTAAATTTGCTCAATAACCAAGGCTC
>NZ_CACOFR010000044.1 GCF_902626525.1 uncultured Prochlorococcus sp.
GAGCGAATGGAACTGCAATAGAGGGAGATTGGAACAAAGTATTTGAATGTGTTAAAAAGTGCCATGAAAAAATTCATTCAAAAGGTGCTCCTAGAATTTATACAACGATGAAAGTAAATACAAGAACTGATAAAGAACAAAAATTCTCAGATAAAGTAAGAAGTGTATTAGAGAAGTAATGGAAAGAGAAAGTAATGACGATAATGATGGATTAGATTCATCCGAAGAATATTTCAGAAAGAAGAAAAAAGTTAATTACGAGGAAACATATTTTCCTCCAGCAGAATCAGAACCGCCGCATTATTAAAAAGATTAGTAAATTTGTTAAAAGATAATTGGCAAATAAAATTTTGGATATTTAATAAATATGAAGGAGTTTATTTTCAACTAATTTTAAATTATTAATCAAAAGAAAACTAGTTATAACTTCAATCTATATTGTTTTCAACTAAATAAAAAATAAATTTGCTATTTAAGTTCAGTGATACTAATTATTCTCAAACTCTACTTGAAAAGTCTAATCAGTAGTGGTTTGCAACTTTTCTGTGGTGAACAGCTGTTTTACATGATAAGTCAGAAACATTACCATTTTCAACGATTCCATAAATTATCCAGTGATCTGGAGTTTCTAGTCTGGAACTTACTTTGCAATCTAAAAAAGCTAGAGAATCAGATAGAACTGGTCCTCCCTCTGCGATGTTGCTTATTATATCAACTTCAGCAAATCTATCAGCTCCAGGAGCAAATCTCTTTAAAAAGTGTCTAAACATTTTTTGATAGTTGTCTTCTCGTAAAATATTGACAACAAAGCCTTTCCCCACTTGCATAAAGGATTCAATAGCTCTATCTTTTGCTACAGCAACTGTTATGCCAGGTGGAGAAAAACTTGCCTGACTAATCCAGCTTGCAACCATTGCACTTTGTCTAAATGTTGAACCTTCTCCTTGGCTAGCTGTAACTACGTATAATCCCCCACTTAATCTTCCTAAAGCTTTATCTAAATTTGAATCAAGGCTTTTAACTGATGCAATATTTTTCTTTTTGTTGATTAATTGACCCAAGTCAGTTCCAGCTTCTTCGAATTGTTGATAAACTATAGGATCAGGAATATTTTTAACTCTTAAAGGTTTAATAGCTTCTTTTTGGCCTAGTTCTCTTAATTTATTTGCTAAGGAATCTATTGGTTCATCATTTCCTCCAAATGCATCATAAACGGCCGTTAACTGTTTAGATTTTAATGCGGCAAATAAAGTTCCAAGAGATTCTTTTAATTCATTATCAGAATCAACTGGCCATGTAGGAACGACAACTGCTTTTGATTCAGAAATTAAACCTGTTAATTCCTGAGGATCAGAAGATCGTAAATCAATTAATTGAACTTGAGCATCTGCTTTACTTATTCCATGAGATATTGCTTGACTAAGTCGATCACAGTATCCATAGTCGCTTATGTAGCATACTGATACAAATTCATTGCCTTTACTTTTATTACCACTCCACTCTAGATACTTTCCTTTCCAAAAATTTACTTGATTATGAAGCAAAGGCCCATGACCAACGGCTATTGTTTTTAGTTTAGGTAGCTTATCTATTCTTTTAATAGCCTGCAAAACACTTCTCGCGTTTGGGCCCATTAGGCAATCGTAATAAAATCGGAAATCATCGTATATTTCTTTTTGATCTGTATCAAAAAACTCATCAGAACAATAATGAAGTCCAAATGCATCGCATGTGTAGAGAACATGAGTACTGTGATCATAAGAAAAAATTGTATCAGGCCAATGTAAATTTGGTGCGCTTATAAATTCAATATTATGATGAATTCCGCTATGAGGGTTTGTTCCAAGATCTAGAAATTCTCCACTTTTTACTTCAAGTTTTTTAAAAGGAATATGAATTTGGTCTTCAATAAACTTTAGTGCTAATTTTGATCCAACTATCGTTATATTGGGGTTAAGACTTAAGAGGTTTCCTATTAAACCTGAATGGTCTGGTTCAGTATGACTAGAAATTAAATAATCAATATCTTGGGGGTTTATTAATTTTAATAATTGATCAA